>JACOVL010000040.1 GCA_016177355.1 Betaproteobacteria bacterium | reverse complement strand
AAGCGCGTGTTCGACCAGATCTCGCGCGACGTGCCGGTGGGGCGCGACCAGCATCGGGAAGCGCGCGCGCTCAACGATGCCGCGAAGCCATTCTCGCGCAGGCTGAAGAAAATTCTTCAAAAACATCCGGTTATCGAAAAGCGCTTCCCGCGCACCCGGAACTGGGTGTGCCAGATGGGGACGCTCGGCGGCGGCAACCACTTTATCGAGGTCTGCCTCGATGAATCGGGCCGGGTGTGGGCGATGCTGCATTCGGGCAGCCGCGGCATCGGCAACGCCATCGGCACCTACTTCATCGAGCTCGCGCGCCGCGACGCCGAGCGGCGCGAGCTGCGGCTGCCGGACCGCGACCTCGCCTATTTCGAGGAAGGCGCGCAGCATTTCGACGATTACGTCGAGGCCGTCGGCTGGGCGCAGGATTACGCCGCCGCGAACCGCCGCGCGATGATGGACCTGGTGCTGGCCGCGCTCGGGCGGCACCTGCCGCCGTTCGAGGTGACGCGCGAAGCGGTGAACTGCCACCACAACTACGTCGAGCGCGAGCGCCACTACGGCGCCGACGTGTGGCTCACGCGCAAGGGCGCGATCCGCGCGCGCGAGGGCGACTTCGGCATCATCCCCGGCAGCATGGGCGCGAAGTCCTACATCGTGCGCGGTCGGGGATCGGAGGAGAGCTTCCAGTCCTGCGCGCACGGCGCGGGGCGGCGCATGAGCCGCACGCAGGCGCAGAAGTCGTTCACGCCGCAGGACCTCGCCGAGCAGACTGCCGGCGTCGTGTGCCGCAAGGACCGCGGAGTCATCGACGAGATCCCGGGCGCCTACAAGGACATCGACCGGGTGATGGAGAACCAGAGCGACCTGGTGAACGTCGTTCACACCCTTAAGCAGGTCATTTGCGTCAAGGGTTGATTTGCTACACTGCCGCGGATGGAACGGGAAAACCTCGTCATACTGGAGCATCTGCTGATCGCGCTCGCCGCAGGCGGGCTGATCGGATTCGAGCGCAGCTACCACGGCCGGCCCGCCGGCTTCCGCACCCACACCCTGGTGTGCGTGGCTTCCAGCGCGCTCATGCTCGTCACCGTTTATCAAAGCCACTGGTTTCCCGACTCGGTCGCGGGCCGGGTGGTGCTGGATCCCACGCGCATGGCGCAGGGCATCATGACCGGGATCGGCTTTCTCGGCGCCGGGGTGATCTTCAAGGAGGGATTGACGGTGCGCGGCCTCACCACCGCGGCCTCGATCTGGATCACCGCGGCGATCGGCATCCTCGCCGGCATCGGTTTTTACTTCCCGCTGGTGGTCACGACGCTGCTCGCGCTCGGCACGCTCTCCGTATTCCGCTGGATCGAAGTCAAGGTGCCGGGCGAGTTCTACGCCCAGCTCGATGTAAAGTTCGCCCGGGATGCCGCGATGCCGGAAGACGAGTTCAGGCGCTTCATCGCCGGCCAGGGCTTTTCCATCGCGAACCTGAGCTACCGCTACAACGCCGGGGCGTCGTATCTTGAATACCGGATGGTGATCCGCACCAGCCGCGCGGAGAACATCAAGCGCCTTGCGGAGTCGCTGTGCAATACGAAGTCGGTGGCGGAATTCAGGATGTTCCCGACCGGCGACTGACCGGTCACACTTTCAGCGAAAACGGATTGAAGTCCGTTTTCCTGTCGTAGTAGTCCTCGCTCTCGGCGCGCTTGAGGAAGCCCACGACCTTGTAGGTGACCGGCGTGAACGCCACTTCCACGCCGACCTTGGCGAAGAACTGCGCCAGCATCACCAGCGGCAGCTTGTCGTCGGGGATGATGCCGCTGCCGTAGAAGGCGAGAGGGTAGAACAGGGCCGAGTCCACCGCCTCGCCCACGACGGTCGAGCCGATGGTGCGGGTCCACAGCCACCGTCCCGCGGTCAGTATCTTCATTTTCGCGAGCACGAAGGAATTTACGAACTCGCCGCAGAAGTAGGCGGTCATCGAGGCCGCCACGATGCGCCAGGTCGAGCCGAACGCGACCTCGTACGCCGCCTGGTGCCGCCAGAACGGCGCGGGCGGCAGCGCGACCACCACCGCCGCCATGAACGAGGCGAAAGCGAGGCCCGCGAACCCGGCCCAGATCACCTTGCGCGCGCGGGCGTAGCCGTAGACCTCGGTGAGGATGTCACCGAACACGTAGGAGATCGGGAAGAACAGCACGCCGGCACCGAAGGCGAGGGCGCCTAGCACGGGAGCCTCGACCTGCGCAATCTTCGCCGGGCCGATCAGGTTGGAGCAGATCAGCACCGTGACGAACGCCGCCATCACGAATTCGTAATAGCGGTAGCTGCGCCGCTCGGTCATCGTTACCTCAGGTGAGCGGGACCGCGCAGAATTTCGCGTAGCCCGGCCGCTGCTTCAGGCGCTCGTAGTACGCCGCGAGCCGGGGATAGTCCGGCCGCTCGATCGGCAGCACGAACCAGCGGTGCAGCGCCACGCCCATCGGGATGTCGCCCATGGTGAACGCGTCGCCCGCCACGAATTGCCGACCGGCGAGATTGTCCTCGACCATCTTGAGGTTGTCGGCCATTTTCCTGCGCGATTCCTCCACCAGCCTCATGTCGCGCTTGCCGGGCTCGACGCGCACCAGGTTCCAGAACACCGGCCGCAAGCTCAGCCACAGGGTGGTCGAATACCATTCCATCCAGCGGTCAACGTCGGCGCACGCCTTGTCGTCGTCCGGCCACAACGTGCCCTTGCCGTGCTTGCGGGAAAGGTAGCGCACGATGGCATGGGATTCCCACAGCGTGAGGCCGTCGTCCTGTATCGTCGGCACCAGCCCGTTGGGATTCATCGCCAGGTACTCGGGCGTGTTGTTGACGCCGAACTTGCCCCCGGCGTCCACGCGGTCGTACTGGAGATCGAGTTCCGCGCAGCACCAGAGCACCTTCTGCACGTTGATGGAGGTTGTGCGTCCCCAGATCTTCAACATGGTCATTCCCCTTTGAGCGGCGATGTTGTTGTAAGAAAATCAATAGTCTAGCTGCGCCAGTCGGTGCCGACAATGCGCCCCGCCGCATGCTGGAGGGCGGTTTGCCGCAGCGCGTGCAATTTTTGCCGGGACTCCTATAATGGCCCGAAAGAAGCCGCACGTATTTCCGTCCTATCGCTGGAGGAGGCGTCAATGATCTCGTTTACCGTCAATGGAAAAACCCACAGGGTGGACGTCGAGCCCGACACGCCGCTGCTGTGGGTGCTGCGCGAGAACCTCGGGCTTAACGGCACCAGGTACGGCTGCGGCGTGGCGCTGTGCGGCGCGTGCGTGGTGCACGTCAACGGTGAACCAGCACGCTCCTGCACCACGCGGGTGTCGGAGGTCGCCGGAAAGAAAATCACCACCATAGAAGGCTTGTCCAGGGACGGCAGCCATCCGCTGCAGAAAGCCTGGATCGCGGAGGAGGTGCCGCAATGCGGCTACTGCCAGTCGGGGCAGATCATGTCGGCAGCGGCGCTGCTCGCAAAGAACAAGAGCCCGAGCGATGCCGAGATCGAGCGGGCGATGGACGGACACATCTGCACCTGCGGCACCTACAACCGTATCCGCAAGGCGATCCACGCAGCGGCAGCGATGATGAGAAAGGGGGCGTAACATGCGCGCCACAGTCAATCAAGATCGCAGGACCTTCCTCAAGGCAAGCGCCGCCGCAGGCGGCGGATTGGTGATCGGTTTTTATCTCCCGGGCGCATCCGGTATCGCGGAAGCGGCGGCGGGACCAGCCAAACTCAACGCATTCGTCAAGATCGGCACCGACGGCAAAGTCACCTTCATGTGCAGTCAGTCGGAAATGGGACAGGGCTGCCACAACGCGCTCGCCATGATGATCGCCGAGGAGCTGGAGGTTGACTTCAAGAGCGTGCGCATCGAGCAGGGCGGGATTGATCCCGCGTTCGCCAACCCGCGCTACGTCGGCTTCAGGGCAGTGGGCGGGGCGCAGGGCACTGGCGGCAGCTCCAGCGTGCGCAACGTCGGCGTCAACGTGCGGCGCGCGGGCGCCGCGGCGCGCTTCATGCTGATTACGGCCGGCGCCGAGAGGATGAAGGAGCTCCGTTCGGAGTGCGTGGCCGAGAACGGCTATGTCGTTCACAAGCCCAGCGGCAGAAAGGTCTCCTATGGGGCTCTCGCAAACGATGCGGCGAGGCAGGTGGCGCCCGACGATCCCGTGCTCAAACAGCCTTCGGAGTTCAAGATCCTCGGCAAGCGCACCCCGCGCCACGACACGTTGCTCAAGGTGGCCGGCAAGCCGATCTATGGCCTCGACGTGAAGCGCCCCGGGATGCTCATCGCCACGGTCGCAAAGTGCCCCGTGTTCGGCGGCAAAGTGAGGAGCTTCAACGCCGGGCGTGCGCTCAAGGTGAAGGGCGTGAAGAAAGTGGTTCAGATCGGCTCGGGCGTGGCGGTGGTCGCCGACAGCTTCTGGGCTGCGAAGAAGGGTCGCGACGCGCTCGAAATCACCTGGGACGAGGGACCGATGGCGAAAGTGAGTTCGCCCGGGATGTACCAAAAGTGGGCTGAGCTCGCGAAAGGTCCGACCGCTGCCGAGCGGCTCAAAGTGGGCGACGTTCCTGCGGCGCTCGCGGGTGGCGCCAAGCGGGTGGAAGCGGCGTACGAGGTGCCGTTCCTCGCGCACGTGTGCATGGAGCCCATGAACGCGACCGCGCACTTCAAGGGCGACTCGGTCGAGATCTGGGCGCCGACCCAGGCGCAGTCCTGGAACCAGCACTGGGTGTCCCAGCTCACGGGGCTCCCGCCGAAAGCGATTACCGTTCACACGACCTACCTCGGCGGCGGCTTCGGGCGCAGGCTCGAGAGCGATTACGTGCTTGACGCGGTCGAGACCTCGCGCGCCGCGGGCAACGTGCCGGTGAAGGTGGTGTGGACGCGCGAGGACGACATTCAGCACGACTTCTACCGCCCGGCGTCGTACAACGTGTTCGAGGCGGCGCTCGGTCCGGACGGCATGCCGACCGCGTGGCGCCACCGCATCGTCGGCGCTTCCATCCTGCAGTACTTCAAGACCTTCGCGCACTTCCTGCGCAAGGACGGGCTCGATCCGACTTCGGTGCAGGGCGCGGCCGATTACTTCCCGTACGACATCGCCAACGTCTACGTGGACTATGTCAACAACAACCCCGGCGTGCCCTCCGGATTCTGGCGCTCGGTCGCGAATTCCCAGAACGGCTTCCTCATGGAGAGCTTCATAGACGAGCTCGCGCACGCCGCCGGCAAGGATCCGTACCAGTACCGCCGGCAGTTGATGGCGAAGCCCCACGCGGCGCGGCTGCGCGCGGTGCTCGACCTCGCGGCGCAGAAAGCGGGCTGGGGCAAGCCGCTGCCTTCGGGCGTGCACCGCGGGATCGCCGCGCATTTCTCCTACAACAGCTACTGCGCGCAGGTCGCGGAGGTCTCGGTGGCGAAGGACGGCAAGGTGAAGGCGCACCGGGTGGTCGCGGCGATCGATCCCGGGTGGATCGTCAATCCCAACACCATAGAGGCGCAGATCGAGGGCGGGATCTTCTACGGTCTTACCGCGGCGCTCTACGGGGAAATCACCATCAGGAACGGGCGCGTCGAGCAATCGAATTTCAACGACTACAAGATCGCGCGCATGGACGAGATGCCCAAGGTGGAGGTACACATCCTCCAGGGCAAGGGCGAGCAGGGCGGCATCGGCGAGCCCGGTGTACCGCCCATCGCCCCCGCGGTATGCAACGCGATCTTCGCCGCCACCGGCAAGCGGATACGCAAGCTGCCGATCAAGCCTGAAATGCTGCGCGCCTAGCGAGGCGTTTTACCGGACACGTGCCGGTTGAACGACTCAAAGAACTGCCCGGCGAGCTTTTTCGCGACGCCGTCGATCAACCGCGCGCCGACCTGCGCCAGCTTGCCGCCGACGGTGGCTTTCGCGGTGTAGACGAGCTGGGTGCCCGCGTCCTGCGGCGTAAGCGCCACGCTCGCATGGCCCTTGGCGAAGCCGGCGACGCCGCCCTGGCCTTCGAACACCAGGGTGTAGGCGTTCGGCGGGTCGGCGTCGGTCACCGTCATTTTCCCCTTGAACTTGGCATTGACCGGCCCGACCTTCGCCGTCAGCACGACTTCGTACTCGTTGTCCGCAATGCGCTCGATCGCCTCGCAGCCCGGTATGCAGCCCTTGAGCACGGCCGGGTCGTTGAGCGCCTCCCAGGTCGCGGCCTGCGGCAGCGGGATCAACTGCTCGCCCTTCATCTCCATTGTTTTTCCTTT
>JACOVL010000039.1 GCA_016177355.1 Betaproteobacteria bacterium | reverse complement strand
TCGGCGGCGAGCAGCGTCATCTCGGCGAGCTGCTCGGCGCTGGGATCGTAGTGGACGTAGGTGTCGCAGATGAACACGGTGCGATGGGGCAGCAGCAGCGCGTTCATCGCCGCGTAATGCTTCGCCCCCGGCCGCAGGCCGATCACGTGGTCCACGAAGCGCAGATGGCTGTCGTAGCGGCCGACCACGCCGCACAGCATCGCATCCGCGGCGCCCATGCTCATCAGCATCGCGCCGATCAGGGTGTAGCGCCGGCGCATCTCGAGCCGCGCGATCTGGAGCGTCACGCCCTTGCGCTCGGCGAGCTTGTGATAGGCCATCGAGTACTCCCGGTAGCGCGGGTCGTTGCTGGGATCCACCAGCTCGAAATCCCCGCCCGCCTTGAGCCTCAACCCGAGGCGCTCGATGCGCGCCTGCACGACATCGCGGCGCCCGACCAGCGTCGGACGGGCGATGCCTTCGTCCACCACCACCTGCGCCGCCCGCAGCACCCGCTCGTCCTCGCCCTCGCAGTACACCAGGCGCCTGGGCGCGCCGCTCCTGGCCGCGGCGAACACCGGCTTCATGATCAGCCCGGACTGGTAGACGAAGCGGTTGAGCCGGCCGCGGTAGCCCTCGAAGTCCGTGACCGGCCGCGTCGCGACGCCGCAGTCCATCGCCGCCTGCGCCACCGCCGGCGCGATCTTGCCGATCAGCCGCGGATCGAACGGCCGCGGTATCAGGTAATCGGGCCCGAATTTCAGGTTCTCCCCGCCGTAGGCCATGGCGACGATGTCCGACTGCTCGGCCTGGGCGAGATCCGCGATGGCCTGCACCGCCGCCAGCTCCATCTCGCGCGTGATGGTGGTCGCGCCCGCGTCGAGCGCCCCGCGGAAGATGAAGGGGAAGCACAGCACGTTGTTGACCTGGTTCGGGTAATCGGAGCGTCCGGTGGCGATCACCGCGTCGGGCTTCGCTTTTTTCGCGTCCTCCGGCCGGATCTCCGGCTCGGGGTTGGCGAGCGCGAGTATCAGCGGCCGCGCCGCCATGCGCTTCACCATCTCCGGCTTCAGCACCCCGCCCGCCGACAGGCCCAGAAAAATATCGGCGCCGTCCATGACCTCGCCTAAAGTTCGCGCCCTGGTCTCGACCGCGTAGCGTTCCTTCTCCGGGTCCATCTCCTCCTTGCGCCCCTTGTAGACCACGCCCTTGATGTCGGTGACCACGATGTTCGCGCGGCGCAAGCCCATGTCCACGAGCAGGTTCAGGCACGCGAGCGCCGCTGCGCCCGCGCCGGAGACGACGAGCTTCACGCTCCCGATGTCCTTGCCGACCACCTTGAGGCCGTTCCGGATGGCCGCGCCGACGATGATGGCGGTGCCGTGCTGGTCGTCGTGGAACACCGGGATCTTCATGCGGGCGCGCAGCTTCTTCTCGACGACGAAGCACTCGGGCGCCTTGATGTCCTCGAGGTTGATGCCGCCGAAGGTGGGCTCGAGCGCGGCGATGATGTCCACCAGCTTGTCCGGGTCGCGCTCGTTCACCTCGATGTCGAACACGTCGATGCCGGCGAATTTCTTGAACAGCACGCTCTTCCCTTCCATCACCGGCTTCGACGCGAGCGGCCCGATCGCGCCGAGCCCCAGCACCGCCGTGCCGTTGGTGATGACCGCGACGAGGTTGCCGCGCGCGGTGAGATTCCTCGCTTCGGCCGGGTTTTCCGCAATGGCCTCGCACGCCGCGGCGACGCCCGGCGTGTAGGCGAGCGCGAGGTCGCGCTGGTTGATCAGGCCCTTGGTGGGCGTGACCGAGATCTTGCCGGGGACGGGCGAGTGGTGGTACTCGAGCGCCGCCTTGCGGAGTTGTTCGTCCATGAGAGGTGGGCGAAAATTATACAGTACCGTCCCGCCACACCGCCCCGCGTAGAATCCCGCCATGGCCGACGTCCCCCACGCGCCACGCACGCAGCTCTATCCCGAGATCGAGCCCTACGGCACCGGCCTGTTGAGACCCGACGGCGTGCACGCCCTCTACTGGGAGCAGTCCGGCAATCCGCAGGGTGTGCCGGTGCTGTTCCTGCACGGCGGCCCCGGCGCCGGCGCGGCGCCCGCGCACCGGCGGTTCTTCGATCCGGCCCATTACCGCATCGTGATCTTCGACCAGCGCGGAGCCGGCCGTTCCCAGCCGCTCGGCGAAGTCCGGAACAACACGACGCCCGACCTCGTCGCCGACATCGAGCGGCTGCGCGCCCATCTCGGCATCGAGCGCTGGCTCGTGTTCGGCGGCTCGTGGGGCAGCACGCTCGCGCTCGCATACGGCGAGTCGCACCCCGGGCGCTGCGCCGGCTTCATCCTGCGCGGCGTGTTCCTCTGCCGCAAGAGCGAGATCGAGTGGTTCCTCTACGGCTTGAGGAATCTCTTTCCCGAGGCGTGGCGCGCGTTCGCCGGCGTGATCCCCGAGGCCGAGCGCGGCGACCTGCTCGCCGCCTACTACCGGCGCCTCACCGATCCCGATCCCGCGGTGCATCTGGCGGCGGCGCGCGCCTGGAGCGCATACGAAGGCGCGTGCTCGACGCTGCTGCCGAGCGCCGAGACGGTGGCGTACTTCGCGGGAGACGGTGTGGCGCTGGGGCTCGCGCGCATCGAGGCGCACTACTTCAGCCACGACATCTTCCTGCCGGAGAATTCGCTGCTCGAGGGCGTCGCGCGCATCCGCCACGTCCCGTGCACCATCGTGCAGGGGCGCTACGACGCGGTGTGCCCCGTCGTCACCGCCGACGAGTTGCATCGCGCCTGGCCGCAGGCCGAGTACATCGTGGTGCCCGACGCCGGACACTCGGCGTGGGAGCCCGGCATCTGCGCCGAACTGGTGAAAGCCGCCGAGCGCTTCAAGACGCGGCGCTGAACGCGCCAGACAAGATTAGCCGCAGATAAACGCCGATTAACGCCGATATAAGACTGAAACCCTTGATCCCCGGGTCCAGATTTTATCTGCGTTCATCGGCGTCCATCGGCGGTTTCATGAGGTTTTAGCTAGGGAATCAGCACGGTTGATCCCGTCGTTTTGCGGGACTCGAGGTCGCGCTGCGCCTGCGCCGCCTCGCGCAGCGGATAGGTCTGGTTGACGTGGATCTTCACCTTGCCGCCCTTCACCGCCGCGAACAGCTCGCGCGAGGCCTTCACCAGGTCTTCGCGCGACGCGGCGTAGGTGGCGAGCGTCGGGCGTGTCAGGTAGAGCGAGCCTTTTTGCGACAGGATGCCCGCATTGAACGGCGGCACCGCCCCGGAGGCGTTGCCGAAGCTCACCATCAGCCCCAGCGGCTGCAGGCAGTCGAGCGAGTCCATGAAGGTATCCTTGCCGACGCCGTCGTAGACCACCGGCACGCCCTTGCCCCTGGTGACCTCCTTTACGCGCTGGGACACCTTCTCGCGCGCGGTCACGATGACGTGCTTGCAGCCCGCTTTCCTCGCAAGCTCGGCCTTGTCGTCGCTGCCCACGGTGCCGATCACGACGGCGCCGAGCGCCCTCGCCCACTGGCACAGGATCTGGCCGACGCCGCCCGCGGCGGCGTGCATGAGGATGGTGTCGCCCTTCCTGACGCGGTAGGTGCGGCGGATCAGATAGTGGGCCGTCAGGCCTTTCAGCATCATCGCCGCCGCCGTCCGGTCGTCCACGCCCGCCGGGATTTTCACCAGCCGGTCGGCGGGCCGCAACAGCACTTCGGCGTAGGCGCCGAGCGGGCCGGAATAGGCGACGCGGTCGCCGGCCTTCAGGTCTTTCACGTTGGGGCCGGCCTTTTCCACGACGCCCGCCCCCTCCGAGCCGAGCGTGAACGGCAGCTGCATGGGATAGAGACCGCTCCTCTGATAGCAGTCGACGAAATTCAGCCCGACCGCGGTGTTGCGGACCCGCACCTGGCCCGGCCCCGGGTCGCCGACCTGGACCTCCTCCCAGCGCAGTTTCTCGGGACCGCCGTGTTCCTGGATACGGATCGCATGAGGCATGGGTGTACTCCTGGTAGCATTGATTCGAGCGCGTGATTAAACCATACCCGCGGGGCGCCGCGCAGCAGCCGCTGCCGGACATCCAGCCTGTGGACTCGCGCGCCTAGCGCGCGCGCAGCACTCGCGACGCCCTGCCGACGTCGCGCGCCTTCACCCAGAAGATGGCGCCGAAACGGCCCTTGCCGGCGGCGACCGCGTCCATCGCCACCATGTTGATGCCGGCCCTGGCGAGCTTGCCGCAGATTCCGGCGACGGCACCGGCCTTGTCGGTGCCCTGGGCCAGGAACACGGTCTTCCTCTTGCTCACTTTCAGGCCCAGCTTGCGCGCGGCGCGGGTGAACTTCGAGATATCGTAGGGAATGAAGTCCACCTGCGCGCGGCCGGCGTTGGGAAAGCCGGTGAAGGCGAGCAGGTTGACCTTGTGCGCGGCGAGCGCGTTGAGCATCCTCGCGCCCTGGCCCGCGCGGTTGGGGGTTTGCATGCTGAAGTAGGCGGTCTTGCGTACGGTGGTGGCCATGGTCGTCCTCCTTTGAAACGCGCCTCTATTATGCGCCGCGGCACGTGAGCGCACACTTGCGCCGCCGCCGCCGCGGCATCGGGAGCCCGCTCGGGGCGGCGTCACTTTCCCTTCGGCTTGTCCCTGGACGCAGCCGCGTTGAGGGATTCGAGCGCGGCTTTCTGCAGCTCGAGCGTCTTCACCGTCATCTGCACGAAGCCGACCTGCATGGTGAGCCAGGTCTCCACCGTCTTCAGCTCCCCGATCTTCCGGTCGATTTCCTCGACGTTCACGGTCGGCATCGCCATGCCGGGAATGGGGAACGACATCGGGTTCCACATCTTCTGCATGAATTCGAACATGTCCTTGGGTAGCTCGGGGGGTTCCGCCATGGTTTTCTCCTGGGGTCGCTGCGACCGGCGCGTCCATTATATGCGGCGCCTGAGGGCGCCAAGGCCGGCGGGAGGAAGCGTTTACTCGAGGGGGGAAGGAGAAAGCAGCTGCGGCCGCGCGGAAACGGTCCTGATGGGAGCGGCCGGGGCGCTGCGGGCAACCGATTGCAACAGCGCCTGCTGCAGGCGGTTTTTCTCGTTCAGGACCTTGCTGGTGTACTGGTCGTCGGTGTCGCCCAGCGCGCCCGCGTACATCTGCAGCGCGATCCCCAGGTTACCGGTCAGCCGGAGGTATTCCTTCAGGATTTGCGCGCCGACCTTCACGTTGGCCACGGGATCGAACACCGCTTTCTCGCCGCCGTATTCCTCCAGCTTGTCGGTGTGGTACCTGGGAATGATCTGCATCAGGCCCTTGGCGCCCGCCACGCTCTCCGCGATCGGGTTGAAGCGGGATTCGATGGCGATCACGGCGATGATGAGCAGGGGATCGAGCGCGTGCTGCCTGCCCACGTTATGCGCCAGACCCACCAGGTCGTAGGCCACATCCTGGGACACGCGGTAGCGCCTGGCCACGAACTCGGACAGCGCGCGGTAGCGGCTCTCCTCGTCCGGGTTGACGGCCGCCGGCCTGGGGTGCGCGCCGGTCTCAGTCGTGGAGGCGAACATCTCCGGCAGCGCGCGCTGCAGCGTCTGTCCGAAGCCGAAGGGGTCGTGCTGGTGCACGATGAGCAGCAACGCCGCCACGCTGGCGGTGAGCGCCACGACCGAGCCCAGTTTCCGGGAACACCGGACGAACCGGCCGTCTCCCAGGCTGCTGATGGCGGGGGGGATGATGTTACCGACGCGGATGACGATCTTTCCTTTCCTGCGACACTTGGGGTGGGTTGTCCCCATGCTGTTACGCCGGGGTAGCAGCACGCCTTTTCTCAGGACTGGGCCGGTTCCAACCACAATAAGTAGTGGGCTCGATTAAAAAATTGCCTAATTCTAGTGGCTCAGGTACATGTCTTGCAACCCTGATGCAACAATCATTCACCAGCCGCCTGTTATCCAACAGCGTATGGTGCTACGCAATATTCCAGTATTATATTGTTTTAATGGCCATTTTGTCAATACTATACAGCTTTGGCCAAGATGTTGCTGCGGTGCGTAACAGGGGCTTTAATGCTTGTCACGGAGCAGCCAACTACCTCTTCGACTGACGCCGGATATCGAGGTTCTCATTATTTCATATTCACATTAATTTTCAATTAGTTAGACTGATATTCCCGATCTGATTGGGGAGCGTCGAGCATGCCTGGCGGTGGCTCCACTGACAGGGACTAGCGGAAATTCGGCGGCAGAGGATAGTCGTAGAAGCGGCGCCTGAACTCGGCGAGCACCTGCCCGGCTTCCGCCATCCTCCCCTGTCGGCGTAAATCCTCGACATACACAAGCCACTTTGCAGGCGGCTCGAACTCCAGCTCGCGCCAACGGCGGATTCGCCCTGGCTGCAGCCAGGGC
>JACOVL010000042.1 GCA_016177355.1 Betaproteobacteria bacterium | reverse complement strand
GCTCCGCATCCGCGGCGTTGGCCCGGTACAACCCGTCCTCCTCCCGCACGATGTGGCGCAGCGTCAGCATGCGCAGGCCCACGCTGACCGCGTAATCGAGGTCCGCGCGCGGCACGTAGATATGCGCGCCGGCGGCCTCGAGCCCGGTGATGAGCCGGTGGACCGCGGACTTCAGCTCCAGTTCCGGCAGCGCCGCCTGCGGGTTCAACCGGAACACCGTCGCCACCAGCGACACCGGCAGCACGGGCACGACGGCCGAGATCGCCGCCATGATCTCGTCCGCGACCCGCTCGACCTCGCGGTGACGCGATTCGTCGTCGAGACGCCTGAAATCCACGCCGCGCCGCCGCACGCGGTCGCGCATCGAGATCGGCCGCCCGAAATTGACGCAGGCGTAGCCGAAGCGGTACCAGCGACCGGTCGCCATCAGCCATAGGTTTTCGGCGACGAAAGCGGCCGTCCGCGCCACCGCGTAGAGCGCGCCGCGCCGCGCCGAGCGCTGGGCGAGCAGCGTGCGGTCCTCGAGCACCCGGTCGTAGTTGATGCCCACCGGGATGAACACCAGGTCGCGCCCGCCCGCGGGATCGAACGCCTTCAGCATGTAATCGAGCAGGCCCAGCCTGGGCGGGCGCAGCCGCCCGTCGGCCGACAGGCCGCCCTCGGGATATACCGCCTGCGGCACGCCCGCCTCGGTCGCCATCTGCACGTAGCGCTGCAGCACCATGCGGTAGAGGGGGTCGCCGGAGCTGCGCCGCACGAAATACGCGCCCATCGAGCGGATCAGCTGTTGCAGCGGCCAGATCCGGGCCCACTCGCCCACGGCGTAGGACAACGCCACCCGCTCGGCGGCGAGAAACGCCACCAGGATGTAGTCCATGTTGCTGCGGTGGTTCATGACGAACACGATGGAGGACTTCGGATTGACCGCCGCCAGCGCCTGCGTGTCGGTATAGCCCAGCCGCACGCGGTAGAGCAGCTTGGCGAAGCTTTTCGCGAGCCAGTAGCCGACCCGGAAATAGAGATAGGCGTTGAAGGACGGCACGATCTCGCGCGCGTAGCGGTCGACGCGCGCCGCGACCACGCCGCGCGGCAGGTCCCGGTCGCGGCATTCCCGCTCCACCGCCGCCTGCACTTTCGGGTCGTGGAACAGCCGGTCGATCAGCACCTGGCGCCGCGTGAGCTTGAACTGCGGCAGCTCGATGTTGAGGCGGGTGTTGATCTCCTCGATGGCCCGGTTCACGCGGCGGCGGAAGTACCAGCGCACGCCCGGCACCAGCAGCCGGTCGAGCGCCGCCCACGCCGCCAGCAGCAGCAGAATGACGAACAGCCAGACCGGCAGTGTCACGCTTTCCGTCATCCCCGCCGCCTCCGTCCATGCATCATCACGCTATCATAAGCAGCTTCCGGCAACGCACAAAATGAGCCGGCGACGTCCCGCCATGCCAGCGGGATAGCTCCCAATGCGTTGGATTTTCGATTAACATAGCCGGGTGACGCAGGAACGCGGCAACAACGATCTCGATTCCTCGGAGTTGCGGGACTTCTCCCGCACGGTCGCCGAGATCGACTGGCTGCTGGTAATACTCGTCCTGCTCTACCACGTGTTCCAGGACCGCAGCGAGGACAACACCGTCGCGGTCTACCTGGGCCTGATCGCGTTCTCGGCCGCGATCATCGCGTTTCACTACCTCAATCTGGTGCGCAACCCGGGCCGGGGGCTGCTGGCGATCGAGACCTGGATCATGATCCTGTTCATCACCTGGGTGCTGTACTTCACCGGCCGCCTCGACAGCCCTCTCCTCAACCTCTACCTGCTGCCGATCGTCACCAGCGCCCTCACCCTGGGCCAGATGGTGACGCTGCTGCAGGTCGGGCTGATCGGCGCCTGCTACCTGTTCCTCGGCTACGTCACGGACGATACCTTCTTCTCTTCCGTCTCCGCCGGCAATTTCGCAGCGAACATCGCGCCGATGCTGCTGGTCGCCTACATCACCACCATGCTGTCGCAGGACATCCTCAACGCGATGGCGAAGATCAGGCTCATCTCCGAGACCGACGAGCTGACCGGCATCTACAACGTGCGGGCCTTCAACGCCATCGCCGAGCGGGAATGCGCACTCGCCGTGCGCTACCACCGCACCTTCAGCCTGATGATGATCGATTCCGACAACCTGAAGAAGATGAACGACACCCACGGGCACGAGGCGGGCGACCGGCTGATCCGGCACGTCGTGAAGTGCGTCAAGACGGATCTGCGCGCGACCGACGTCATCGCCCGCTGCGGCGGCGACGAGTTCGTCTGCCTGCTGCCGGAAACCGGCGGCGCGGGCGCCGCCCACGTCGGCGAGAAGGTCCGCCAGCGCATCGCCGAGACCCCGCTCAAGGTCGCGAGCGCGGCGATCCCGACTTCCGTCAGCATCGGCATCGCCACGCACCCCGAGCACGGCGGCAGGATCGACGCCCTGACGAAGAACGCCGACCGCGCCCTCTACGCGAGCAAGGCGCAGGGCAGAAACCGCGTCACGGTATTCGCGCCGGGCTGACCGCGGTGCAGACCAAGCTGATCTTCGACCCCGCCCTCTCAGCCGAGGAGTTGCGCGGGTTCGCGCGGACGGTGGCGGAGATCGAATGGCTGCTGCTGATCCTGGTTCTCCTCTACCAGGTCGTGCTCGCGCCCGACGAGGAAGCTTCGACGGCGCTGGCGATGGCCATGTTCTTTTTCGCCGCGTTCGTGCTGTCGTTCCACTACGCCAATTTCTACCGCAGGGAGAGCCACTGGAAGATCGCGCTCGAGACCTGGGTGATGATCGCGTTCATCACCTGGGTGCTGATCTACACCGGCGGAACGGCGAGCCCGCTGAACAACCTGTATTTTCTGGTGATCATCGTGGCCGCGCTCACGCTCGGCAAGCTCGCCACGCTGCTCGAGATAGCCCTGATCGCGTTGTGCTTCGTCTGGCTCGACCACCCGCAATTGAACGAAGCGGTGATTTCGCTGCCGTTCGGGACGACGCTGCTCGC
The DNA here is from genome assembly GCA_016177355.1 of Betaproteobacteria bacterium. Lineage (GTDB taxonomy): Bacteria > Pseudomonadota > Gammaproteobacteria > Burkholderiales > SG8-41 > SG8-41. The sequence goes on along the minus strand of JACOVL010000042.1, from coordinate 2,527 downwards.
CCAGCTCGCGCCGATGCTGCTGGTCGCCTACATCACCACCATGCTGTCAGCGGACATCCGCAGCGCCTACGGCCACATGAAGGTGCTGTCCGAGACCGACGAGCTGACCGGAGTGCTCAACATGCGGGCGTTCTCCGCGGTGTCGGACCGGATGTTCCGCCAGTCCGAGCGCTACGCCCGCCCGTTCAGCGTACTGATGATCGATTCCGACAGCCTGAAGACGGTCAACGACACCCTCGGGCACGAGGCGGGCAACCGGCTGCTCAAGATCACCGTGCAATGCATACAGCACGAGCTGCGCCAGGCCGATCTCGTCGCGCGCTACGGCGGCGACGAATTCGTGGTGGTGCTGCCGGAGACCCCGTGCAGCGGCGCGGTCGGCGTGGCGGAGCGCATCCGCAAGAGCGTGGAGTCCAGCACGCTCGCCACGCGCGAGAAGAGTTTGACGATTACGGTGAGCATCGGCGTCGCCTGCTATCCCAACCACGGCGGCGATCTCGACGGCGTGCTGGAAAAAGCCGACCAGGCGATGTACGCCAGCAAAGCCGGCGGCAAGAACCGCACCACCCTGTTCTCCGCATGAATTGATGGCGGAAAGCATCGAATGCGCCGTGATCGGCGCGGGAGTGGTCGGGCTCGCCGTCGCGCGCAGGCTTGCGCTGGCGGGGCGGGAAGTCGTGGTGCTGGAGGCCGAGAAAGCTTTCGGGACGCACACCAGCGCGCGCAACTCCGAGGTCATCCACGCCGGCATCTACTATCCGACCGGGTCGCTCAAGGCGCGGCTGTGCGTGGCGGGGCGCAAGGCCCTCTACCGTTATTGCGCCGACCACGGCGTCAACCACAAGCGGATCGGCAAGATCATCGTCGCGTGCGACGAGTCCGAGCTGCCGGGCCTCGAAAAATACAGGCGGCAGGCCGGGATCAATGGCGTAGGCGACTTGCAAGTCCTGACGGCAGACGCGCTCGGAAAAATGGAGCCCGAAGTGCGTTGCGCGGCCGGGCTCCTCTCGCCTTCGACCGGCATCGTGGACAGCCACGGCCTGATGCTTTCCTGCCTCGGGGACGCCGAGGCCCGCGGCGCTTCGCTCGCGCTGGCAAGCGAGGTGGTTTCCGGCCGTGCCGGCAACGACGGCATCGCGCTCGAGGTGGGCGGGGCCGATGCGCTGACGCTGAATTGCAAAACCGTCGTCAATGCGGCGGGCCTGCGGGCCCAGGCGGTCGCGCGCTCGATCGCGGGCATACCGCCGCAGACGATACCGCCGGCCTGGTACGCGATCGGTCATTACTACACGCTCTCCGGAACAGCGCCGTTCAGGCGGCTCATCTACCCGGTGGCGCGCCAGGACTGGCTCGGCGTGCACGTCACCGTGGATCTCGGCGGCCAGGTCAAGTTCGGTCCGGACTTCGCCTGGATAGACCGCATCGACTACCGCTTCGATACCGGCCGCGAGTCGGCGTTCTACGCGGCGATACGCCGCTATTACCCCGGCCTGAAGGACGGCGCGCTGCAGCCCGGCTATACCGGCATCCGGCCGAAGATCGCCGGCCCCGGCGAGCCCATGCCCGATTTCGTCATCCAGGGCCCGCGCGAGCACGGCGTGGCGGGACTGGTGAATCTCTACGGCATCGAATCGCCGGGGCTCACCGCCTCGCTCGCGATCGCCGACACCGTCCACGACCTGCTCGCGGCGTAGCCGGCTGCTGCGCCGCGATGCGCGGCGTCGGGGAACCTGTCATAATCTATTGTTATTACAGACGAAAGCCGCTGAAACAAGCGCGCGCATGACCGACAACTACAGCCAGACCGCCAAAGGCAAGGCCGAATTCGCGGCCAGGCCGGGCACGCTCTCGACCGGCCTGAAAACGTTGCTGGGGATGGTCAGCGACAAAGCCACGATCGCGGACCTGAAGATCAAGTTGCCGCAGGTGCCCGTGAACAAGCTGACCGCGGCGCTCGACCGGTTGGCCGCCGACGGCTACCTGCAGCGCGTCGCCGAGCCGGTGCCCGCCGAAGTGGTCGACAACGACCTCGACTTCACGCGCTTCATCAACCGGCCGGTCAAGGAGCCGACCCTGCAGCAGAGGCGCAACGCCGAGGCGACGCTCGCCGGCTTCCGCCCCTCCAGGAAAAAAGCGGGATACTACGTTGACATCGTGAACCGGCCGGAAAAGCGCATTCTGCCGTGCTCCGGCGACAAGTACACGGTACTGATCATAGACGGTGACGAGGCCAACGCGCTCGTCATGGCGCGCGCGCTGCTGCTCGCCAACTTCGACACCCGTTCCGCCATGAAAGGCGAGGAAATCATCGCCGAGCTCAACAAGAAGCCGCCGCCCGACGCGATCGCCATGGACGTGGCGTTGCCCGACGTCATCGGCCTGGAGCTGCTCGGCCGCATCCGGGAACACCCGACGTTCAAGCCGGTGCCGATCATCGTCATGGCCGCCAACGTCAAGCACGACGACGTGGTGGCGGCCCTCGCCTACGGCGCGAACGGCTACATGACCAAGCCGTTCAGGCCCGAAG
>JACOVL010000037.1 GCA_016177355.1 Betaproteobacteria bacterium | reverse complement strand
GGTTGCGCTCGTACGCCTCGCGGCCCGGCGCATCGCCCGCGCGCTTGAGCCAGCGGCGCACGCCCTCCTGCTCGACCGCGACCGCGAACGATTCGTTGAACGCCGTGTCGTCGCGGACGTAGACGAGCTGGTGCGAGAGCTCGTGGAAGACGAGCCGCGCGAGTTCGGCCTCGGGATAGTGGATGAAGGTATTCAGCACGGGGTCGGCAAACCAGCCGAGCGTGGAATAGGCCGGCACCCCGTCCACGTAGACGTCGTGGCCTTGCCCCGCGAGCTCCGCGGCGTAGCCGTCGGCGTCGCTCCTGGCGAAATAGCCGCGGTAGGAAACGCATCCGGCGAACAGGAAACACCACTGCACCGGCCGCACCGAGAATTCCGGCGCGGCGAACACGTTCCACGCCACGAACGGGCGCTCGAGATCGGCGTAGCGCCGGAAGCCGCGGTTGTCGGGCAGCCCGAGCTCGCGGCTGGCAAACTCGCGGATCTCCAGCAGCCGCGCGAGCTTCTGCCTGAGCGGCGCGGGGGCCGCGGCATCGCCGATCACTTCCTCGATCGGCCGCTCGCGGCGCCAGATATCGAGCTGCCCCCCGACCGACTGCAGGTAGTAGCCGAAGTTGGCGCAGCCGCCGAGGAGCGGCAGCAGCGCCGTCACGAAAAAGCGTGACCACTCACGCATCCCGGTGCTCGAACGCGCCGTTGCGCAGAAAAACGCATATTTGATGCGCAACCGCGCGTGAGACGAGCATCCCGCTGTGGCTGACGTTGAGCGCGACGTGATCGCGCATCGCCGGCAGGCGCGTTTCCGCGACGCTCACCACGCCGTCGTTGGGAGCGGGCAGATCCGGGGCAACGATGCGCCCGAGCCCGATCGGCAGCGTGCCCGCGATGACGCCGATCTCGCGCCGCCCGTCGGGCGCGGGATGCGCCGTCTCCAGCCACTGCGGCATGCTGCGCCCGAGCGCGGCGCCCCCGCCGGGAAACCGCGCGAGGCGGCGCGCCGCGTAGCACCCGGCATAGGGCGTCCCGGCGAGCACGACCCGCCCCGGCGCCAGCTCTGCCGCGCTCTCAAGCGCGCGCAGGATGACGAAGCCGCCCAGGCTGTGGCCGACGAAATGCAGCCGCGGTGCCGCGATGCCCCGGCAGTAGCGGATGAGGCGCTCCACGTTCTCCGCCAGCGTGAGCCGCATCGAGGGATAGGAGTACGAGAGCACGTGGTAGCCGCAGCGGGCGATGCGCCGCCGCATGAGCTCCATGGCGATGCCGTGCACCCACAATCCGTGCACCAGCACAACGGTTTCCAGCCCGCTCACCACTCACCACTCACGATACGCGGAGTTCAAGCAGCGCTGCCGCGGTAGACCGTCACTTCGCCCGCCGCAAGATGGCTGATGTCCCCCCACAGCACGAGGCGCCAGGCGCCGTTTCCGTACCCGAAGAGATTCAGGCTCGCGTTGATGAGGGGCACCGGGCGCGGCGCGCCGTGGTCCAGTCCGTGCGCGGCGCGGTAGAGCGAATCGAGCACGAGGCCGTGGGTGACCACCACCACTTCCCCGCCGCGATGGCGGCCGGCGATTTCCGACAGGCACCCGATGCAGCGCCGCGTGAATCCGCGCGCGCTCTCCCCGCCGGGGACCTCGTAGTCCGGATCGCCGCTCGCGAACAGGGCATGCTCCCGCGGGTAGCGCGCCTTGATCTCCTCGGTGGTGAGACCCTCGAAGATGCCGAACCGGCGCTCCTGCAGCCGCGGATCTGTCACGACCGCGCGGCCGGTGTGCGTGGCGATGGCGCGCGCCGTGTCCCGCGCGCGTGAGAGATCGCTGCTGTAGAGCGCGCCGAAACCGCGGCCCGCGAGGCGCCGGCCCAATGCCTGCGCCTGGGCGCGGCCCAGGTCCGACAACTGGGTGTCGGTCGTGCCCTGCATGCGCTTCTCGCGGTTCCACGCGGTCTCGCCGTGGCGGACCACGATCAGGGTTGTTTCGCTCATGACGCGTGGCTGGCGAATGGCGTGACTGGTGGGGCGTGACTGGTGAGGCGTGGCTGATAAAGCGTTATTCTAACTGCCTCGCAAAAAAACGGCCGCCCGGAATCCGGACGGCTGTTTTGCATTGCGCGGGGATCAATCGCGGTCTTTATGCCCCCGGCCCTTCTTCTCGGAGTGCGCCCACTCGCTCTTGCCCTTGCCGCGGCGGTCATCGCGGCCCTCGTGGCGGTCGCGCCGGTCATCGCGCCGGTCCGACCTGTGCTCGCGCCGGTCGTCGCGGCGCGCGTCTTCGCGGTGATCTCGTGCGCGCTCGCGGTCCCGCTGCAGCCGTTCGCGGTCAGTCTCGATCTGCCTGCGATCGCCCCTGATCTCCTTCCGACCGGCCCTGAGCTTGTCCTCCGCCGCCTTGATCCTGGCGGGATCGCCCGACTTGCGCGCATCTTCCAGGGCCTTCCGGTCTTTCGCGAGTTGTTCCTGGTCCTTCTTCAGTTCGGCCTGGTCGGCCCTGGCTTTTTCGCGGTCCGCCCGGATCCGTGCGCGGTCGGCCGCGGCCTGGCTGGCCTGCACCTTGTCTTCGGCCGCCCTGATCCCGGCCCGATCGCCCGATTTACGCGCAGCCTCCAGCGCCTGCCGGTCCTGCTTCAGCTGCCCGCGGGCCTTGTCCAGGTCGGTCTGGGCCAGCGCGGGCAGGCTGAACAGCGCAATACTCAATGCTACGAGGGTGAAAATTCGCTTCATGGCTCGTTCCTCCTTGTGCTTATGACGGCCTCATGGACGGTGCCGCCTTATTCTAACGCCGGCGGCAGCGATGCGTTGACCCCTGTATCGGCCGCAAACGGGCTCAGCGACCAAGAAAACGTGAAATCCGTCTCACTCCTTCCTGCAGCCGCCCGACCGAGTTGGTGTAGGCGAAGCGCACATGGCGCTCGGGAGCATTTGAGCCGAAATCTACTCCCGGGGTGATCGCGACGCCGGCCTGCTCCAGCAGGTCGCGCGCGAAGGCATAGCTGTCGCGAGCGAGATTCCCGCAGCCGGCGTAGATATAGAACGCGCCCTGCGGCATGACCGGGACCTCGAAGCCGAGCTCGCGCAACCCGGGCACCAGGTAATCGCGGCGCGCCTGGAATTCCTGTCTGCGTTTCTCCAGTATCGCGAGCGTTTCCGGCTCGAACGCGGCGAGCGCGGCGTACTGCGCCGGCGTGGGCGCGGCGAGATAGAGGTTCTGCGCGAGCTTGTCGATTTCCGGGACGTAGTGCTGCGGCGCCACCAGCCATCCCAGCCGCCAGCCCGTCATCTGGAAATACTTCGAGAAGCTGTTGATGATGAAAGAATTTTCAGAGAACGCGAGCGCCGTCGTGTAGTCGCCCTCGTAGACCAGGCCGTGGTAGATCTCGTCCACGATCAGCGCGCCGCCGCGCTCGCGCGCGAATTCAGCCATCGCCGACAGCCGCTCGCTCGAAACCAGCGTGCCGGTGGGGTTCGAGGGCGAAGCGACGATCGCCGCGACGGTACGGCCGCCCCAGTTGCGCCCGAGATGTCCGGGCGCGAGCTGGTAATCGTCGGCTGCATGCACCGCCACGGCGCGCGCCACCCCTTCCATCGCGCGCACGAAATTGCGATTGCAGGGATAGCCGGGGTCGGCGATCAATACTTCGTCGCCCGGGTTGACGAGCGCCGCGCAGGCGAGCAGCAGCGCGCCGGACGCGCCGGTGGTAACGAGGATGCGGGAAGCGGGAACCTCGACGCCGTAGCGCAAGCGGTAGAATCGGGATATCGCCTCGCGCAGCGCCGGCAAGCCGGTCGCCGGCGTGTAGTAGAGCTCGCCCTTTTCGAGCGCCCGGATGCCCGCGCGGAGTATCGGCTCCGGCGTCGGGAAATCGGGCTCGCCGATCTCCATGTGGATGATGGAGCGGCCCTGCGCTTCCAGCTCTCTCGCCCGCGCGAGCAGCGCCATCACGTGGAACGGCTCGATATCCGCCATCCTCCGCGCGAGCCGCACGGCTTTCCCGGTATCGTCCATTACACCGGATGCTGCGCCTCCGTCGCCGGAAAAACAATCGGGCCCGGGGTTGCCGGCATGGCGTAAACTTTGCTACGGAAATACCACAGCGCATGCAGGCTAAAACCGTAGCCATCCTGGAGAGCCGGCTCGGCCGGCAACTCGGCGAGCTCGTTGCGAAGCACGGCGGCCGGCCGTTCCACGCGCCGGCGCTGGCGGAGATACCCGACGTGGATCCCGCTTTTATCTCGGCGCTCATCAGCGAGCTCAAGACGCGCCCGGCCGACCTGATGATTTTTCAGACCGGCGTCGGCACCAACGCATTGTTCAAGACTACCGACGCGCTGGGACTGACCGAGACGCTGCTCGCGCTTCTGGCGCAAACGACGGTCGTGGTCCGGGGTCCCAAGCCGACGGCGGCGTTGCGCTCGCGCGGCGTGCGCCTCGACATCAGCGCGAAAGAGCCTTTCACCACGACGGAAGTTCTGGAAGCATTGCAGGCGGTGCAGCTCAACGGCAAAAGAGTGACCGTCCAGCGCTACGGCATATCCAACATCGAGCTGGAAGAAGCGCTCAAGGCGCGGGGCGCGCAAGTGATCGAGATCACGACCTACCGCTGGTCGTTGCCGCCCGATACCCGGCCGCTGATCGATCTCATGGACGCGCTGGAACGCCGACAGGTTGACGCGGTGACGGTGACCAATGCGGCGCAGGTCTACAACCTGTTCGAGGTCGCTGAAAAGCTCGGCCGCACGGATGCGCTGCGCGCCGCCCTCAACCGCACGCTGGTCGCATCGATCGGCCCGGTATCCACCGAAGCGCTGCAGAAATTCGGCGTCGGCGTCGGTCTCGAAGCGAGCCCGCCCAAGCTCGGCCCGCTGATGTCCGCGCTCGACGCGGCGCTGTCCCGGTAACGCAGGATACGGCCGTTGTGCTAGCATTTTGGCGTCTACGGGCCTTGAACGGCCACAGGAGAGCGCCATGAAATTCGAGGGTTTTCTGCACCTGAACATCCGCTGCTCCGAGAGCGGCCTGCCGGCGATCGAGAAGTTCTACGGCGACGTGCTGGGGCTGAAGAAAGGCTACCGGCCCAACTTCAAATTCGGCGGCATCTGGCTCTACGACGGCGACGACCCCATCATCCACGTCGGGGCGCGCTACCCGGAGGGCTCGATCGTCAAGGACCAGCACAGCGGCAGCGTGGACCATATCGCGTTCAAGGCCTCGGGCGCCGCGGATTTCCGCAAGCGCCTGAAGAAGCTCGGCATCGGGTTCGAGGAGCAGAACATCCAGAACGCGGGCTACCAGGTGTTCCTCTACGACCCGGTCGGCACCAAGCTCGAGTTCAACTTCCTGGACGAGGTCGTACCCGACGCGGTCGCGCTCGGCACCACCGCCGAAGCGAGCATACGGTAACGGTAGAAGAAAAATTTCGCGTCGCCTGCCTGCAGATGCAGACGGGCAACGACCTCGCCGCCAACCTCGACGCCGTGCGCGCGATGGCGCGCGAGGCCGCCGCCAACGGCGCGCGCTGGGTGCTCGCGCCCGAATACGTGCTGATGATGGACGGCAGCGGGCGCGTGATGCGCGAGCGCGCGCTCGAGGCGGATGGCGCGCCGGCGCTGCCGGAGCTGCAACGGCTCGCGCGCGAGCTCTCCGTGTGGCTGCTCGCGGGATCGCTCACGGTGAAGACCGACGACGGCCGCATCGCCAACCGCTCGTACCTGATTGCCGCCGACGGCGCCGTCGCCGCGAGCTACGACAAGATCCACATGTTCGACGCGACGCTGCCGAGCGGCCTCGTCATCAAGGAGTCCTCGACTTACCGCGCCGGCGGCCGGGCGGTGATCGCCGAGACGCCCTGGGGAAGGGCCGGGCTGACCGTCTGCTACGACCTGCGCTTCCCCGGCCTCTACCGCGCGCTCGCCCAGGCGGGCGCGATCTACCTCACCATCCCCTCCTCGTTCCAGCGCCAGACCGGAAGCGTGCACTGGCACACGCTCGTCAAGGCGCGCGCGATCGAGAACGGCTGCTACGTGCTGGCGCCGGCGATGTGCGGCGAGCATCCCGGCAACCGCTCGACCTACGGCCATACGCTGGTGGTGGATCCCTGGGGCGAGGTGCTCGCCGACGGGGGCGAGGCGCCCGGCATCGTCTACGCGGACCTCGATCCCGCGGCGGTCGGCCGCGTGCGCGGCATGATCCCCTCGCTCGAGCACGACCGGGAGTTCGAGCGGCCGGCGGCGCCCGGCGTCAGATCCTGACGGGATTCCCCCAGCCGCCTTCGAAAAAGCACTCGGCCACGGGCTTGCGCGCGCGCGGCCTGAGCTCCTTTGCCTTCGTTTCGTCGTCCAGGATATCCGGAGTGGTCTGGTAGCCGACGGCGATCATCGCCATCGGCGTGTACTCGGCGGGGATCGCGAACGCGGCGCGCGCCTTGTCGGCGTCGAAGCCGCCCATCTGGTGCACCATCAGCCCGAGCGCCACGGCTTGCAGCGCCATGGAGACGCTCGCCGCGCCGGTGTCGTGCTGGGTCCAGCGGTTGGGCTTGCCGGTCGCGCCGAACACGCTGCCCGCGCACGAGAGCATCAGCAGCGGCACGTTCTTGACCCACTTCCGATTGTTCTCCGACAGGCAATCGAACGCCTTCTGGAAGCCTCCCAGGTCCCGGCCCCGGTCCCAGATCAGGTAGCGCCACGGCTCGTCGCCGTTGCACGACGGCGCCCAGCGCGCGGCCTCCAGCAGCACCGCAAGCTGCTCGCGGCCGACCGGGCGCTGGGCGTCGAAAGCGCGCGAGCTCCAGCGCCGGGACAGCAGGTCGTGGATAGGAACATTCGTAACAGCATGTTTTTCAAGCATTTTTTATTCTCCGGGAAATCGGGCGCTTACGCGCGGTTGAACCACAGCCACGGCCGGGACGCACGGTCGCGCGCCTCGCAGGCCGTGATGGCTTCCTGGTACTGGAGCGTGCGCGAGATGTCGTCGAGCCCCTCGACCAGGCAGCGCTTGCGCACCGGCTTGATCTCGAAGCGGTGGAGCTTCCCCCCGGGGTCGGTCACGGTCTGCTGCGGCAGATCCACGGTGACCTGCGCCCCGGGCCGCTCGCGCAACTGGCGGCGGATGTCCGCCGCCGCGTCCTCGGGCAGCGTCACCGGCAGCAGCCCGTTCTTGTAGCAGTTGTTGAGGAAGATCTCGCCGAAGCTCGGCGCGATCACGCAGCGCACGCCGAACTCGTGGAGGCCGTAGACCGCGCCCTCGCGCGAGGAGCCGCAGCCGAAGTTGCGGCCGGTGACCAGTATCGCCGCCTTGCGGAACGGCCCGCGGTTCAACACGTAGTCCTTCTCGGAGCCGTCCGCGTTGAAGCGCGCGTCGTGCAGCAGGATGTTCGCGTAGGCCGGCCCGCGCGGCGTCTTGGAGAAGCGCGAGGGACTCAGCTGGTTGGTGTCGACGTTGATCTCGTCGATCGGAGCGGCGATGGCCGTGAGTTTCGTGAAAGCTTCCATAAGAACGTTATATGAGCCGCCGATGAACGCAGATGAACACGGATAAGTTCAAGAATAATCTTTTGAATTGTTTCAGATTTGTCTCGGCGTTAATCTGCGTTTATCTGCGGTTAAATTCACTACTCACGCTTTCATGAACTCGCGCACGTCGGTGAGCCGGCCGGTGATGGCGGCGGCGGCGGCCATCGCCGGGCTCATCAGGTGGGTCCTCACCCCGCGTCCCTGGCGCCCGCGGAAATTGCGGTTGGTGGTGGAAGCGCAGCGCTGGCCGGGCTGCAACTCGTCGCCGTTGTAGGCCGAGCACATCGAGCAGCCGGGGTCGCGCCATTCGAAACCGGCCTTGCGGAAGACGTCGGCCAGCCCCTCCTTTTCCGCCTGGCGCTTCACGCCCGCCGAGCCGGGTACCACCCACGCCGGCACCACGGCGCGGCCGCGCCGCGCCACCTCGGCCGCCTCGCGCAGGTCCTCGATGCGGCCGTTGGTGCAGGAGCCGATGAACACGTGATCCACCGGGATGCCCAAAAGGGAAGCGCCGGGCGCGAGCCCCATGTATTCGAGCGCCGTCTGCGTCTCGGCGCGCTTGTTGGCATCGGGGGCGGCATCCGGGTCCGGCGCCGTTCCGGTGACGGGCGCGGCGTGCTCGGGGCTGATGCCCCAGGTGACCATGGGCGAGAGCTGCGCCACGTCGATCTTCACTTCGCGGTCGTAGCGCGCGCCGGGGTCGGTCGGCAGCGTCTTCCAGTAAGCGAGCGCCTCCTGCCACGCGGCGCCGCGCGGCGCGTACTGCTTGCCTTCGAGATACGCGTACGTCGTGTCGTCGGGCGCGACCAGCCCGGAGCGCGCGCCGGCCTCGACCGACATGTTGCACACCGTCATGCGCGCTTCCATCGACAGCGCCGCGACGGTGCTGCCGGCGTACTCGATCACGTGCTCGTTCGCCCCGGCCGCGCCGATCTTCGCGATCACGGCGAGGATGATGTCCTTGGGCGTCACGCCGGCGGTCGGCGCGCCGTCGAGCGCGATGCGCATCGTTCCCGGCTTGCGCAACCACGCCGCCTGCGTCGCCAGCACGTGCGTCATCTCGGACGCGCCCATGCCGAGCGCCCAGGCCCCGAGCGCGCCGTGGGTGCAGCTGTGGGAATCCTGGCCGGCGACGATCAGGCCCGGCTGCGTCATGCCGAGCTCGGGCGGCACGACGTGCAGGATCCCCTGGTGCTCGTCGTTGAGACCGAACAGCTTGATGTCGAAGCGCGCGGTGTTCTTCTCGAGCAGCGCCAGCATCTCGCGCAGCCCGGCGTCGGCGACGCCGGCGGCGCCCCGGTCGCGGCCGGTGCTCGGCACGTAGTGATCGGCGAACGCATAGACCTGCATCGGCCGCGCCACCGGGCGCTTCGCCTCATCGAGCACGCGGAACGCATGGAACGATCCTTCGTGGATCAGCGCGAGGTCCACGCGCACCAGCGCTTCGCCCTCCTCCTCGAGGATGACGTGACTCGTCCAGATCTTTTCGAACAGCGTGAGCGGTTGATTCATTTCGGATTTCTGATCGGCGGGCCAACCGGATAGCCAGCCCCGAATTTACCACGAATGCAGGGTCTGGTCGGGGACTGCCGCGCCAACACGCAATGTCCGCTATCGGCGGCGAGTTCAACGGACCATCGGTGACGGCAACGCGAGCAGACGCTGCTAGTGACCTGCGGGTTTTGGCCCCGCCGTCTCCAACGATTAAACGGCACCCAGAACGCCGGGTGGAGCATGAAACAGTGAAACAGGGTCAGGTCCACTTTTCCGCAACCTCATTAAGTTGCGGAAGCAGCCGCGAATAAATGTGAACCCGACCCTATTTTTCTTACTCATTCATCCTGTCTGGCGCGCCGGCGGACGGAGGCATCGCTACGCGGTGCCGGAGGGTTTCGTGGTTCAGGTCTTGCCGCGGGTAAACGAACGGGGGCAGCGTAACTTTATCGTGGAGCATGAAACAGGGTCAGGTCCACTTTTCCGCAACCTCATTAAGTTGCGGAAGCAGCCGCGAATAAATGTGAACCCGACCCTGTTTTTCTTGCGACCCCATTTACGCCTTACGTCACGGGCTGCTTACTCGACCTTGATGCCGAGGTCCTTGGTGACCTTGCCCCAGAAGGCCACTTGCTCGCGCATGAACTTCGCGAACTCCGCAAGCGAATCGCTGGTGATCTGCTGCGCGCTCACCTTACTGTACTGCTGCCCCGTCCACGGATCGTGCACGACCTTCACGGTGACCTTGTAGAGCTTGTTGATGATCGCTTTCGGCGTGCCCCTGGGCACGTAGATGCCCTGCCAGGAGCCCAGATCCAGCTCAGGGAATCCGGACTCGATCATCGTCGGCGTATCCGGCAGCGCCGGTATGCGCTTCTTGGCCACCACCGCCAAGATCTTGATCTTGCCGGTCTTGGCATGGGGCACGAGCGAAGCGGTGGTAACCATCGTCGCCGCGACCTCGCCGCTAATCGTCGCGATCGTGGAAGCGCCCGCACCGCCCCTGTACGGCACGTGCAGGAGCTTGATGCCGGCCTTGCTCATGAAGAACTCGAAAGCCATGCGCTGCGCGCTGGCGTAGCCGGCCGAGCCGTAGCTCAGCTTGCCCTCGTTCGCGCGCGCGTACGCGATGAACTCCTTGAGGTTGTTCGCCGGCAGGCCGCCGTGGATGCCGAGCGCGCCCGGGACATCTACGACGAGCGTGATCGGGACGAGATCGCTCGCGCGCTTCCGGATAGTGGCAAAGAGGTTCGGCCCAATCCCCATCGAGCTCACGTTGCCGAGCAGCAACGTGTAGCCGTCGGGCGTGGCAGTGGCCGCTGTTTCAACGCCGATCCCGCCAGACGCGCCCGGCCGGTTGTCGACGACGACCTGCTGCCCCAGCTCTTCCGAGAGCTTCGGCTGGAGGATGCGCCCGATGAAATCGGACGCGCCGCCGGGCGCGAATGGAATGACTATGCGCACCGGACGCGATGGATATGGCTCCGTCTGCGCGAAAGCCAGAACCGGCGCGACGGACGCCGCGAATAACACTGCCGAAAGCAAGAATCGACGCTGCACCATGAGTCCTCCTTGAAGCCCTCGCTGGTATGCGGGGTCTGCTTTTTCAATCACTCTAGTCCGTAACGCGGATCACCACAAGACCTGCAACCTGAACAAGTATCCTCCGGGGCAGACCACGTTTTCTGATTTCGCCAACCGGAATTCGTGGTCCGTCCCCGGTTTCACAAGAGTGAATTGGGAATCCTGACGCCGAGTGTTGATTTTCGCGCGCAAATGGGCCACTCTTTCGTCGGGCGCCGAAACAAACATATACTGTCGCGGTTGGATCGCTTTTGTTTTCAAGGGCACGGGTCCTCGGAAGAGAGCGCGCGGTGACAACACCATGAAGCTGGGATGAAGAGTCATGGGCAAACGAAAAAAGGACAAGCGCGGCCGTGCCGATAAGGCCAAAGCGGCTCCTTTGACGCTGGGTAGGGGTACGAAGGTTCCGGACATGCACCCGGCGAGTCCGCTCGCCGATCCCAAAGCGAAGAAGAAGAAGCGCAACAAGTTCTACTTGCGCGAGCTGCGCCGCCTGCACGTCGAACTGGTCAAGGTGCAGGAATGGATCAGGCACGAGGGCCGCAAGGTTCTGGTCATCTTCGAGGGCCGCGATGCCGCCGGCAAGGGTGGTGTCATCAAGCGGATCAGCCAACCGCTCAATCCGCGCGTCTGCCGCGTGGTGGCGCTCGGCACGCCGACGGAGCGCCAGAAGACCCAGTGGTATTTCCAGCGCTATGTTGCCGAGCTGCCGGCGGCGGGCGAGATGACATTGCTCGACCGCTCCTGGTACAACCGCGCCGGGGTCGAGCGCGTGATGGGGTTCTGTACGGACGCCGAATACCTGGAATTCATGCGCAGCTGCCCGGAATTCGAGAGCATGCTGGTGCGTTCGGGCATCACCATCGTGAAATACTGGTTTTCGGTGAGCGACAAGGAACAAGAGCGCCGCTTCAAGTCCAGGATCGATGATCCGACCAAGCGCTGGAAGCTGTCGCCGATGGATCTGGAATCACGCGACCGATGGCAGGACTACTCCCGCGCCAAGGACGACATGCTCATCCACACCGACATCGATCAATCCAGGTGGTACGTGGTCAATTCGGACAACAAGAAGCGGGCTCACCTGAACTGCATCGCCCACCTCTTGAGCCTGCTGCCGTACAAGGACGTGACGCCGAAGAAGATGAAGCTTCCCAAACGGAAACCCGAACTGCGCGAGGGCTATGCCCGTCCTCCGCTGGATAGCCAGAATTTTGTCCCCGAGATTTATTAGGCACTCTCAATCAGGTAGCCATAACCGTGAACAACCAAAAGCGGATATTCAAAGTGATCGTCGACGCGAAAGGCGTCGCCGTCGTGAGGGTCAAGCGGGGACGCCCGGGTTATCGCAAGGCAAAAAAGCGCGCGATCCTGCGCCAGCGCGACGCCATCGAGCTCTTCCGTAAATTGAAGAAAGCCGGCAAGGGCTTCGTTGGCGCCTACGCTTTTCATCTTCCCGAAACCGCCAGGACCTTCGCCATGCTGTACCTGCAGACGAAGCTGCGCGAGATTCAGGACAACCTGGACCGGGTTCTGGCCTACGACGGAAGCACGAAACAGAGCGACGGCTGAAGGTGATAGCCCGAGTTCGCGCGGAGCGACGGGGCATCGCTACGCGGCGCCGGAGGATTCCGTGGTTCAGGTCTTGCCGCGGGCATCCAGGCTGAGCGGCCCGGCGCCAAAGGCCATGATGTAGAGCATGCCGCCGATGATGCACAGGTTCTTCAGGAAGTGGTTGAACTGGTTCTGGTACTGCGCGGCGTCCACCGCCCAGAAGTTATGAAAGAGCAGCGTCACCGGGATCAGCCACAGGAAGATCGCGGTCGCCGCCCAGCGCGCTTTCCAGCCGGCGATCAGCATGAGGCCACCGCCGATCTCGATGACGATGCTGATGACGAGCGCGGCCTCCGCGAAGGGAATCCCCTTGCCCGCCATGTAAGCGGCGGTTCCGGAAAAGCCGCCGATCTTGTCATAGCCCGAGATCAGGAAAATGAGCGCCAGAAGAATGCGCCCGCCGAGCGGACCGTATTGTTTGCCCATCTCACACAAAGCGTTCATGAATCTCTCCTCTCTTCAGTGATTTACTCAAACACCGTGAACTCGCGTCCCGCGGCAATCCAGGCTTCGAGCCCCCCGGCGAGCGGCCTCACCTTTCCGAACCCCTTGTCCATCAACTGGCGGGCGACACGCGCCGCGCTCGCTTCGTTGGGTCACGTACAGTACACCACCACTTCGCGTTCCGGGAGGATTGCAGCAAGATGAGGCTCGGGCGCGTTGATGTCCACTGCAAGCGCCCCGGGGATGCGGCGCGGGTCGAGCTTGCGCGCCGTCATCGAACGCGCATCCAGTATCACGGGCTTGTCGGAGCGCTGAAGCTGCTCGTGCAGCTCATCCACCGAAATCCGCGCCATGCGCAGCCAGCGGATGAACAGCCGGCGCTCGATCCATCTGAACGCCAGGTACAAGGCAAGACCGGAACCGATCACGAGCGCAGCCCGTGACCCCATCTCGGCGAGCCATTGGATGATCCAGTCCACCTGTGCGTGGAAAATCATTCCCACCGCGAGCGCGACGCCCGCCCAAACCGCCGCTCCGATCGCGCTGAAGACGAAAAACGGCGGGACGGCCAGCCGCATCGCGCCGGCGATCGGCGGCGCCACTATCGAGAATCCGGGTATGAACTTGGCGAACACCAGTGAAGGTGCGCCCCAGCGCTCGAAAATAGTCTCGGTCTGTTTGACGCAGGTATCCGGCTCGATCGCGACCCGGCACAGCACGTTGATGGCGCGGCTGCCGTAAATCCGCCCAGCGACAAACCATGGGAGATCACCCAGCAGGGACGCCCCGACCGCCACGATGAGTACCATCGCAGCAGACAGGTCACCCCGCTGCGCCAGCGTCCCCGCGACGACCAGCGTCGGTATCGCCGGCACCGGCACGCCGACCTGGGTCAGAAACACGTTGGCGAACACCAGCACGAGGCCGTATTGCGCCAGCAAGCTCGTCATTTCGTCCATCGTTGTCTTTTCCCCGGCCGCGCTCAGTCGAAGTGACAGGCATCCAGACGGCCCATATCCGTCAGGCGAGATCGAACAGCAGCACTTCCGCCTGCGCGGCCTTGCCGAGACTGATTTCGCTTTCTCCGGCGATCCTGGCGCCGTCGCCGCTCTCGAGCGGCGTGCCGTTGACCTTGACCGAACCACGCGCGACGTGCACGTAGGCGCGGCGCCCCGGCGCGAGCCGATGCGTGACCGCGTCCCTGCCGTCGAGCAGCGAGGCATAGACGCAGGCGTCCTGATGGATCGTCACCGAGCCTTCCCTCCCGTCGGGGGACGCAATCAGCCGCAGCCGTCCGCGCTTTTCCGCCGCACCGAACTGCTTTTCCTCGTAGCCCGGGGGTATCCCCGTGAACTCGGGCTCGATCCAGATCTGCAGCA
Source organism: Betaproteobacteria bacterium (assembly GCA_016177355.1). Classification (GTDB taxonomy): domain Bacteria; phylum Pseudomonadota; class Gammaproteobacteria; order Burkholderiales; family SG8-41; genus SG8-41. The sequence goes on along the minus strand of JACOVL010000037.1, from coordinate 16 downwards.
GGTGCACGCGCTCGTC
>JACOVL010000044.1 GCA_016177355.1 Betaproteobacteria bacterium | reverse complement strand
TCTCGCGCCCGCGGTAGCGCAGCGTGATCTTGGTCTTGTCGCCTTCTTCGAGGAAACGGACCAGGTTGCGCAGCTTGATCTTGTAGTCGCCCTCGTCGGTGCCGGGACGGAACTTGATTTCCTTGACGATGATCTGCTTCTGCTTGAGCTTCGCCTCGTGCCGCTTCTTGCTCTCGCGGTACTTGTACTTGCCGTAATCCATGATGCGGCAGACCGGCGGTGCCGCCGTTGGGGCAATCTCGACCAGATCGAGCTCTGCTTCCTCCGCCATCTTGTTGGCGGCGGCGATGCTCAATACCCCCACCTGCTCGCCGGCAGCGCCGATGACCCGTACTTCCGCCGCGGTGATCTCGCTGTTGATCCGCGGTTCCTTTTCCTGAGCGATGAAAACCCCCCGTATCCCGTTGCTGTCAAACCGCACGCCCGAGCCGGGCTTCTTCCAGCCTCAGCCTGGAGACGAAATCGGCCAGACTCATCTGGCCGAGATCCTCGCCCTTGCGGGTGCGCACGGCAACCTTTTGAGCGGCCACTTCCTGGTCGCCTACGATGACCTGGTAGGGCAGCTTTTGCAGACTATGTTCCCGAATTTTATAGGAAATTTTCTCGTTCCTCAAGTCGGCCCCGGCGCGCAGACCGGCCTGTTTGAGCTCGCCGGCGACGCGACTCGCATAGTCCGACTGGCGCTCGGTGATGCTCATGACCATCACCTGGACCGGGGCCAGCCAGAGCGGCATCGCCCCCGCGTAATGCTCGATCAGGATGCCGATGAAGCGCTCGAAGGAGCCGAGGATCGCCCGGTGCAGCATCACCGGCACGTGGCGCGCGTTGTCCTCGCCCACGTACTCCGCGCCGAGCCGCTCCGGCATCGAGAAATCGAGCTGCATGGTGCCGCACTGCCAGACCCGGCCCAGGCTGTCCTTGAGCGAGAACTCGATCTTGGGGCCGTAGAACGCGCCTTCGCCCGGCTGCAAGTCGAATTTCAGGCTCTTGCGCCCAAGCGCGGCCTTGAGCGCCGCCTCGGCCCTGTCCCACTGATCGTCGGTGCCGACGCGCTTCGGCGGCCGGGTTGACAGCTTGATCAGGATCTCGTCGAAGCCGAAATCGGCATACACGCGGGCGAGCAGATCGATGAAGCGGATGACTTCCGGCCCGACCTGGGCTTCGGTGCAGAATATGTGCGCGTCGTCCTGGGTGAAGCCGCGCACCCTCATCAGCCCGTGTAGCGCCCCGGAAGGCTCGTTGCGATGGCAGGAGCCGAATTCGGCGAGCCGCAGCGGCAGGTCGCGGTAGCTCTTCAGCCCCTGGTTGTAGATCTGCACGTGCCCCGGGCAGTTCATCGGCCGCACCGCGTAATCGCGCGACTCCGACTCGGTGAAGAACATGTTCTCGCGGAAATTGTCCCAGTGACCCGAGCGCTTCCACAGCGAGACGTCGAGCATTTGCGGCCCCCTCACCTCGGCGTAGCCGTTCTCGTCGAGGACGCGCCGCATGTACTGCTCGATGCGCTGCCAGATGACCCAGCCCCTGGGATGCCAGAACACCATGCCGGGCGCTTCGTCCTGGGTATGGAACAGCCCGAGCTGCCGGCCCAGCTTGCGGTGGTCGCGCTTCTCCGCCTCCTCCAGCCGGTGGAGGTAGGCATCCTGGTCCTCTTTTCTCGTCCACGCGGTGCCGTAGATGCGCTGCAGCATCTCGTTCTTCGAGTCGCCGCGCCAGTAGGCGCCGGCCACCTTCATCAGCTTGAACACCTTGAGCTTGCCGGTGGAAGGCACGTGCGGGCCGCGGCAGAGATCGATGAAGTTGTCCTGCCGGTAGAGCGAGATCGCCTCGCCGCCGGGTATCGCGGCGATGATCTCGGCCTTGTAGTGCTCGCCCTGGCCCTTGAAGAATGTCACCGCCTCGTTGCGCGGCATCACCCGGCGCTCGACCTTGATGTCGCGCTTCGCGATCTCCTGCATGCGCTTCTCGATCGCGGCAAGGTCCTCCGGGGTGAACGGCCGCTGGTAGGCGAAATCATAGTAGAAGCCGTCCTCGATCACCGGGCCGATGGTCACCTGCGCGTCCGGGAACAGTTCCTTCACCGCGTGGGCGAGCAGGTGGGCGGTGGAATGCCGCAGCAGCTCCAGCCCCTCGGGGTCTTTCTCTGTGACGATAGCGACTTCCGCATCGGACTCGATGCGATAGGAGGTATCCACCAGCCTGCCGGCCACCCGGCCCGCGAGCGCGGCGCGCGCGAGGCCCGGGCCGATGCTCTGCGCGAGCTCGGCGACGGTCACCGGCCGGTCGAACTTCCTGACCGACCCGTCTGGCAAACGAATATCCGGCATAATCCATTCGTGACGCTGAAACAATTCCGCGCGTTGAACGGCATTACATGTCCGTTCGAACGCGCGGAGTTAAAACGGCGCTTTGCGTCTGTTTTAACAACTGGTAGGCGCGATTGGAATCGAACCAACGACCTCATCCATGTCAAGGATGCGCTCTAGCCATCTGAGCTACGCGCCTGGGAAACGGGCATTCTATCGAAACCGGGTGGCAGGTTCAAATAAAATCAGGGTGTTGGACAACAGATATCGGAAGCAATGATGGCACGGGGAATCCTGCTGGCCTTCGCCGTAGCACAGATGCTCGCCGTCCTGAGCGGCGCCCGCGCCGCGCAGCCGGGCGCGCGTGACGACATGGTGGAAATCCCTGCCGGAGCATTCACCCTGGGCGGCAACGATGGCCCTTCCGACGAGCGCCCGGCGCATCGCGTCACTCTCCCCGCCTTCCGCATCGACCGCTTCCCGGTCACCCATGCGCGGTTCGCGGAGTTCCTCGAAGCGGCCGGCTCCTCGAACGCGAAGGGCGAACGCCTTTTTGATAGCGACGATCCGGATGCGCGCATCCACCGCGCTGGAAACAGGTGGGTCGCAGACCAGGGTTACGAGCATCATCCCGTCGTCGAGGTAAGCTGGGCCGGCGCGCGCGACTACTGCGCCTGGCGCGGGAAGCGTCTGCCGACCGAGGCGGAATGGGAAAAAGCCGCACGCGGCACCGATGGCCGGCACTATCCTTGGGGAAACTCGCCACCTGACCGCAAGCGTGCGCAGTACGGCACGGGTTATAACCAGACGGCGCCGGTGACCGGCTTTCCGGCCGGCGCGAGTCCCTACGGCGTGCAGGACCTGGCGGGCAACGCCTGGGAATGGGTTTCCAGCGCGTACCGCCCCTACCCGTACGATCCCCACGATGGTCGAGAGGACCCCGCCGCCGGCCCGGTGCGCGGCACCCGTGGTGGCGGGCACGATTCGCCTGCGGAGGAAATCACGACCACGCAGCGCGGCCGCAATCTCTCGCGCAATCCCGCCTCCGGCCATCACAACATCGGCTTTCGCTGCGCCAGGTAGAAGATGGATACGATGAAGATCTCGATTGACACAACGCGTATCGCCCTCGAGCTGCTCGATGCGCTGGATCGAGGCGGAACCGTGCCCTCCATCGTCGAGCGCCATCCGGGATTCGGATGGAACGAGGGGTACGAGGTAGCTTCCGAAATCCTGAGGCTGCGGCGCTCGCGCGGCGAGAAGACCGTCGGGCGCAAGATCGGCTTCACCAACCGCAACATCTGGACTGAGTACGGCGCGACCGCGCCTATCTGGGCGCATGTCTACGACCGAACCGTAATCGCGGCGCAGAGCGACTGCGCCGCCCTCTCGCTCAAGGGCTCCGCGCGGCCGCGCCTGGAGCCCGAGATCGCCTTCAGACTCAAGGCCGCCCTCCCCGCCGGCACGAGCGACCCGGCCCGCGTGCTGGAGGCGGTCGAGTGGCTTGCTCCAAGCTTCGAGATCGTGGACTGCCATTTCGACCGCTGGAAATTCAAGCCGGCCGATGCGGCGGCGGATTTTTCCTTCCACTGGCGGCTGATCGTCGGCGCACCGAGGGCAATCCGCGGCAGCGACATTCCGGCGCTGGTTTCCCGGTTGCGCGACTGCCGGATCACCCTCAGCAGGGAGGGGGTGGTGGTGGACCGCGGCGTCGGCGCCAACGCCCTGGGCCATCCAGTGACCGTGCTCGCCCATCTCGCCGGCGTGCTCGCGCAACAGCCGCAGTTCGAGCCGCTCGCGGCGGGAGAAATCATCACGACCGGCACGCTCACCGCCGCGATGCCGATCAGGCCCGGCGAAACCTGGTCGTCACAATACCAGGGGCTGCCGGTGACGGGTCTGTCACTGACCTTCACTGACTGAAAACCGATGATGAGCGCAGAGCGCAAAGTGACGAGTTGATCGAGCCGCGGCCGTTTTATTCATCGTTCATCATTCCGAAT
>JACOVL010000005.1 GCA_016177355.1 Betaproteobacteria bacterium | reverse complement strand
GGGTACCCGGGCGCACCACCAGCGCGAGATAGTTGGTCGCGATCAGCGCAACCGGCGCGAAGTCCTTCAGCGCGTCGTAAGGGACGTTTTTCATCGTGTGCGGAATGACCGACAAGTTGCCGCCCTGCCCGCAGGCAAAGGTGTAGCCGTCCGCGGGCGCCTTCGCGGCCAATGCCAGGCCGATCGTGCCGCCCGCACCGGGCCGGTTGTCGACAACCAGCGGCTGGCCGAGGCTCTCGCTCATAGGCTGGCCCAGCAAGCGGGCAAAGGTGTCGCAGGGATCGCCGGGCGTCTGGGGAACGATGACGCGTACTGATCTGGCGGGGTACTTCTGCGCCAGCGCCGGACCCGTCACACAAGCGCATGCGACAAGTATTGAAACGAACCGTGCGGTACGAGTCATGGTTTCCTCCCTTGCAGTAGTGACAAGCCCCGAGCGTAATTTACCACTTGTCCGGCTTGCCCGGTTGGTATCATCGGGCATGGCCGACAGGGGCTCCGGGCTCATCGACGAATTCTGCGACGCGCTGTGGCTCGAGGACGGGCTCGCGCGCAACACGCTCGAAGCCTATCGACGGGACCTCGTGCAGTTCTCCGCGTGGCTGGAAAAGCAGAAGAACGGGAAGCTGCTCGCCGCAAGCAACGCCGACATACAGGCCTATCTCGGCGTGCTGTTCCGCAGGACCCGCGCCACGACGGCGGCGCGGCTGCTCTCGACGTTGAAGCGCTTTTACCGCTACTGCTTGCGGCAGGGCAGGATCAAGGCCGACCCCACGCTGAAAATCGACGCGCCGAAACTCCCGCGGCCGCTGCCGAAGAGCCTCACCGAGGACGACGTCGAGGGCCTGCTCGATGCGCCGCGCGTGAGCGAGGCCCTGGGCCTGCGCGACAAGGCGATGCTGGAGACGCTCTACGCGAGCGGGTTGCGCGTCTCGGAGCTGACGGCGCTCAAGGTCTCGCAGGTGAGCCAGGATATGGGCGTCGTGCGTGTCATCGGCAAGGGCTCGAAGGAGCGGCTGGTGCCGCTCGGCGAGGAGGCGCTCGCCTGGATCCGGCGCTACCTCAAGGAGGCGCGGCCGGAATTGCTCAAGGGCAGGACGAGCAACGATCTCTTCATCACCACGCGCGGCGCCGCCATGACGCGCCAGATGTTCTGGCATCTGCTGCGCCGCTACGCCGCGCAGGCGGGCCTGAAGAAATCGATCTCGCCGCACACGCTGCGCCACGCCTTCGCCACGCATCTGCTCAACCACGGCGCCGACCTGCGCGTGGTGCAGCTGCTGCTCGGCCACTCGGACATCTCGACCACCCAGATCTACACCCACGTCGCGCGCGAGCGGATGAAGCAGCTGCACGCGAAGCATCATCCCAGGGGCTAAAGGACGGGAGAGCGGGAGCGCGATAGGGCGGGAGAGGGACAGATTCCGTGAGGGCGTCAGGGCGTGAGAGGGGGAGAGGGAAAAATACTTTTCGATCTCCCGATCTCCCGATTTCCCGATCTCACGTCTTTTCGATCTCCCGACCTCCCGACTTCACGATCTCACGGCTTCACGTCTTTGTGCCTCTCTCGATGGTGATGCCGACGCGCTTCACGTCCTTCTCCACCGCGAGCTTGCTGACGCTCACCTTGACCCACGGCGCCTTGAATTCCGTCATCACGAGCCCGGCGAGGTGCTCGGCGAGGCGCTCGACCAGGAGGAAGCGGTTCTGCTGCAGCGACGTTTTGATGCGCTCGATGACTTTGGCATAGTCGATCGTTTCCTTGATCCTGTCGCTGCGCGGACGTCCGCCGTCGGGGATGCCGATCTCGAGGTCGAGCTGCACTGTCTGCGGCACCTTGCGCTCCCAGTCGTAGACGCCGATCAGCATGTCCACGCGCAAATCGCTGATGAAGATGGTGTCCATTCAATAATGTTCCAAGTTAAAAGTTCCAAGTTCAATGTTGGACAGTGACACTCAAACCTTGAACCTTGAACCTTGAACCTTGAACCTGAAACGTCGGGGTCAGATAGAATGAGCGGCAATTGTAAGTGAATTCCCATGACCCTGGTGATTGCAGCCCTGTTCGCGTACCTGATCGGCTCGATCTCGTTCGCCGTGCTGGTGAGCCGCGCATTCCGGCTCCCCGATCCGCACAGCTACGGCTCCGGCAACCCGGGCGCAACCAACGTGCTGCGCACCGGCCGCAGGGCCGCGGCGGCGCTGACGCTGGCGGGCGATGCGCTCAAGGGCTGGTTTGCGGTGATGCTGACGCAGCAGCACGTTATCGCGGAGCCCGCTGCGGTCGGCGTGGCGTCGGTCGCGGTCGTGGTGGGCCACATGTGGCCGGCTTTTTTCCGTTTCCAGGGCGGCAAGGGCGTGTCGACCACGCTCGGCGTGCTCGCCGCGCTCGATTTCTATCTGGCGGCGGGTGCCGTCGCGACCTGGATCGTCATCGCATTCTTCTTTCGGATTTCCTCGTTAGCCGCGCTGGTGTCTGCGGCTTTCGCGATGTTTTTCGCCTACTTCCTGCACGGCATGGGGCGGCTCGCGCTCGAGCCGGCGATCGCGGTGACGGCCATTGCGGCTCTGCTGGTGTGGCGCCACCGCGACAACATCCGCAACCTCATCGCGGGCACCGAGGGCAGGATCGGCGGCCGCAACGCCGGGCCGTCCTAGGCGGATTGCGGCGCGAGCGTCTCGAGGTCCCAGCGTGGACGCACTGTAAATGCCAGTGATGAGTGATGAGTGATGAGTGATGAGTGTTCCAGCCGCATCGCGGCTGCAAAGGCGATCATCGCGCCGTTGTCGGTGCAGAACTCGAGCTCGGGATAGAACACGCTGCAGCCGAGCCCGCCCGCGGCCCGGGAGATCCCGGCGCGGAGCGAGCGGTTCGCTCCCACGCCGCCGGCGACGACCAGCTGCCTCAACCCCGTGTCCTCCAGCGCCGCGAGCGCCTTGCCGGTGAGCACCTCGACGATCGCCGCCTCGATCTCGGCGGCCAGGTCGGCGCGCGCCTGCTCGTCCAGCGTCCGTCCGCGCACCGCGGTCAGCACCGCGGTCTTGAGCCCGCTGAAGCTGAAGTTGAGGTCATCGCTCGCGCGCATGGGGCGCGGCAGGTGGAACTTGCCCGCCCGCCCCCGTTCCGCAAGCTGCGCGAGCGCGGGCCCGCCCGGATAGCCCAATCCCAGCAGCTTCGCGCTCTTGTCGAAGGCCTCGCCCGCGGCGTCGTCCACCGTCTCGCCGAGCAACTCGTACTGCCCGACGCCCGCGACGCGCACGAGCTGGGTGTGGCCGCCCGAGACCAGCAGCGCGATGAACGGAAAGCGTGGCGCCGGCTCGGACAGGAGCGGCGAGAGCAGGTGGGCTTCCAGGTGGTTTACCCCCAGCGCCGGTACCTTGAGCGCGTAGGCGAGGCCGTGAGCGATTGCGGCGCCCACCAGCAGCGCGCCGGCAAGGCCCGGACCCTCGGTGTACGCAACGGCGCCCAGGTCCCGCGTCCCGCAGCCGGACTGCTCGAGCAATCCCTGCGTGAGCGGCAGCGTGCGGCGGATGTGGTCGCGCGAGGCGAGCTCCGGCACCACCCCCCCATAGTCGGCGTGGAGCGCCACTTGCGAGTAGAGCGCGTGGCCGAGCAGGCCGCGCCCGCTGTCGTAGAGCGCGGCCCCGGTTTCGTCGCAGGAAGTTTCGATGCCGAGCACCAGCATGGGTATCAAGCGGCTTCAAAAATGTCTTATGGCTTGATATAATACAGGTTTTCGCATTCGACACAGGGATTTATGACGACAGTCAGAGTCAAGGAAAACGAGCCGTTCGAAGCGGCGCTCCGCCGCTTCAAGCGCACCGTGGAGAAGACCGGCCTGCTGACCGAGTTGCGCGCTCGCGAGTACTACGAGAAGCCCACCACCGAGCGCAAGCGCAAGCTCGCCGCCGCGATCAAGCGCCATCACAAGAAACTGCGCGCCCATCTGCTGCCGCCGCGGATGTATTAGCGCCGTCAGGGCGCGAGGTCGTAAGGGCGTAAGGGGGTGTCCTTCGCGCCTTTTCGTTTTTTCCACTTCACGCCCATCACGACCCACGCCCTCCCGTGTCTTTAAAGACCTGCATCAACGATGACCTGAAGGCCGCCATGCGCGCGGGCGAGGCGAGGCGCCGTGATGCGCTGCGGCTCCTGCTCGCGGCGCTCAAGCAGCGCGAGGTGGACGAGCGCAAGGAGCTGACGGATGCCGATGTCGTCGCAATCATCGACAAGATGATCAAGCAGCGGCGCGAATCGATCGCCCAGTTCGAAAAGGGCGGCCGGCAGGACCTGGCGCAGAACGAGCGCTTCGAGCTGGACCTGCTGCAAACCTACATGCCCCAGGCTTTGTCGGAAGCCGAAATCGCAGCCGCGGTGGTGGAGGCGGTCGCCGCAACGGGCGCCAAGGCCCCGTCCGATATGGGCAAAGTGATGGGCGCGCTCAAGGGCAGGCTTGCCGGCCGCGCCGACATGGGCAAGGTTTCGGCGCTAGTGAAAGCAAAGCTGGCAGGGTAGCCGCGGCGTTTTTCGTTGGTCCGCCGTGCCCGGGCATGGCTATAATGGTCTGCTGCACGTCTCATGATTCCGCAGTCGTTCATCCAGGATCTCCTCGGCCGCGTCGACATCGTCGACGTGGTGGACCGGCACGTGAAGTTGAAACGCGCCGGCGCCAACTACGTCGCGTGCTGCCCGTTCCACGCCGAGAAGACGCCGTCGTTCACCGTCAGCCAGGCGAAGCAGTTCTACCATTGCTTCGGCTGCGGCGCGCACGGCACCGCAATCGGCTTCCTCATCGAATACAGCGGCATGGGCTTTGTCGAGGCGGTGAAGGATCTTGCCCAGGGTGCCGGCATGACGGTTCCCGAGGTGCGCTCGGAGCAGACGGTGCGCAGGGCGGAGCAGGGCGAAAGCCTTTACGAAGTCCTGTTGCGGGCGACGCAGTATTACCGAGCGCAGCTCAAGGATGCGCCGCGCGCCATCGCCTACCTCAAGCAGCGCGGGCTCTCCGGCGAGATTGCCAAGCGTTTCGGCGTCGGTTACGCGCCCGAGGGCTGGCAAAACCTTGCCGCAGTATTTTCTGACTATGAGGGCAAGGCGCTGGTGGAGGCCGGCCTAGTTATCCAGACGGACGAAGGTAAGCGCTACGATCGATTCCGAAATCGGATTATGTTCCCGATCGTTAATGATCGTGGAAATATCGTCGGCTTTGGAGGACGTGTTGTTGGGGAAGGCGAACCGAAATACCTAAATTCGCCTGAAACGAAGATTTTTGAGAAGGGCCGGGAACTGTACGGGCTATATCAGGCGCGAAAAGCCATTAGAGAGGAAAAAAAAGTTCTGGTTGTAGAGGGCTATATGGATGTTATTGGGCTTGCTCAGAATGATATGGGATTCGCAGTAGCAACCCTAGGCACCTCTGCAACTGGCAACCATATACAGAAACTCTTGCGGATATCCGATGACGTGGTGTTCTTTTTTGATGGGGACGAAGCTGGCCGTCGAGCCGCTTGGCGTGCTTTAGAGAACAGCTTGTCGCAACTAATGGACGGAAAGCAGATTAGCTTCCTATTTCTGCCAGAGGGTGAAGACCCTGATACCTTCGTTCGAAAAACCAAAAAGGGTGAAGTGTGGACAGCCACGCTATTCTCAGATTTCCTGCTAGGCGAACTGAAGGCAAGAGTTGATCTGAAAACGCCGGAAGGGCGCGCGAAGCTGTTACAAGATGCCAAGCCTTTAGTGAAGCAGATATTCTCACCGTTTTACTCGTTGATGCTCCGTAAGGAACTTGCCAAGCTTACTAATGTCACCCACGAAGAACTCGACCGGGAGTACCAGATCAAACCGCAACCGGCTTCTAGTCCATCGCTACGAGTACCGGCGCAGGGATACCCGCGCACGCCGCCGACACCCTTGGCACGAACGCTGCTACGCATTCTCGTGTCCAACCCCGCTTTGGCGGAAAAGCTCTCTGAGGGACAGCGGGTGCTGCTGAACTCGCCTGATTTGGCGCCGGTCGCCGAGCTGGTCAGTGTGCTGAAGGACAGCGGAGCGACTTTGCCCGCGATGGTGATTGAGGCGACCCGGGAATCGCAATATTCCGCTCTCTATCAGGATGTTGCGGGTGAAATACTGGCCACTTCGGGAGACGAGGAATCCGCGCAGGCGGATCTAGCCGGCGCTTTCAATCAACTAGAGTTGCTGCAGATTCGCAGCGAGCGCGAACGGCTGGCCGCTGGTGACCTGCGGAACGAGGCGGAGCGTTCGCGCGTTCAGGAACTCGATCGGCGGCTGGCCGAACTAAAAGGGGCCCCGAGGGCCGAGACGCGCCCCAGGGTTTGAAATGAATCCGGCGATTGAAGTGTTTATCCGTCGGCCCTACATACTTGCGGTTCAGCGCAACCGGCTGCTGGCTCAGAAATTGCTTATACGACAAACAGTTGGGCGGTAACTTTCGGGTGTAACCGGGGTCGAACAAGGGTATAATCCGCAGCTTTTTTGCGCGGCACATCATGGCGAAATCCAGGAAATCGAAATCCAAAGCAAAATCGGCGGCGCGCAAGAGGGCCCACGCGAAGGCCCGGCGCGCGGCGGCCCAGTCCAGGGCGAAGCACAAGCCGCAGGTAAAGGCGCGACCCATCGCGGCCAAGCCCAGGCTGGCGCGCGAGCGGCACCTGGCCGAGATGAGACCGCTGCCCAAGGGTGGTGCCGTGCCGCCCGGGGACAAGCCGGGCAAGGTTCCGCAGAAGATGGACCAGGCGACGCTGAAAAAGGCGTTGCTCAAGGAGCGGATCGCGCGCGCCCAGGCGAAGCTCGAAGGCAAGCCGCGCTCGACCCGCGGGCTGACCGCCAAAGAGAAAGCGCTGGTCAAGGAATTCGAGCGCCGGGAGCTTTCTCCCGCCGACGCCGAGGCGCGGCGCATGCGGCTGAAGAATCTCATCGTGCTCGGCAAGGAACGCAGCTACCTCACCTACGCCGAGATCAACGACCATCTGCCGGACGACATGCTGGATGCCGAGCAGATCGAGAACATCATCGGCATGATCAACGACATGGGCATCCAGGTCTACGACGAGGCGCCGGACGCCGAGACGCTGCTCATGTCGGAAGCAACGCCGCCCGTCGCCGACGAGGAAGCGGTGGAGGAGGCGGAGGCCGCGCTCTCCACCGTGGATTCGGAGTTCGGCCGCACCACGGACCCCGTGCGCATGTACATGCGCGAGATGGGCTCGGTGGAGCTGCTCACGCGCGAGGGCGAGATCGAGATCGCCAAGCGCATCGAGGACGGTCTGCGCCACATGATCCAGGCGATTTCGGCCTGCCCCACCACCATCGCCGAGATCCTCGCGCTTGCCGAGAAGATCGACAAGGACGAGATCCGCGTGGACGAGGTGGTGGACGGCCTGGTGGACCCCGACGCCCAGAACGAGCCGATCAAGGAGGTCGCGGAGGAGGAGGAAGAGATCGAAGAGGAGCTCGGGGCCGCCGAAGATGAGGACGAGGAAGACGGCGGCGTGCAGAGCGCGGATCAACTCAAGCTCAAGGCCGATGCCTTCAAGCGCTTCGCTGTGATCCGCTCGCTCTACAACAAGATGACGCGCGCGCTCGGCAGGAACGGCCCGCGCAGCCGCGCCTTCCTCCAGTCGCGCGACGCCATTCTCAACGAGCTGATGAAGATCCGCTTCTCGGCGAAGCAGATCGAGGCGCTGTGCGACAGCGTGCGCAGGCTCGTGGACGAAGTGCGCACCTACGAGCGCAACATCATGAGATTGTGCGTGGACCGGGCCCGCATGCCGCGGCCGCACTTCCTCAAGGAGTTCCCGGGCAAGGAAAACAATCTCCGCTTTGCGAAGGGCGAGATCGAGGCGAACCGTCCGTGGAGCGAGGCGCTCGAGCGCTTCGAGCCGGCGATCGTCGAGCAGCAGCAGAAGCTCCTGAACCTCCAGGCGCGGGTCGGCATCCCGATCAAGGACCTGAAGGAGATCAACCGCCAGATGTCCACCGGCGAGGCCAAGGCGCGCCGGGCGAAACGCGAGATGACAGAGGCGAACCTGCGCCTCGTGATCTCGATCGCCAAGAAGTACACCAACCGGGGACTGCAATTCCTCGACCTGATCCAGGAAGGGAACATCGGCCTGATGAAGGCGGTGGACAAGTTCGAGTACCGCCGCGGTTACAAATTCTCGACCTATGCCACGTGGTGGATCCGGCAGGCGATCACGCGCTCGATCGCGGACCAGGCCCGGACGATCCGGATCCCCGTGCACATGATCGAGACCATCAACAAGATGAACCGCATCTCGCGCCAGATCCTGCAGGAAACCGGCCAGGAGCCCGATCCCGCGCTGCTCGCGGAGAAGATGGAGATGCCGGAGGAGAAGATCCGCAAGATCCTCAAGATCTCCAAGGAGCCGATCTCGATGGAAACGCCGATCGGTGACGACGACGATTCGCATCTCGGCGATTTCATCGAGGACCAGTCCACCGTCGCGCCGAACGAGGCGGCGGTCTACGCCAGCCTCCGCGGCGTCACCAAGGACGTGCTGGACACCCTCACGCCGCGCGAGGCGAAAGTGCTCAGGATGCGCTTCGGCATCGAGATGAACACCGACCACACGCTGGAAGAGGTCGGCAAGCAGTTCGACGTCACCCGCGAGCGCATACGCCAGATCGAGGCCAAGGCGCTGCGGAAACTGCGCCACCCGTCGCGCTCGGAGCGGCTGCGCAGCTTCCTCGACCAAGAGAGCTAAGAAACTCGGTTCCGCAATCTCATGGGAAGCGGCCGTAAGCGCGGCCTCGGTTCCGGACCGGCGAGACCGTCGCCGGATTTCCGGCGACGGCGCGTTCTTCAGGCGGTACTCGGGGTCGGCGCGTTGGGGTTCTCCCGAGGCGAGGCCATTGCGCAGTCGCGCGGGCTCGGGCCGGTTTTCGTCACGGGCACCTCTGCAGATTCGCAGGGATCACTCAACTCGTTGCCGCGCCAGGCGCTGGTCATCGGCAACAGCAGATACAAGGAAACTCCGCTCAGGAACCCTGCCAGTGACGCTAACGCGATGGCCGGAGCGCTCGAGCGCATTGGTTTTGACGTCGCGCTGCTGCTCGATGCCGGCCGCGACCAGATGCGGAACGCGATCCAGACCTACGGCGACAGCGTGGCGAAGCGGAGCGCAGTCGGCCTGTTCTATTTCGCCGGGCACGGCGTGCAGCTGGCGTGGCGCAACTACCTGATTCCCGTTGACGCGGTGGTCGACAATCCGGACGACGTGCGTGAGCGCGCGGTGGATCTCAACACGCTGCTCCAAGGGCTGACCCGGGCGAAGAACCCGATGAACGTGATCATCCTGGATGCGTGCCGGGACAACCCGTTCGGGACCCGGGTTCGCACTGACCAAAAGGGGCTCAGCCAATTCGACGCGCCGCCCGGGTCGATGCTCGCGTATGCGACGGCGCCGGGCAACACGGCGAGCGATGGCGAGGGGGAAAACGGCCTCTACACCGAGAACCTGCTGCGCGAAATGCACGTGCCCGACGCGAAGATCGAGGACGTCTTCAAGCGGGTGCGGTTGCACGTGCGGCGGCGGACCCACGGCCAGCAGATCCCGTGGGAGAGCACCTCGCTCGAGGAGGATTTCTCCTTTGCACCATCCGCGCTGCTGGCGGCGTTTGCCGAGGCGGCAGAGCATGAACGCAGGAGGCAGCAGGAGCTCGCGGCGCTGGAAAAGCAGCGCCTCGCGGACGAGGCGGAGCGAAACCGCAAGCGCGAGGCGGCGCTGAAGGAGGCCCGGCGCGCGGCGGAGGAGGCGGAGCGCAGGCGCCGGGAGGAGCAAGCGCTGCTCGAGGCCCGGCGCGCGCAGGAAGAGGCCGAGCGCAAGCGCCAGCAGGAACTTGCGCTGCTGGAGAAACAGCGGGCGCAGGAGGAAGCGGAGCGCCGGCGCAGGCAGCAACCGGCGCCGGCCGCGAAGCCGGATGCCGTCCTCGCGGAACGGCAGTTCGAGGAGGAGCTGGCGATCTGGGAGAAAATCAAGACCTCGACCGAGCCGGGCCCGCTGGAGGACTACCTGCTGCGCTACCCGAGCGGGCGCTTCTCGGAACTCGCGCAGCTCCAGCTCGACCGGATTCTCGCCACGCTAGGCGAGAAG
>JACOVL010000036.1 GCA_016177355.1 Betaproteobacteria bacterium | reverse complement strand
ACCACGACGTCCGGCTTCCATGCCATCAGCTCCTTGAAGCCGGTCGCGAACTGCACGCGGAATTCCCGCGCGAGCGCCTTGCCGCGGGAGGACACGCCACGGCCAACGATGGCGACGACGCGGGTCCTGCCGAGATCGCCGCGCCGGATGTGCTCGAGGATCAAGCGCGCGATAACGCCCCCGCCGATGATGCCGACTCGCATGGAACCGCCCTGGTCGCGCGCTGGATCAGCTCCCGCCAGAGTTTCGCAAGGTCGTCGGCGAACACCGTCGCGGCGTCCGCCGGCACCACGTGCCAGTCGCCGCGCGCGATCTCGTTCTGCAGCTGTCCCGGCGCCCAGCCCGAGTAGCCGGCATAGACGCGCAGGCCCTGCGTCGGATCGGCGCGGGTGAGCAGCTCGTCCACCCATTCCACGTCCATCGTGAACCAGACGTCCTGCAGCACGCGGATGGAGCGCGGCGGCGGCTTCGCGGCGCGCGCCGCGAATATCAGCCCCTCACGCGCGACGGGACCGCCGAAATAAAGCACGTCATTCTTGCCCTTGAGCGAGTCGTACTGCGGGAACACCTCGCTCAGCTTCGTGCCGAGCGGGCGGTTGACGATGACGCCGAACGGCCCGCCCCGCTGCGGGTAGGTCACCAGCACCACCGTCTCGCGGAACCGCGGGTCGGGCATTTCGCGCTTCGCCACCAGGAAGACGCCGCTCGCCGCCCCGCCCGGCGCCGGCCCCGGGGATTGCGCGAGGGACGGCGCGGCGCATAGCGCGAAAGCAACGAGCAGGACGGCGGTCGGGGCGCGGCGCATGGGGGGAAATTCTACCCCCCGCAACCCCCACCCTAACCCTCCCCCTTCCTTAAGGGGGAGGGAATGGGAGGGGGTCAGGTCGTGCAGCCGGCGACAACAGCTTTTTCGGGCTCGGCGAACCCGGGGACCCTGACGCCGTTGCGGATGGCGGTCATCTCGGCGAGGATCGCGACCGCGATCTCGGGCGGCGTCTTGCTGCCGATCTTGAGTCCGACCGGCCCGTGCAGGCGGGCGATCTCCGCCTGCGACAGGTCGAACCCGGCGAGTCGCTGGCGGCGCGCCTCGTTGTTCTTCCGCGAGCCGATCGCGCCGACGTAGAACGCCGGCGATTTGAGCGCTTCGAGCAGCGCCATGTCGTCGAGTTTGGGGTCGTGGGTGAGCGTCACCACCGCGCTGTGCCCGTCGAGGCTCATCTCGATGACGACGTCGTCGGGCATGCCGCGCTTCAGCTCCACGCCCTTGATGTCCCAGCCCTCGGCATATTCCTCGCGCGGGTCGCAGATCGTGACCTGGTAGTCGAGCCCCTGCGCCATCTGCGCGAGGAACGTGGAGAGCTGCCCGGCGCCGATGATCAGCAACCGCCAGCGCGGGCCGTGCACGGTCGTGAGCGTCGCGCCGTCGAAGGCGAGCAGATCGGTGGATTTTGCCGGGGCCAGCATTACGCGCCCGGTCTTCATGTCGAGCCGCCGCGCGACCAGCTCGTGGCGCTCGACGCGCGCGAGCAGCTCGTCGAGTCCGCTGTCCCTCGTGAGCGGCTCCAGCACGAGCTCGAGCGTGCCGCCGCACGGCAGCCCGAAACGCTTCGCTTCCTCCGCGCTGACGCCGTATTTCGTCGTCGCCGGCTTGTCCTTCACCAGCTCCCCGGAGCGCACCTGCAGGATCATGTCGTCCTCGATGCAGCCGCCGGACACCGAGCCCACGACATGGCCGTCGTCGCGGATCGCGGTCAGCGCGCCGATCGGCCGCGGCGCCGAGCCCCAGGTGCGGATGACGGTCGCCATCACCACGCGGCGGCCGGCCTTCACCCAGTCGGCTGCGCTTCTCAGCACCTGCAGGTCAACGCTGTCCATGGCTGCTCCGCAACAGTCTCGTTATATACCAAGGAATATGACGTATGCGCCAAGGTTAGAGCATCGGGGCGCGGAGGGTCAAGTTGCGCGTGCCATTTTCATGAGCTAGCATCCCCCGACAGTCGCCGTTTTTTCACCGCGGCCGCGCCCGAGCGGCCGTCACCTTCCGGGCCCGCGGCGCGCCACCCTCTGGAGAAGTTCATGGGCGTTTCCATCTCTATGAACGTTAACGGAAAAACGGTCAGCGCCGAGCTCGATCCGCGCACCCTCCTGGTACAGCTCCTGCGCGAGCGGCTGCGGCTCACCGGCACGCACGTCGGCTGCGACACCGGCCAGTGCGGCGCCTGCACCGTGCACGTGAACGGCCGCGCCGTCAAATCGTGCATCGTGCTCGCGGCGCAGATGCAGGGCGCGAACGTGACCACGATCGAGGGCATCGGCGGGGCGAACGGCGAGCTGCATCCGATGCAGGCCGCGTTCCGCGACCATCACGGCTTGCAGTGCGGCTTCTGCACGCCGGGGATGGTGATGAACGCGATCGAGCTCGCGAAGAAACACGCCGATCCGACCGAAGAACAGATCCGCGCCGGGCTCGACGGCAACCTGTGCCGCTGCACCGGCTACCACAACATCGTCAAGGCGGTGCTGGCCGGGGCCGCCGCGATGAAACGTTAAAAACTGACGGAACCGCCGATGAACGCCGATAAACACAGATCAGATCGAAATCAGAATGGACAGGATTAACAGGATTAACGAGATTCAAGCAAAAGAACGTTTTGGTCTTTGCTGGAATCCTGTGAATCTGGTAAATCCTGTCTATTGCTTGTCTTGGTTGCATTTCATCTGTGTTTATCTGCGTTTATCTGCGGTTAATGATGTTCCTTGGTCCAGGAGGACATGATGATCCCTCCCCTGATTGGCACCTCGGTCAAACGCAAGGAGGACCGGCGCTTTCTTACGGGCGGCGGCCAGTTCACCGACGACGTCGCGCTGCCGGGACAGACCCACGCCTGTTTTCTGCGCTCGCCGCACGCCCACGCGAGAATCCGCAGCATGGACACCGACAAGGCGCGCTCGGCGCCGGGTGTGGTCGCCGTCTTCACCGGCGACGATCTCGCCAAAGCCAAGGTCGGGGGGCTGCCCTGCGGCTGGCTCATCACCGACGTCAAAGGCCAGCCGATGAAGGAGCCGCCGCACCCGCCGCTCGCGCAGGGCAAGGTGCGCTACGTCGGCGACCCCGTCGCCTGCGTGATCGCCGAAACGCTCGACCAGGCGAAGGACGCGGCCGAATTCATAGACGTGGATTACGAAGCGTTGCCGGCGGTGGTGAAGGCCGCTGACGCACGCCAGCCCGGCGCGCCGGTGGTCCACGATATCGCTCCCGACAACACCTGCTACATATGGGCGCTCGGCGACCGGGGCGCGGTGGACAGGGCGTTCTCGGCGGCGGCGCACGTCACCACGCTCGAGTTCATCAACAACCGCCTCATCCCCAACGCGATCGAGCCGCGCGCGGCGGTGGCGGGTTATTCGCGCGCCGACGATTCCTACACGCTCTACGTCTCCAGCCAGAACCCGCACGTCGAGCGCCTGCTGATGACGGCGTTCGTGCTGGGGCTGCCGGAACACAAGGTGCGCGTGATCGCGCCCGACGTCGGTGGCGGCTTCGGCTCCAAGATCTACCTCTACGCCGAGGAAACGGTCGTCACCTGGGCCTCCCGGCAGGTAAACCGCCCGATCAAGTGGACGGCGGAGCGCTCGGAGTCGTTCATGGCCGATGCGCACGGGCGCGACCATCTCACGAAAGCCGAGCTCGCGCTCGACAAGAACGGCAAATTCCTCGCGCTGCGCGTCGCCACCACCGCCAACCTGGGCGCGTATCTTTCCACCTTCGCGTCCTGCATCCCGACCATCCTCTACGCGACGCTCCTCGCGGGGCAATACACGACGCCCGCGATTCACTGCGAGGTGACGGCGGTGTTCACCAACACCACGCCGGTGGACGCCTACCGCGGCGCGGGCCGTCCGGAGGCGACCTACGTGGTCGAGCGGCTGGTCGAGACCGCGGCGCGCGAGATGAAGCTCGACCCGGCCGAAATCCGCAGGCGCAATTTCATCCGCGAATTTCCGTACCAGACGCCGGTCGCGCTCCTCTACGACACCGGCGACTACGAAGCCACGCTCGTCGAGGCGATGAGGCTCGCGGACGTGGCGGGTTTCGAGGCGCGCCGCAAGGACGCGGAAAAACGCGGCAAGCTGCGCGGCCTCGGCTACTCGACCTACATCGAGGCGTGCGGCATCGCGCCCTCCAACGTCGCCGGTGCGCTCGGCGCGCGCGCGGGCCTCTACGAGGCGGGCGAGATCCGCGTGCATCCCACGGGATCGGTCACCGTCTTCACCGGCTCGCACGCGCACGGCCAGGGCCACGAGACCACGTTCGC
>JACOVL010000035.1 GCA_016177355.1 Betaproteobacteria bacterium | reverse complement strand
CGACAGCAGGGCGTGGGGCAGCTCCGCCCATTGCGCGGTCATGAAGTCCTGGGTCTGCACCGCGCGCAGCGCGACCACGTATTCGTAAGTCCTGCCGTCGCCCATCACCCCGACCGACTTCACCGGCAGGAACACGGCGAACGCCTGCGCGGTCTTGTCGTACCAGCCGGCGGCGCGCAGCTCGTCCATGAAAATCGCGTCGGCGCGCCGCAGCAGGTCGGCGTATTCCGCCTTCACTTCGCCCAGTATGCGCACGCCCAGCCCGGGTCCCGGGAACGGGTGCCGGAACACGAGGTCGCGCGGCAGGCCGAGCGCCAGTCCCAGTTCGCGCACCTCGTCCTTGAACAACTCGCGCAGCGGCTCGAGCAGCTTCAGGTGCAACGCGTCGGGCAGGCCGCCGACGTTGTGGTGCGACTTGATGGTGTGCGCCTTCTTCGTCTTCGCCCCGGCGGATTCGATCACGTCGGGATAGATCGTGCCCTGGGCCAGCCACCCGGCCCTGGGCAGCATGGCGGCCTCGCGCTGGAATACCTCGACGAACTCGCGGCCGATGATCCTGCGCTTCTCCTCGGGGTCGGTGACGCCCTCGAGGTGCTTGAAGAACTGCTCGCGCGCGTCCACGTACCTCACGCTCGCGCCGGGGGTGCCGGCGATGGCCTGCATCACCTGCTCCGCCTCGTTCTGCCGCAGCAGTCCGTGGTCCACGAATATGCAGGTCAGCTGCTTGCCGATCGCCCGCTGTATCAGCGCCGCCGCAACCGAGGAATCCACTCCACCCGACAGGCCCAGCACGACCTCGTCCCGCCCCACTTCCGAGCGGATGCGGCTTACGGCTTCCCCGATGTAATCCGGCATGTTCCAGTCGCCGGAAAGGCCGCACACGCCGAGCACGAAGCGCTCGAGTATCGCTCTTCCCTGCAGGGTATGCGTCACCTCGGGGTGGAACTGCACGCCGTAGAACCCGCGGCTGTCGTCCGCCATCCCGGCGATGGGGCAGGCGTCAGTGGACGCCATCAACTGGAAGCCCGGCGGCATCTCCGTCACCTTGTCGCCGTGGCTCATCCACACCTTCAGCACGCCGTGGCCCTCCGGCGTGCGGAAGTCCTCGATGCCGTCCAGCAGCTTCGAGTGGCCGCGCGCGCGCACTTCCGCGTAGCCGAACTCGCGCACCCCGCCGGCCTCGACCCTGCCGCCGAGCTGCTGCGCCATGGTCTGCATGCCGTAGCAGATGCCGAGCACCGGCGCGCCCAGCTCGAACACCGCCCGCGGCGCCTTTTCGGTCGCCTCCGCGTAGGCCGACAGGTGGCTGCCGGAAAGGATGATGCCCCCGGCGCCGAAATTTCGCACGAAGGCGTCGGAAACGTCGCAGGAATGGATCTCGCAGTAGACTTTCGCCTCGCGCACGCGGCGCGCGATCAACTGCGTGTATTGCGCGCCGAAATCGAGGATGAGGATCTTCTCGTGCCGCAACCCTATTCGACCCTGTAGTTGGGCGCTTCCTTGGTGATCTGCACGTCGTGCACGTGCGATTCGCGGATGCCGGCGTGGGTGATTTCAACGAATTCGGCCTTGTTGCGCACCTCGTCCATGGTGTTGCAGCCGAGGTAGCCCATGCTGGAGCGCAGCCCCCCCATGAGCTGCTGCACCAGCGGTCCGAGCTGCCCCTTGTACGGGACCCGGCCTTCCACGCCTTCCGGCACCAGCTTGTCGGTGTCGGGCTCCTCGTCCTGGAAATAGCGGTCCGCCGCGCCTTGCTGCATGGCGGAGAGCGAGCCCATCCCGCGATAGGACTTGTAGGAGCGGCCCTGGTAGAGCTCGGTTTCGCCCGGCGACTCCTCGGTGCCGGCGAAAAGCCCCCCGATCATGACCGCGTTGGCCCCGGCGGCGATCGCCTTGGCGATGTCGCCGGAATAGCGGATGCCGCCATCGGCGATCAGCGGCACGTCGGTCCTGGCAAGCGCCTTCGCCACGCTGACGATGGCGCTGATCTGCGGCACGCCGACGCCGGCGACGATGCGGGTCGTGCAGATGGACCCCGGCCCGATGCCGACCTTCACGCCGTCCGCGCCGTGGTCCACCAGCGCCTTGGCGGCGGCGGTGGTGGCGATATTGCCGCCGATGACCTGGGTCTTCGGGAACCTGCGCTTGACCCACTTGACGCGGTCGAGCACGTTCTTCGAGTGGCCGTGCGCGGTGTCCACCACGATCACGTCCGCCCCGGCCTCGACCAGCGCCTCCGCCCGCTCGTCGGTGCCCTCGCCCACGCCGATGGCGCCGCCCACCCGCAGCCGGCCGAGCTGGTCCTTGCACGCATTCGGATATTGCGTGGACTTGAGGATGTCCTTGACCGTGACCAGCCCCCGCAGCTCGAAGTTCTTGTTCACCACCAGCACGCGCTCCAGGCGGTGCTTGTGCATGAGGGCCATCGCCTCCTCGCGGCTGGCGCCCTCGCGCACCGTCACCAGCCGCTCGCGCGGGGTCATGATGTTCCTGACCGGCTGGTCGAGCTTGGTCTCGAACCGCAGGTCGCGGTTGGTGACGATGCCCACCACGCGCCCCGCCGTGTCGAGCACCGGCAGGCCGGAGATCCTGTGCTGCTGCGTGAGGTTGAGCACTTCGCGCACCTTCATGCCGGGCTGAATCGTGATCGGGTCCTTGACGATGCCGCTCTCGAAGCGCTTGACCTTGATCACCTCCGCCGCCTGCGCCTTGGGCGACATGTTCTTGTGGACGATGCCGATGCCGCCCTCCTGGGCGATGGCGATGGCGAGCCGCGCCTCGGTGACGGTGTCCATCGCGGCCGATGCGATAGGAATGTTGAGGGTGATGCCGCGGGTGAGCTTGCTCGTGAGACTGGCTTCGCGCGGGAGGACGTTGGAGTGGGCGGGGATCAGCAGGACATCGTCGAAGGTGAGGGCTTTCTGCACCACACGCATGTTTTTGACCCTTCGCAAAAAACGCATTATACGCCGGTCGCCGTCAACCGCAACCGGGATCGGTGCGTTAATTGATTGACGTAGCTGGATAAAATCGCTATGGTGGGCTGAATTCGCGTAGCGGTTTTACCGCGCAGGAGGCGCGTTCGAATGAAGATCATTCTCGGCTTGCTCGTGATGCTGGCGCCGCTCGCGGCGCACGGCCAGCTGCTGAAATGCGTCGGCAAGGACGGCAAGGTGGAATACGCCAGCTCGTGCCCGCCCGGCGCGAAGGAAATGCAGACCGGCATCAAGAACGTCCCCTCGTCCGCTCCCGCGGCCGCCCCGAAATCCCTGGCGGAGCGCGAGGCGGACTTCAAGAAGCGCCAGGCCGAAAAAGGCGAAGCGGCCAAGAAGGAAGAGGAGAAATCCGCCGAAGCCGAGCAGAAACGCCAGAATTGCGAACAAGCACAGATTTATCTCAAGAGCGTGCAGGGCGGCAACCGGATCTCGAAGATAGACCCCAAGACCAACGAGCGCGTCTACCTTGAGGACGCCGACCGGCCGGCCGAGATCGCCAAGGCGCAGCGCATCATCGACCAGAATTGCAAATAGCGTGCGTCAGCGGCGGCGCCCGGCGCGGTCGCGCCGCGCCTGCTTGGGATCGGCGATCAGCGGCCGGTAGATTTCCACGCGGTCCCCGTCCTTGAGCAGCGTGTCCAGCGGCACCGCCCTGCCGAACAGCCCCACGCTCGCCAGACCGATTCCCGGCATACGCTGCACGATGCCGGAGCGTTCGATCGCCTGCCTGACGGTCGTGCCCTCCTCCACATTCAGCACAATCAGCAACTGCTTTTCGCGCAGGGCATAAACAACCTCGACTTGGATCTGCGGGTTCCGGTCGCCGGTCACCGGCCACCCATCACTGTTTTGCGCCATAGATCTGCCCGGCGCGCTTCACGAACGCGTCCAGCAGCGTGCCGGCGATATGGCCGAACACCGGGCCGATCACCTTCTCCAGCAGCCGGCTCGAGAACTCGTAGCGCAGATTGAGCTCCACCTTGCAGCCGCGGCCGGCAAGCCCGGTGAAGCGCCAGCTGCCATCCAGCCTGCTGAACGGCCCTGCCACGAGCCGCATGATCATCCCGTGGGGAGCCTGCTTCCTGTTTTCCGTGGTAAAACTTTGCCGGATGCCGCGAAAATGGATCAGCAGGGT
The DNA here is from genome assembly GCA_016177355.1 of Betaproteobacteria bacterium. Classification (GTDB taxonomy): domain Bacteria; phylum Pseudomonadota; class Gammaproteobacteria; order Burkholderiales; family SG8-41; genus SG8-41. Next base: position 12,592 of record JACOVL010000035.1, on the reverse strand, counting down.
GGCGCGCGTTGTCTCCGCGTCACGATGGCTCACCGTCGCGCCTCCGCACCAGGGCAGGAATTCGGGATAGCGCTCCACCCCTTCCACCAGGTCGAACATCTGCGCGGGCGTGAACCCGACCAGTACCGAGCGGTCGACTTCGGCCATTCAGGCCACGCTCCGCGCCGCTGGTAGAATGGCTGCGGCACGGTCCGGGACATGAGCATCGTTCAAAACAAGAAAGCCTTCCACGATTATTTCATCGAGCAGCGCTTCGAAGCCGGGATCGCGCTCGCGGGATGGGAGGTCAAGGCGATACGCGCCGGGCGCGCGCAGATCAAGGAAGCGTACGTCATCGTGCGCAACGGCGAGCTCTATCTCATTGGATGCCACGTCAGCGCGCTCCCTGCCGCCTCGACCCACGTCATCCCCGATCCCACGCGGACCCGCAAGCTCCTGCTCCACGCGGAGGAGATCAGCCGCCTGATCGGAGCCGTGGAACGCGCGGGCTACACGCTGCTGCCGCTCGATCTGCATTACAAGGGCGGGCGCATCAAGCTCGAGATCGGCCTCGCCAAGGGCAAGAAGCAGCACGACAAGCGCGAGGCCGAAAAACAGCGCGAATGGCAGCGGGAAAAACAACGCCTGCTCAAGCTGACGAGATGAGCGCCGCGGGAAAAATGGGGTGGCTGATGGGACTCGAACCCACAACACCTGGAATCACAATCCAGTACTCTACCTTTGAGCTACAGCCACCATCGAACGGCGCATCGTTCTGGCGCGCCCGGCGGGAATCGAACCCACAACCACCGGCTTAGAAGGCCGGTGCTCTATCCATTGAGCTACGGGCGCCGTGTGCAGTCTGCCGCGCCCGGCCGCAGGTCGCAAACCAGGCCCGCGACAACCCGCTCCGGCTGCGCCCGGGAGGCGGCGTAATATACTCCTGGAAGCCTCTGATAGTCAATGAGAATTCTGCGTTTTTACGGTGCAAATTGTTAGCTTGCGGGACACTCCGATTTCAGATATAAAGCGTCTTTTTTCAGGCAAATCGAGGCTCATGCCTACCGAGCTACACAAGTCTTACCCGCCGTACAAGCCGAAGGGGAAAGAGGACTACATGAACCCGCGGCAGCTCGCCCACTTCCGCAAGATGCTGGAAGAGACGAAGCGCGATCTGTCGCAGGACATCGACCGCACCGTCCATACCATGCAGGACGAGGCGACGATCTTCGCTGACCCCAACGACCGGGCCAGCCAGGAATCGGACATGTCGCTGGAGTTGAGAAACCGCGACCGCGAGCGCAAGCTGATCAAGAAGATCGACGAGACCATCGCGCGCATCGACGCCACCGATTACGGCTATTGCGACAACTGCGGGGTGGAGATCGGGCTGAAGCGCCTCGAGGCGCGGCCGACGGCGACGCTCTGCATAGACTGCAAGACGCTGGACGAGATGCGCGAGCGCCAGGTGGCGAAATAGCCGAGCGCCGACGGCTGAACGCTATTGCGCGGTCTGGGCGGCCTTGGCTTCTGCGGCAACCGCCTTCATGGACAGCCGCAGCCTGCCCTTGTCGTCGGCCTCCAGCACCTTCACGCGCACCTGCTGGCCTTCCTTGAGGTGATCCGCCACGGCATTGACCCGCTCGTTGGCGATCTGCGAAATGTGCAGCAACCCGTCCTTGCCGGGCAACACGCTCACGATCGCGCCGAAATCGAGCAGCTTCAGCACGGTGCCGTCGTAGATGCGGCCGACTTCCACGTCGGCGGTGATGTCTTCGATGCGCTTCTTCGCCATCTCCCCGGCCTCGGGGGACACGCAGGCGATGGTGACGGTGCCGTCATCCTGGATGTCGATGGTGGTGCCGGTCTCCTCGGTGAGCGCGCGGATCACCGCGCCGCCCTTGCCGATGACGTCGCGGATCTTCTCCGGCTTGATCTTGATCGTGATCATCCTTGGCGCCCACATGGACAGCTCTGCGCGCGGCGCCTCCAGCGATTGCTTCATCTTCTCCAGGATATGCAGGCGGCCCTCGCGTGCCTGAACGAGAGCGGCATGCATGATCTCTTTGGTAATACCTTCGATCTTGATGTCCATCTGCAGCGCGGTAATCCCCGTTGCGGTGCCGGCGACCTTGAAATCCATGTCACCCAGATGGTCTTCGTCGCCGAGGATGTCGGACAGCACCGCGAAGCGGTTGCCTTCCTTGATGAGCCCCATGGCAATGCCCGCCACGTGCGCCTTGAGCGGCACACCGGCGTCCATCAGCGCGAGACAGCCGCCGCACACGCTCGCCATCGAACTCGAGCCGTTGGATTCGGTGATCTCGGACACGACGCGCAGTGAGTAGGCGAACGCCTCAGGGCCCGGGAGCATGGCGATCAGCGCGCGCTTGGCGAGCCGCCCGTGGCCGATTTCGCGGCGCTTGGGCGACCCGGCGCGGCCGGTCTCGCCGGTCGCGTACGGCGGCATGTTGTAATGCATCATGAAGCGATCCGTGTACTCGCCCTGCAGCGCATCAATGCGCTGCTCATCGCGCGAGGTGCCGAGAGTCGCAGCCACCAGCGCCTGGGTCTCGCCCCGCGTGAACAAGGCCGAGCCGTGCGCCCGGGGCAGCAGGCCGGTACGGATCGAGATCGGACGCACGGTGCGGGTATTGCGTCCGTCGATGCGCGGCTCGCCGCCCAGGATCTGGCCGCGCACGATTTTCGATTCCAGCGCGAAGCAGATTTCCTTGACCGCGTTGGCATCCGGGCCGCCTTCCGCGCCGACCCCAAGCTCGGTGAAGACACGCTTCCAGATATTGTCGATCGCCTCGGAACGGAGCCCCTTCTGCTTGAGCTGGAATGCAGCTCGCAGGTCGCCCTCGGCAAGTTCCGTGATGCGCGCGGCGAGCGTTTCGTCCTTCGCGGGCGGCGCCCATTCCCAGGCCGGGTAGCCCGCCTCATCGGCCAGTTCGTTGATGGCCTGGATTACCGTTTGCATCTGCTGGTGGCCGAACACCACCGCGCCGAGCATCACGTCCTCGGGCAACTCCTTCGCCTCGGACTCCACCATCAGCACCGCCTGCTCGGTGCCCGCCACCACCAGGTCGAGCTGGGAGGACTTGAGCTCGGTTGCGGTCGGGTTCAGCACGTATTGCCCGTCGAGATAGCCGACGCGCGCCGCGCCGATCGGGCCGTTGAACGGAATGCCGGAGATGGCCAGCGCGGCGGACGTGCCGATCATCGCGGGAATGTCGGAGTCGATCTCGTTGTTCGACGACACGACGGTCGCGACGATCTGCACCTCGTTGTAGTAGCCGTCGGGAAAGAGCGGGCGTATCGGCCGGTCGATGAGCCGGCACGTCAGGACTTCTTTTTCCGATGGACGCCCTTCGCGCCTGAAGAAGCCGCCGGGTATCTTCCCTGCGGCGTAAGTCCGTTCCTGGTAGTCCACGGTGAGCGGAAGGAAATCCTTCCCTGTCGCGGCCTGTCTCGCCCCGACGACCGTGACCAGCACCACCGTGTCTTCCATGTTGACGAGAACCGCGCCGGTGGCCTGGCGCGCGATCTCGCCTGTTTCGAGGGTCAGGCTATGCTGCCCCCAGGCGAGTGTTTTCTTGATGAGTTTCAAAGCGTTATCCCAGAAAAATGAAACAAAAAAAGACCGCACGCGCGGTCTCGGAGAGACTCTTTACTTGCGCAGACCCAGACGGTCTATCAGCGAGCGATACTTGTCGGCATCCGCCCGCTTGAGGTAATCGAGAAGCTTGCGCCGGCGACTGACCATCCGCAGCAGGCCGCGCCGCGAATGATGATCCTTGACGTGCGTCTTGAAATGCTCCGTGAGGTCCGTGATGCGCGCCGTGAGCAGCGCGATCTGGACTTCGGGGGATCCGGTATCGCTATTGCCGCGCTGGTATTCCTTCACCAGCTGGGCTTTCTGATTGTTCGTCACAGCCATTTTTATATACTCTACGCTCCTGACAGGAAGCGCGATTTTACTCTCTAACCCACGGTTTCTCAAGCAATACTTGGCGAAGCCTCAGACGGCAACAACCTGGGACTTGAGCCGCCGCGGCACGATCCAGCCAGGGGCCGTGACCTCGGCCACGCCCAAAAACTCGTGCTCCGGCCCGTAGATACGAGCAAGTCCCGCCGGGCGGGCCGCCGCGTGTCCGGCCTCTACCGGCTGTCCCCGCTTGAGACGTCCCGCCTCCCTGGCATCGAGATCCACGCGCGGCAATGCCGCAACGAGCGCGTCGGCCGGCAATAACAGGGCTTCCCGGTCCTTCAGAGTCAGTGGTTCAAGCTGCTCGAACGTGACCGCTCCCGTGGACAGCAAAAAATCACCGACCGCCGTGCGCCGCAACCGGGAAAGGCAGGCGCCGCATCCGAGATTGCGGCCGATGTCCTCGGCCAGCACGCGCACGTAAGTGCCTTTGCTGCAGGTGAGCGAGATCTCGAACTCTTCTCCCTCCATCCCGCACAGTTTCAGGCCGCTGATGACTACCCGGCGCGGGGTGCGCGGCAATATTTTCCCCGCCCTGGCGAGCTTGTACAGCGGCTGACCGCCATGCTTGATAGCGCTGTACATGGGGGGGGTTTGCAGGCTTTCACCGATGAAGCCCTGGAGCGCCCGCTCGACATCGCGCCGCTCGACCCTGACGGCGGCACGCGACGTCACGACACCCTCGAGGTCGCCGGTGGCAGTGGTCAGCCCGAGCCGGATCGTGGCGTGGTAGGTCTTCGTAGCCTCCAGCAGCAAGCGGGAGAATTTGGTCGCCTCGCCCAGACACACCGGCAGCAGCCCGGTCGCCAGCGGGTCGAGCGTCCCGGTATGGCCGGCCTTCGCCGCGGAATACAGCAGACGCGCCTTCTGGACGGCCGCGTGAGAAGTAATGCCGGCCGGCTTGTCGAGCAGCAACACGCCATCGAGCGGGCGCCGTCTGGTACGGGATTCGCGCGGGTGTGCGGCTGTCTCGCTCATTTTTTCTTTTTCCGTCCGCGCGCCGCATCTTCGGCGACCGCGGCGTCGATCAGTTGTGAAAGGCGCATTCCACGCTCCACCGAGGCATCATGCTTGAACTGCAGCTGCGGGACGGAACGCATTTCCATGCGTTGCGCGAGGCAACTGCGGAGGAATCCCGCCGCGTGCTGCAGTCCCGCCGTCGCATCCTCGATCCGGGATTGGTCGCCCAGGACCGTGAAGAAAACCCGGGCGTTCTTGTTGTCGGGACTGACATCCACGTCGGTGATGGTGATCATCCCGACGCGCGGATCCTTCAATTCCAGGCGGATGATGTCCGACAGCTCGCGCTGCACCTGGTCCGCGATGCGGCGGCTGCGGGGATAGTCTTTCGGCATGATTATGTTCCAAGTTCAAGGTTCAATGTTCCAAGTTGCCGCCCTGAAACCAGCCAACTCGGAACCTGGAACATGAAACCTGGAACGGACGCTACAGCGTCCTCGCTACTTCGACGACCTCGTACACTTCGAGCTGATCGCCGACCTTGAGATCGTCGAAGTTACGGAGGGAGAGGCCGCACTCGAACCCGCCCTTGACCTCTCTCACATCGTCCTTGAAGCGCTTGAGCGAATCGAGCTCGCCGACGTGTATGACCACGTTGTCGCGCAGCACGCGCGCCTTGGCGTTGCTGCGCCGCACCAGGCCCTCCGTCACGTAGCAGCCGGCGACGGTGCCGATTTTCGAAATCTTGAATATCTGGCGCACCTCGACGAGCCCCAGGACGTTTTCCTTGCGCTCGGGCGCGAGCATGCCCGAAAGCGCGGCCCTGATCTCGTCGACGACGTCGTAAATCACGTTGTAATAGCGGATATCCACGCCGCTCCCTTCCGCGAGTTTGCGCGCCGCGGCGTCCGCCCGCGCATTGAAGCCGATGATGACCGCTTTCGAGGCCAGCGCGAGATTGACGTCCGACTCGGTGATGCCGCCCACCGCGGCGTGCACGATGTTGACCTTGACTTCGCCGGTGGAGAGCCCGCTCAAGGCGTGCGACAGGCCTTCATAAGAGCCCTGCACGTCGGCCTTGATGATCAGCGACAGGATCTTGGCCTGCCCTTCGCCCATCTGCTCGAATATGTTCTCGAGCTTGGCCGACTGCTGCCGCGCCAGCTTGACGTCGCGGAACTTGCCCTGGCGGAACAACGCGATCTCCCGTGCCTTGCGCTCGTCGCCGAGCGTCAGCACGTCGGCCCCGGCCATCGGCACGTCCGACAGGCCCAGGATTTCCACCGGGATCGAAGGGCCGGCCTGCTCAATGCTGTTGCCGTTCTCGTCGAGCAGCGCGCGCACCCGCCCGAAAACGGCTCCCGCCAGCACCACGTCGCCACGCTTCAGGGTGCCCGATTGCACGAGTACGGTGGCGATCGGCCCGCGCCCCTTGTCGAGCCTCGATTCGATGACGATGCCCTTGGCCGGAACGTCCTTTGACGACTTCAACTCGAGCACTTCGGACTGCACCAGTATGCTGTCGAGCAGCTGGTCCACGCCCTTGCCGGTCTTGGCCGAGACCGGAACGAACATGGTGTCCCCGCCCCATTCCTCCGGCACCACTTCATGTCCCGAGAGATCCTGCTTGACGCGCTCCGGGTTGGCCTCGGGTTTGTCTATCTTGTTGAGCGCCACCACCATCGGTACCTTGGCTGCCTTCGCATGGTGGATCGCCTCGATCGTCTGCGGCATCACGCCGTCGTCCGCCGCCACCACCAGGACCACGAGGTCGGTCACCCTGGCGCCGCGCGCGCGCATCGCCGTGAACGCTTCATGGCCGGGCGTATCGAGGAACGTGATCATGCCTTTGGGCGTGTCCACGTGGTAGGCGCCGATGTGCTGCGTGATGCCGCCCGCCTCGCCGCTCGCAACCTTGGTGCGGCGTATGGCGTCGAGCAACGATGTCTTGCCGTGGTCCACGTGCCCCATCACGGTCACCACCGGTGCGCGCGGTTCGAGCTTGATCTCGGATGGCGCCTGCTGCTCCTCCGTGAGAAAGGCGTCCGGCTCGTCGAGCTTGGCGCGCCTGGCGACGTGCCCCATCTCCTCGGTCACGATCATCGCCGTGTCCTGGTCGAGCACCTGGTTGATCGTCACCATGGTGCCCATCTTCATCAACACCTTGATCACTTCGGCGGCCTTGACCGACATCTTGTGCGCGAGATCGCCGACCGTGATGGTCTCGGGCACGATCACGTCGCGCACGATGGGCTCGGTGGGCGCGGAAAAAGCGTGCTGCGTTTCGGCTTCGTCCTTGTGTCCGGCGTGGCGCGCCTTGCGCTCGCGCCACCCCAGTCCGCCGGTCATATCGCCGCGCGTCTTGATGGTGCGGCGCTTGACCGTTTCGTCCCTCCAGACTACAGATTTAACTTGTTGTTTCTTGGCCTTTTTCTCAGCTTTCTGCGCCTTCTCCTCGGGCTTGACCGTCGGCTTGTGCAGCGTGCCCTCGACATGCGGTTGTGCAGCCGCCCCGGCCGGTTTCGCCTCTTCGGAAGTTCGGGCTTCCGCGGTGGCTTCGGCTTCCTTCTTGCGCCGCTTGTTCTCTGCATCTTCGGCCTGGCGCGCCGCGAGTTCGGCCTGCTGTTTCGCTTCCGCTTCGCGCAGCGCGATCTGCCCGGCGTCGAGTACCGGCCTGGACGGCCCGGCTCCCGCTTCCGGCTCGGCCGCATCGCGTTTCACCAGCACGCGCTTCTTGCGCACCTCGATCTGTATGGTGTGCGCCTTGCCGGCGCCGTCGGACTTCTTGATCTCGCTGGTCTGCCGGCGCGTGAGGGTGATCTTCTGTTTCGCCTCGGCTGCGCCGTGCGATTTGCGCAAATGCTCGAGCAACTGGGTCTTGTCCTTCTCCGTGAGCGGCGAGTCCTCCGCCAGGACCCTTCTCACCCCGGCCGCCTGCAACTGCTCGATGAGCAGAGCGGTCGGCAACCCCAATTGCTGGGCGAACTGAGTGACGTTGATCTGTGCCATCGTGCCCCGGGTCTCAGGAATTGGCCTCGGCGAACCACGGCGCGCGGGCCGCCATGATGAGCTGCTTGGCCTGCTCGGCATTCAGGCCGGTCAGCTCGACCAGGTCGTCGGTGGCGAAGTCGGCGAGCGCCTCCTGGGTGCCCACGCCCTTGGCGGCGAGCATGCGCGCCGTGTCGTTGTCCATGCCCGCCACCTTCAGCAGATCCTCGATGTCGTGCTCGACCTGCTCCTCGCTCACGATCGCCTGGGTCAGCAGTGCGTTGCGGGCGCGGCTCCTCAACTCGTTCACGGTGGCTTCGTCGAAGGACTCGATCTCCTGCATCTCGGGGAGCGGCACGTAGGCGACCTCTTCCAGCGTGTTGAAGCCTTCCTGGACCAAGATCTCGGCGACCTCTTCGTCGACGTCGAGCTTATCCATGAACAGGGTCCGCACGCGCGTCGCCTCTTCCTCGCTTTTCTTCTGGGACTCTTCCATCGTCATGATGTTGAGCTTCCATCCGGTAAGCTCGCTCGCCAGTTTCACGTTCTGGCCGTTGCGGCCGATCGCCTGGGCGAGGTTTTCCTCGTCCACCACGATGTCCATGCTGTGCGCCTCCTCGTCCACCTTGATCTTGCTCACTTCCGCCGGCGCCAGCGCGTTGATCACGAACTGCGCGGGATCCTCCGCCCACAGGATGATGTCCACGCGCTCGCCCGCGAGCTCCGAGGTCACCGCCTGCACGCGCGAGCCGCGCATGCCGACGCAGGTGCCGATCGGGTCGATGCGCCGGTCCTTGGAATGCACCGCGATCTTGGCGCGCGAGCCCGGGTCGCGGGCCGCGGCCTTGATCTCGAGCAGCCCGTCCTCGAGCTCCGGCACCTCCAGCTCGAACAGCTTCACCAGAAACTCGGGCGCGGTGCGCGACAGCAGCAGCTGCGGACCGCGGCTGGCGCGGTCTATCTTCCACACGTAGGCGCGGGCGCGGTCGCCCACCCGCAGATTTTCCTTGGGTATCATCTGGTCGCGCGGCAGCATCGCCTCCAGCCGGCCGGATTCGATGATGGCGTTGCCGCGCTCCATGCGCTTGATGACGCCGGTGACCAGGTGCTCCTTGCGGGCCAGGAAATCGTTGAGGATCTGCTCGCGCTCGGCGTCGCGTATCTTCTGCAGGATCACCTGCTTGGCGGTCTGCGCGCCGATACGGCCGACTTCCAGGCCGCCGAGCGGCTTCTCGATGTACTCGCCCGGCTGGATATCGGGGTTTTCCTTCCTGGCTTCGCCCGGCACGAGCTGGCGCGCGGGTTCCTCGATCGGGTCGCCTTCGCTCATCACCTGCCAGCGGCGGAAAAACGAAAACTCCCCGGTCACGCGGTCCACCGACGCGCGGACGTCGATATCTTCCTGAAAACGCTTCTTGGTCGCGGAGGCGAGCGCAAGCTCCAGCGCGCCGAACACGATTTCCTTGTCGACGTTCTTCTCCCGCCCCAGGGCGTCCACCAGCAAAAGAATCTCGCGGCTCATCGCTTACCTCTGTAATCCTCGAATATCAGGCACCAGGCGTGCCGTTTCCACGTTGCCGAGCTCCAGCGACAGCGTCCTGCCGTCGTCGACTTCGATCCGCACCCTGCCCGCGCCGGCTTCACGCACCACGCCGGTGAAGTTGCGCTGTCCATCCATGGGCACGCGCACCCTCACGCGTGCTTTGTGCCCGACAAAACGCGCGAAATCACCTTCCTTCCTGAGCAGCCGGTCGAGCCCCGGCGAGGATACTTCCAGCCGGTCGTAATCGACGCGCTCCACCGCCAGCAGGCGGCCCACCTGCTGGCTCACCGCGGCGCAGTCATCCACGTTCACCCCGCCCGGCTTGTCGATGTAGAGGCGCAACAGCCGTCCGGGACGCTCGCAGCCTACCCATTCATAGCCCATGCCGGCCACGGTGCTCTCCAGTAACCCGTTCAAATCCATGGCAAATCCGCGTTACAAACAAAAAATGGGCCGACCCAGCCCATTTCCTTATCCCCCCAATTCGGGGGATGGAAGTGTAACAAAAATCACGCTCAAATCCAATAGGTTGGATAATACCCGGGCCATGTCATTACGCGTTCTCTACATCGACTTCAATTCCTATTTCGCCTCGGTCGAGCAGCAGCGCCGGCCGGAACTGCGTGGAAAACCGGTGGCGGTATTGCCGGTGATGGCCGACACCACCTGCTGCATTGCCGCGAGCTACGAGGCCAAAAAGTTCGGCGTAAAAACGGGAACGCAGGTGCGAGAAGCGAAGCGCCTGTGCCCCGGCCTGCAGCTGGTGGAAGCCCAGCCGGCGGTTTACGTCGAATACCACAACCGCCTGGTCGAAGCCGTCGAATCGTGCGCCCACGTGGAACAGGTGCTTTCGATCGACGAGATGTATTGCGAGCTGTTGGGGCGTGAACGGCAGCGCGAGCGGGCACTGACGCTCGCCCGTGGAATCAAGCGTGTCATCGCCGACAAAGTGGGCGCGGAACTGCGCTGCTCGATCGGCATCGCGCCGAACGTATTCCTGGCCAAGACCGCCACCGAAATACAGAAGCCGGACGGGCTCGCTGCGATCGAGCAAAAAGACCTCCCGGACTGCCTGTTCGGGCTCGATCTGCGCGACCTGTGCGGCATCGGCTCGAGCATGGAAAAACGCCTCCGCGCGCTGGAGATCCGGAGCGTCGAGGCGCTGTGCAAGGCGAGCCGGTCGGAACTACGGGAGGCATGGGGCGGGATCGGCGGCGAGCGCATGTACGACAAGCTGCGCGGGGTATGGGTACCCGATCTGCTGACGAAACGTTCAAGCGTCGGCCATTCCCATGTCCTGCCGCCGGCATTGCGTTCGCCCCGCGCTGCCTATTCCGTGCTGCACCGCCTGCTGCAGAAAGCAGCGATGCGACTCAGGAGCTACGGTCTGATCGCGGGCGCCCTGCACGCGCACGTCAGGCGGCTGGACGGTTCTTCCTGGGAAAACCATGTCCGCTTCGACCCGACCCAGGACACCCTGCGGCTGCTCGAAGCGCTCAAGGCGCTGTGGGCCGGCTACCCGGCCGGGGTCGCCGCCCCGCTGAAAGTGAGCATCACCCTGCTTGACCTCCACGAGCAATCTAATCAATCACGGTCGTTGTTCGACAACGTCGAGGCACGCAACCGGCTCAATGCCGCGATCGACTGGCTCAACCAGCGCTACGGCAGGAACACCGTCTACTTCGGCGGCGCCCACCGCGCGCTCGGGTCCGCCCCGATGCGGATCGCGTTCAATCACATACCGGACCCGGTAGTGGAAGGGGATTAAAAGTCGGGAGAATGAACAAAACTAAAACCCCGCGCGGGGACCTCGATGCCACCGGACCCTGGCAGGCCGGCCAGTTTTAAAGTATGATTTCGAATATTCAGAATTCAGAAACTAAGGGTTATCATGCCGGTTAACAGCCTTGCAGTCCGCGATCGGGGACAGGTCACGCTGCCCAAGAAGTTGCGCGATTCGCTGCAGCTGGAGAAGGGCGACGCCCTGCGCGGGGTGCGGGTCGGCGATGCCATCGTCCTGATCCCGCAGCGGATGGAGCTCGATAACCTGCGCAAGCAAATCCGGCGGCTGATGAAACAGCGCGGCGTCACCGCGCGCGAGCTGCTCAAGGATTTGTGACCGCGGCCCCGCGCGTATTTCTCGACAGTAACGTCCTGATATCCGCGCTCGTCGGCGAAGCCGGCTCTCCGCCGGTGGTGCTGGTGGACTGGATGGGCGGCGGTCAATTGGGCGTCATGCTGACCGGCGAATGCAACCTGCGGGAAGTCGAACGCAACCTTACGGTCAAGCTGCCGTCCGCGGCACCCCTCTGGGGGCGTTTCCTTGAACGCAGCGGCATCGAAGTCGTTGCCTGCCCAAAGACCCCGGTTCGTGGAATCAACGCCAAGGACGCCCCCATGGTGGGCGCGGCGCTGAAGGCGAAATGCGATTATTTCGTCACCGGCGACAGGCGCCTGCTGGCTGAAATCGGGAAATCCCGTGGCTCGGCGTTAATCCCGCTTGCGCCGCGCGAGATGCTGGAGACGTTGTTGAAACGGCATCTGCCTCGCTAGTTGCGGAAATCGCGCGCGTTCAAGCACATACCGGACCCGGTGGTGGAAGGCGATTGAGGCAACAAAAAAGCCCGGCCTCAATGAGGTCGGGCTTTTCCGTTTCATGGGTGCCTGACGATGTCCTACTTTCGCACGGAATACACCGCACTATCATCGGCGCTGAGGCGTTTCACGGCCCTGTTCGGAATGGGAAGGGGTGGGACCACCTCGCTATGGTCGTCAGACGTAGCTTTTTGAGCGTTCAGCCGTCAGCTATCAGCCTTCAGCGAAAGCTCGTAACCGGAAGAAGTAAAGTGGGTCGATTGTTTCCTGGCAAACCCTAGTTCACCTGAGCCATAGCTGACAGCTGTACGCTGAGAGCTGACCGCTCACGGTTATAGGATCAAGCCGCACGGGCAATTAGTACCGGTTAGCTCAAAGGATTACTCCTCTTACACACCCGGCCTATCAACGCGGTGGTCTTCCGCGACCCTACAGGGGGATCAAGTCCCCGGGAAGTCTCATCTTGAGGCGAGTTTCCCGCTTAGATGCTTTCAGCGGTTATCTCTTCCGCACGTAGCTACCCGGCGATGCCACTG
>JACOVL010000034.1 GCA_016177355.1 Betaproteobacteria bacterium | reverse complement strand
TTCGTGGACATCGTGGCCAATGCCGTGCGGCAGGCCGGCGACCTGCCCCAGGCGCTCGAGCTCGAGATCACCGAGAGCCTGCTGATGAAGGACGTTGAAGCGAGCATCCGCAAACTCTCCCTCCTGCGCGGGCTCGGTATCCACGTCGCGATGGACGATTTCGGCACCGGTTATTCGTCGCTTTCCTACATCGCGCGGCTGCCGATCAACTCGGTGAAGATAGACCGCTCGTTCATCAACGGCATGGCGAACAGCGCCCAGGACATGGCGATCGTGACGACCATCATCGCGCTCGCCCACTCGCTCAACCTGCGGGCGGTGGCCGAGGGCGTCGAAACCGGGGAGCAGGCGCAGCTGCTCAAGCTGCTGAAGTGCGACGAGGCGCAGGGGTATCTCTTCAGCAAGCCGTTGCCGCCGGATCAGGTCGAGCCACTGCTGCGCGCGCTGGTCTAGGAATCACTCCCCGCGCGGGTTCTGCTAGACTGTCCCGCCGTCATTCCACACCGCGAAAGGCCGCCATGGAAGGGTACCTGGTCTGGATCATCGCCGGCTTTGCCCTCGCCATCATCGAGCTGATGAGCGGGACTTTCTACCTGCTGGTGCTTGGCATCGGCGCCTTCGCGGGCTCGGCGGTGGCGTGGTCCGGCGGCGCGCTGTTCGCGCAATGCGCGACCGCGGGCGCTATCGCCCTCGTCGGCACCTACCTCGTCTGGGAATGGCGCAAGCGCCAGAAGGCCGCCAAAGGCGCGCAAGGCATCATGCTCGACCTCGGCCAGTCCGTCGTGTTCGAAGCGTGGACGGACCCGAAGACCGGCGCCGCGCGCGTCAAGTACCGCGGCGCCTCGTGGGACGCCGTGATCGGGCCCGGGCGGGAAGCGCAGCCGGGCGACGTCCTCTACATCACCGGCCAGGACGGCCAGATGCTGAAAGTTTCTGCGGCCAAGCCTTGACCGGGCAAGGCCGGGCCCGCCGGCTCAGATCTCGTTTGCGACAGGGGAGGCTCCGATGTTCTTCAAGATTTTCGCGGTCGTCATCATCTCGCTGGGGATGTTTGCCTTCCCGGCGACCCAGTCCTATGCGATTCCGTTCTTCCTGGTCGCGCTGGTCGTGGTGTTCATCATCGAGGGCATCCGCATCGTGCCGCACCAGAACGCGTGGGTCGTCGAGCGGCTGGGCAAGTATAACGAGACGCTCGAGGCGGGCTTCAACGCCATCGTGCCTTTCATCGACCGCGTCGCCTACCGCCACTCGCTGAAGGAAGTGCCGCTGGACGTGCCGGAACAGACGTGCATCACCCGGGACAACACCCAGCTCGCCGTGGACGGCATCATTTATTTCCAGGTGACCGATCCCAAGCTCGCAAGCTACGGCACCTCGGACTACGTGATCGCCATCACCCAGCTCGCCCAGACCACGCTGCGCTCGGAGATCGGCAAGATGGAGCTCGACCGCACGTTCGAGAGCCGCGACGAGATCAACCGCCAGGTGGTGGCGGTGCTGGACGAGGCGGGGCGCACCTGGGGCGTCAAGGTTTTACGCTATGAAATCAAGAACTTGACGCCGCCGGAGGCGATCCTGCGCTCGATGCAGGCGCAGATCACCGCGGAGCGCGAGAAGCGCGCGCTGATCGCCAAGTCCGAAGGCCAGCGCCAGCAGGAGATCAACCTCGCCGACGGCGAGAAGCAGGCGGCGGTGCTGAAATCCGAGGGCGACAAGCTCGCGGCGATCAACAAGGCGCAGGGCGAGGCGATCGCGATCACGACGGTGGCGGAAGCGACGGCGACCGCGGTGCGCAAGGTCGCCGAGGCGCTCGGCGCGCCGGGCGGGATGCAGGCAGCGAACCTGAAGGTCGCCGAGCACTACATCGAGGCGTTCTCGGGACTCGCGAAGACCAGCAACACGCTGATCGTGCCGAGCAATCTGGCGGACATCTCCACGCTGGTCGCCTCCGCGATGACCGTCCTCGACCGGTCGCGGCCCGCGGCGCCGAGGCCACCTGCAGTGCCGCCCGCGCCTAAGCCGCCGGCAGCGTAATTTCGAGGTTATCTATCAGCCGTGTGCGGCCGAGCCGGGCCGCGGCGACGACTACCAGCTCGCGGTCGCGCTCGGTCGGCGGGCGCAGGTCGGCGCGCCGGCGCACGGCGACGTAATCGGGCTGCCACCCGTTGCGCGCAAGCTCCGCCATCGCCTGCTGGTCGAGCCGCTGGTAGTCCCGCGCCCCGCTCCCGACTTCATCGCGGACCTTCTTCAGCACGCCGTAGAGCCGCGGCGCCTCCTTGCGCTCGCCCGCCGAGAGGTAGGTGTTGCGCGTGGACAGCGCGAGCCCGTCCGGCGCGCGCACCGTTTCCGCCGGGATGATCTCGATCGGCAGCGCGAACTGCCGCACCATGTCGCGCAGCACGAGGTACTGCTGGTAGTCCTTCTTGCCAAAGATCGCCGAGTGCGGCGCGACCAGGTTGAACAGCTTCAGCACCACCGTCGCCACCCCGCGGAAATGCCCGGGCCGGTGCGCGCCTTCCAGGATGTACTGCAGGTCCGAGGGCTCGACCACGTAGGTCTGCCGCTCCGGGTAGATCTCCTTCTCGTCGGGCGCGAACACGACGTCCACGCCCGCGGCCTTCAGCCGCGCGGCGTCGGTTTCCAGGGTGCGCGGGTAGCGGTCGAAGTCCTCGCGCGGACCGAACTGCAGGCGGTTCACGAAGATGCTCACCACGGTGCACGCCGCGCGCGGCTTGGCGATGTTGATCAACTGGATGTGCCCGTCGTGCAGGTTGCCCATGGTGGGCACGAACACGTTGTTGGGCTCGCGCTGCAGGCGCCCGCGCAGCGCGGCGGCGGAATGGATGATGTCCATCAACTCAGAACGAATGCTCCGGCCCGGGGAAGGTCCTGGCTTTCACTTCCTTCACGTAGAGCTCGACCGCGCCCTGGATCGAGCCCGCGCCGCGCATGTAGTTCTTGACGAACTTTGCCTTCCTGCCGGGATAGACGTCGAGCATGTCGTGCAGCACCAGCACCTGGCCGTGGCAATCCACGCCCGCTCCGATGCCGATGGTGGGCGAGGAAACTGCGGCGGTGATCTCCCGGGCAAGCGCCGCGGGAACCGCTTCCAGCACCAACATCCCGGCGCCCGCTCGCTCGAGCTGCTTCGCCTCCCTCAACAACCGCTGCCCCTCGCTCTCGCCCTTGCCCTGCACCCGGTAGCCGCCGAACTGGTGCACCGACTGCGGCGTCAGCCCCAGATGCCCGCACACCGGGATGCCGCGGTCGGTGAGGAACTCGATCGTCTCCACCATCGGCGCGCCGCCCTCGATCTTCACCATCTGCGCGCCCGCGGCCATCAGCTCCGCGGCGTTGCGGAAGGTCTCCTGCGGGCTCTGCTGGAAGGTGCCGAACGGCATGTCCGCGATGACGAAAGCGCGCCTGGCGCCGCGCGCGACACACTGCGTGTGGTAGACCATGTCGCGCAACGTCACGGGCAGCGTGGTCTCATGTCCCTGCAGCACGTTGCCAAGCGAATCGCCCACCAGCAGGCAGTCGACCCCGGCCGCCTCCAGCAGCGCGGCGAAGCTCGCGTCGTAGCAGGTCAGCATCGCGATGCGGTTGCCTTCCTGCGCCATCTTCTGCAGCGTATTGAGCGTGATCCTCATTCAGCCACCCATCGAGAAAAACTCGCGCGGGCCGCGCATGGCGGTGATGCGGCCCAACAATAAATCAAAATCGGCCGGCTGATCAACAAAATTCAGATTTTCCGAGTTGACGGTCAGCACCGGCGCCGCGTCGTACTGGCAGAAGAACCGCGCGTAGTGCTCCGCGAGCCGCACCAGGTAGTCGTCGGGTATGCCGCGCTCGTAGGCGACGCCGCGGCGGCGCACGCGCTCGATCAGCGTCTCCGGCGTGGCCTGCAGGTAGATCACCAGGTCGGGCGCGGGGGCCCGGGGCTTGAGGCTCGCGTAGACCTGCCGGTAGAGCGCAAACTCGTCGTCGTTCAACGTCAACCGCGCGAACAGGGCGTCCTTGTCCAGCATGAAGTCGGCGACGGTGAGCCGCGCGAAGAGATCCGGCTGGGACAGCGCGCGCACCTGGGTTGAGCGCTGGAACAGGAAATAGAGCTGCGCCGGCAGCGCGTAGCGCGCGCGGTCCTGGTAGAAGCCGGGAAGAAACGGGTTCGCGTCCGGGTCCTCCAGCAGCAGCGCGCCGCCCGTGCGCTCGCCCATCACCCGCGCGAGGCTCGTCTTGCCCGCGCCGATCGGCCCCTCGATCACGACGTAGCGGTACTTGTCGGGCAGCTTCGCAGTCATTCAAAGACCCAAAATTTAACCGCAGATAAACACCGATCAACACCGATATAAACCATAAATAATTCAATAGATTATATTGAACTTATTTGCGTTCATCGGCGTTCATCGGCGGTTGCATTGAGGAGTTTCACCAAGCCCGAGGCATCCACGTTGCGCGCGAGGTCCGCAACGCGTCCCGCGCCCGGCACCCGGGCCTCCGGCGCGATCTCGGCGAGCGGCAGCAGCACGAAGGCGCGCCCGAGCATGCGCGGGTGCGGGATGACGAGTCCCGGCTCGTGGAGCCGGAGGCCGCCGTAGAGCGCGATGTCGAGATCGAGCGTGCGCGGAGCGTTGGGGAAATCGCGCGTCCGGCCGTGCGCGCGCTCGGTCGCGAGCAGCTCGCCCAGCAGCTCGCGCGGCGCGAGCTGCGTCTCCAGCATCGCGACCGCGTTCATGAAATCGGGCTGCTCGCCGCCGCCCACCGCCGGAT
>JACOVL010000033.1 GCA_016177355.1 Betaproteobacteria bacterium | reverse complement strand
GCCCTGATGCGGTCAGTCGGATCGTAATCTTGCGCGAGCTTGCGCAGCCGCAGCACCGTGCCGTCGTGCTGCGTGACGGTGGCGAGCTCGCCCGGCGCGTAGTCGGCGGTGATTTCCTCGCGGCCCTCGATGAAGTCGAGGCGGTTCACCGCTTCGTTGTGGCTCCGGACGTAGTCGTAGCTCTTGGTCGAGCCCGGATGGTTGTTGAAAGCCACGCAAGGTGATATTACGTCGAGGAACGCGGCGCCGTTGTGCTCGATCGCGCCCTTGATCAGCGGCGTGAGCTGCTGCTTGTCGCCGGAGAAGCTGCGCGCGACGTAGGTGGCGCCGAGCAGCAGGGCCATCCCGATCATATCGAGCGGCTCATCGGTATTGGCGACGCCACGCTTCGACTTCGAGCCCCGGTCCGCGGTGGCGGAAAACTGCCCTTTAGTCAGGCCGTAAACACCATTATTTTCAACGATATACACCAGGTTGACGGCGCGCCGCATGCAGTGCGCGAACTGGCCGATCCCGATCGAGGCCGAGTCGCCGTCGCCCGAGACCCCCATATAGATGAGATCGCGGTTGGCGAGATTGGCGCCGGTCGCGACCGACGGCATGCGCCCGTGCACGCTGTTGAAGCCGTGCGAGTTGCCGAGGAAATAGTCGGGCGTCTTGGACGAGCAGCCGATGCCGGAGAGCTTCGCGACCCGGTGCGGCTGGATGTCGAGCTCCCAGCACGCCTGGATGATCGCGGCCGAGATCGAGTCGTGGCCGCAGCCGGCGCACAGGGTCGAGATCTTGCCTTCGTAGTCCCGGCGCGTGTAGCCGACGTTGTTTTTCGACAGCGTCGGATGGTGCAGCCTCGGTTTCGCGATGTAGGTCATGACACCACCTTCTTGAGCGGCACCACGCTGCGCGCCGCGGCGTGCCGCGAGATCTGGTCGACGATGAAGCGCGCGGTGATCGGCGTGCCGTCGTAGTGCAGCACCGACAGCAGCCGACTCGGGTTCACCCTGGCCTCGTTCACGAGCAGCGTCTTCAGCTGCGCGTCGCGGTTCTGCTCGATCACGAACACCCACGGATGCGCGGCGACGAAATCGGCGATCTCGTCCGCGAACGGGAAGCCGCGCACGCGCAGCGCGTTGATATGGATGCCGCGCTCCGCCAGCACGTCGAGCGCCTCGTGCAGCGCCGGGCTGGTCGAGCCGTAGAAGATCGCGCCGAAGCGCGCCGGCTTCTCCGCCGGCGTGAGCAGCGGCCTGGGAACCAGCTTCTTGGCGGTGTCGAACTTCCGCAGCAGCCGCTCCATGTTGTAGATGTAGTCGGGCCCGGCTTCGCTGTAGCGCGCGTAGCGGTCGCGGGTCGTGCCGCGCGTGAAGTAGCCGCCCCGGGTCGGGTGCGTGCCCGGGTAGGTGCGGTAGGGGATGCCGTCGCCGTCCACGTCCAGGTAGCGGCCGAAGTCCTTGCCCGATTCCAGGTCGTCGTGGGTCATGACCTTGCCGCGGTCGTAGGCGCGCGTGTCGTCCCAGCGGAACGGGTCGGCGAGGCGCGTGTTCATGCCGATGTCGAGGTCGCTCATCACGAACACCGGCGTCTGCAGCCGGTCGGCGAGGTCGAAGGCCTGCGCGGTGAGCTCGAAGCACTCGGTGGGGTCCTCCGGGAACAGCAGCACGTGCTTGGTGTCGCCGTGCGAGGCGTAGGCGCAGGAGAGCAGGTCGGACTGCTGGGTGCGCGTCGGCATGCCGGTCGAGGGGCCGCCGCGCTGCACGTCGATCAGCACCACCGGGATCTCCGCGAAGTAGGCGAGGCCGATGAATTCCGTCATCAGCGAGATGCCCGGGCCGGAGGTGGCGGTGAACGCCCGCGCGCCGTTCCAGCCGGCGCCGATCGCGATGCCCACCGAGGCGAGCTCGTCCTCGCCCTGGATGACGGCGTAGCGGTTCTTGCCGGTCGCGGGGTCCGCGCGCAGCTTCTGGCAGTGCCTGATGAACGCCTCGGCGAGCGAGGAGGAGGGCGTGATCGGGTACCACGCGCACACCGTGGCGCCGCCGTAGACCGCGCCCAGCGCCGAGGCGGTGTTGCCGTCCACGAAAATCTTGTTGCCGATGTTATTGGCGCGCCGGACGCGTATGCCGAGCGGGCAGCTGAAATGCCGCAGGGCGTAATCGCGGCCGAGCCGCAGCGCCTTGACATTCGACTGCAGCAGCGCCTCCTTCCCCCGGTACTGCTCGGAGAACAGCTTCTCGATTTCCGCGGGCTCGATCTCGAGCAGGGCGGAGAGCGCGCCGACGTAGATGATGTTCTTGAACAGCTGGCGCTGGCGCGGGTCGGTATAGGTCGCGTTGCAGATCCCGGTCAGCGGCATGCCGATGACGTTCACGTCCTCGCGGAACTTCGACTTCGGCAGCGGCTTGGAATTGTCGTAGAACAGGTAGCCGCCGGCCTCGATCTCCTTCAGGTCGGCGTCCCAGGTCTGCGGGTTCATCGCGACCATCAGGTCCACGCCGCCGCGCCGGCCGAGGTAGCCGCTCTCGCTGACGCGGACTTCGTACCAGGTCGGCAGTCCCTGGATGTTGGAGGGGAAGATGTTGCGCGGCGAGACCGGCACGCCCATGCGCAGGATGGCGCGGGCGAACAGCTCGTTCGCGCTCGCCGAGCCGGAGCCGTTGATGTTGGCGAACTTGACGACGAGGTCGTTGACCGCCTCGATCCGCTTCATGCGGCCTTCCTCTCGGGCGGGGCCTTGCGGCAGCCCGGGCCCGCGTGCGTCAGGTCGAGCAGGAATTTCTGCATGTCCCACGCCCCGGTGGGGCAGCGCTCGGCGCACAGGCCGCAGTGCAGGCAGACGTCCTCGTCCTTCGCCATGATGCGCCCGGTCTTGAGCCCGTCGGCGACGTACAGGTCCTGCGCGCGGTTCTCCGCGGGCGCGTTCAGCCGCGCGCGCAGTGCCTCCTCCTCGCCGTTGGCCGTGAACGTGATGCAGTCCATCGGGCAGATGTCCACGCAGGCGTCGCACTCGATGCAGAGCCGGGTGGTGAACACCGTCTGCACGTCGCAGTTGAGGCACCGTTGCGCTTCGGCAAAGGCCGCTTTCGCGTCGAAGCCCATCTCGACCTCGACCTTGATGTCCTTCAGCGTCACCTTCTTGTCGCGCCACGGCACCTGGTAGCGGCTCTCGGGGGAGACGTCGTTGTCGTAGCTCCACTCGTGGATGCCCATCTTCTGCGACATCAGGTTGACCAGCGGTCCCGGGCGTTCCCTGATGTCCTCGCCCTGGCACAGCTTGTCGATCGAGATCGCCGCGTCGTGCCCGTGGGCGACCGCCCAGATGATGTTCTTGGGGCCGAACGCGGAGTCGCCGCCGAAGAACACATTCGGCAGCGTGGACTGCATCGTCACCTTGTCCACTTTCGGCATGCCCGACGGGTCGAACTGGATCCCGATATCGCGCTCGATCCAGGGGAAAGCGTTCTCCTGTCCCACCGCCACCAGCACGTCGTCGCATTCGAAGCGCTGGTCCGGCTCGCCGGTCGGCACCAGGCGGCGGCCCCGCTTTTCTCCCTCCCCGTCGTAGACCGCCTTCACCTTCTCGAAGGTCATGCCGGTGAGCCTGCCGTTTTCGTGCAGGAACGCCTTGGGAACCAGGTAATTGAGGATCGGGATGCCTTCGTGCTGCGCGTCCTCTTTCTCCCACGGCGAGGCCTTCATCTCCTCGAAGCCCGAGCGCACGATTACCTTCACGTCCTCGCCGCCGAGGCGCCGGGAGGAGCGGCAGCAGTCCATCGCGGTATTGCCGCCGCCGAGCACGATCACGCGCTTGCCGATCCTGCTGACATGCCCGAACGACACGCTCGCGAGCCAGTCGATGCCGATGTGGATGTTGGCGGCGGCTTCCGTCCTGCCGGGGATGTCGAGGTTGCGGCCGCGCGGGGCGCCGCTGCCGACGAAGACCGCGTCGAAATTTTCCGTCAGCAGCCGCTTCAGGCTGTCTATTTTCACGCCGCCCCTGAACTCGACGCCGAGATCGAGGACGTAGCCGACTTCCTCGTCGATCACCTCGAGCGGCAGGCGGAAGCGCGGGATCTGCGAGAGAATCATGCCGCCGGCGCGCGGGTCCTGGTCGAACACGGTGACCGAGTAGCCGAGCGGCGCGAGATCGCGCGCGACGGTAAGGGAGGCGGGCCCGGCGCCGATGCAGGCGATGCGCTTGCCGTTCTTCTGCTGCGGGGGTTTCGGCAGACGGCCGCGGATGTCTTCCTTGTTGTCCGCAGCCACGCGTTTCAAGCGGCAGATCGCCACCGGCTCGGGCTTTTCCGCGTTGCGCTCCTCGACGCGCCCGCGGCGGCATGCCGGCTCGCACGGGCGATCGCAGGTGCGCCCGAGGATGCCGGGGAACACGTTCGAGTGCCAGTTCACCATGTAGGCGTCGCCGTAACGCCCGGCAGCGATCAAGCGGATGTACTCGGGAACGGGGGTGTGGGCCGGGCACGCCCACTGACAGTCAACGACTTTATGAAAGTAGCCGGGATGACCGATGTCGGTGGGTTTCAATCCTGCTCCTGGGTGCTGCTTTTTTTACTTTAACGATTCAGCGACTTGCGCGATGACACCGCTATGATGACTCTAATGACGACTGCGCAAACCCCGTAAATGTTACGCCTAAGTTGCCGTTTTGAAAAGAGTTTCTTGACAGTATCGGAAAATTGCTGCGGAGCATCAGTCTCAAGTTGGACCCGTCGGCGCGGCCGGCGTTTCCACGCTATTTCTTCGCCGGCGCGGGCTCGATGGTGCCCGTGTGGAACGGGTATGCGCCCCGCTTGCGGTCGCTGAAATAATGAGCCAGCGCGTTGCGGATGCTGGCGAAAGCGATCCGCTCCCAGGGGATTTCATTTTCCGGGCACAGCTTCACTTCAAGCGTCTCGGCGCCGGGGCTGATGGCGGTGTCCAGCAAGCGCGCGCGGAACAGCAGGTAGACCTGGTTGATGTGGGGGATGTTGTAGAGCGCGTAGAGCGAGTCGATTTCCACGCGGGCGTGAGCTTCCTCCAGCGTCTCGCGCAGCGCGCCCTGGAACGTGGTCTCGCCGTTTTCCATGAAGCCGGCGGGCACCGTCCACAACCCGTGCCGCGGCTCGATGCCGCGGCGGCACAGGAGGATCCGGTCTTCCCACTCGACGATGCAGCCCACCACCATGCGCGGGTTCTGGTAGTGGATGGCGTGGCAGGCGTCGCACACGTGGCGCGGCAGCGTGTCGCCCGGCGGCACGCGCAGCGTCACCGGGGCGCCGCAATGACTGCAGAATTTCATGACGATACAAGTCCTGTGGCTCGATAATTCAATACGGTAACATGCCGGCGACGAGACAAATAGGCGCTCGCATGACTCCGCATTCATTGCTTCATCAGCTGTTCCCGGCCGTGTTGCTCGCGCTGCCGCTGGCTGCGGCTGCGGCGCTGGCGCCGGGGGACCACGAATTCGCGCTGACACACAAAGCGCTGCGCCGCAGCTACCTGGTTCATGTCCCGCCGCAGGCGCAGGCCGGGCGGCCGCTGCCGGTGGTGATCAATTTTCATGGCGGCGGCGGCCACGCGAAGGCGCATCAGGCCTACGTGCGGATGGACGGGACGGCCGACCGCGAGGGCTTCATCGCCGTTTATCCCAACGGCACCGGCGGCATCGCCGGGCGCTTTCTCACCTGGAACGCCGGCACCTGCTGCGGCTCGGCCGCGGCGGCGCGCATGGATGATGTCGGCTACGCGCTGGCGGTGCTCGACGATCTGGCGAAACGCATTCCGATCAACCGCGCCCGCGTTTACGCGACCGGGCTGTCGAACGGCTCGATGATGGCGTACCGCCTGGCGGCCGAGGCGCCGGAGCGCATCGCCGCGGTGGCGGGCGTCGCGGGCGCGATGACGCTGCCGCGCTTCGCGCCGCGGCTGCCGGTGCCGGTGATGCACATCCACAGCGTGGACGACGCGCGCGCGCTCTACGGCGGCGGGCTCGGCCCGGCGTTCCCGCTGACCGACACGCGCGTGTTCCATCAGCCGGTGGGTGCGATGCTGAAAAAATGGCTCGACCGCAATCAATGCCCGGTGCAGCCCGCGGCCGTGGCGTACGCGACCGGAAGACCCGGCGCGCCCGATGCGGGGCATACCGCAACGCGGTTGACCTACAAGCCGTGCATCGCCGGGACCGAAGTCGTGTTGTGGAAGCTCACCGGCGCCGGCCACGTCTGGCCGGGCGGAGTTCAGGACTACCTGCCGCTGCTGCTCGGACCCGGCACCGCCGTGATCGACGCCAACGCGGAAATGTGGCGGTTCTTCTCGCGCTTCCGCCGCGAGGCGAAATGAACGACGGTCAGCTTGCGAGCTGGTAGATGGTGCGGTTCGCGCGGCGCAGGCGGCCGGAGAGCTCGCGCCCGAGGTTGGTGAGCAGCTTGATCGCGATCAGGGGATGCTCGCGGGTGAGCTGCTCGAAGTCGCGGCGCGTGAGCACGTAGCACACCAGCTCCTCGTCCGCCTCGACCGTCGCCGAGCGCGCCTCCTGGTCGAGCAGCGCCACCTCGCCGAACACGGTCCCGGGCGAGAAGGTGATGAGACGGGTCTCGCGCTCCGCCCCCGAGAGCCGCAGCCGCACGCTGGCGCTGCCCTTGGCGATGACGTAGAGCTCGTCGCTGTTGTCGCCTTCCCGGAACAATACGTCGCCTTTGCGGTAAAACCGCCGTGACAGCGCCTGCTTGACCACCGGGAGTTCCGTCTCGTCCATGTGGGCGAACACGTCGAGCCGGCCAAACGGGAATTCGGCGCCGGACTCCACGTCCCCCAGCTGCGCGAGGATCAGATGGTCCTCGGCCCATTCCATCGCGCGGTCGAGATCGGGAAACAGGCGGTTGCGCGTGAGCGCCGCGGTCACGCCCATGTCCTTGAGGAAGTTGGCGAGCGGGGTGCCTTCCGGGAAGGAGCTCAGCAGCAGGTACTTGCCTTCCCGGGTCAGGCGGTCGTGCGCTTGCAGCAGGACCTTGGCGCCGGTGCTGTCAATCTCGTTGACGCGCTTGAGGTCCATGATCACGTAGGAAACGTGGTCGCGCCACGCCGATTCCAGATAGAGCGCGAGATTTTCAGCGGTGCCGAAAAAGACCGGCCCTTCGAGCTCGAGCACCAGGATCCTGCCGCCGTCGCGGGAGAGGATATCCATGAGCCGGGGCTCGCGGGTCCTGCGCGAGTGCACGGCGTCGCAGCGATAGGCGCGGCGGATCACCGACTTGCTCATGCGGAACAGGAAGAACAGCACCGTCACCGCCACGCCGATCGCGACGGCGATCACCAGGTTCATGGTGACCGCGACCACCGCCACGATCACGATGATCAGCAGGTCGAGCAGCACGCTCTGCGCGCTGGTGAAGTCGCGCGCGGCGAGCTTGCGCACGATTTGCAGTGTCCAGCGGTCCACGAGCTGGATCGCCACCACCACCAGCATCGCCGCGATCACGACGCGCGGCAGGTAGCTGATGAGCGGCGAGAACGCGGCGACGGCGAGCAGGATGACGGCGGCGTGCACCAGCAGCGAGAGCGGCGTGCGCGCGCCGCTGCGATGGTTGGCGAAACTCGAGCCGAGATTGATGCCGTTGGCGATGCCGCCGAAGCACGCGGCGACCATGTTGCCGGCGCCGAGCCGCACCAGCTCGCGGTTGCCGTGCATGCGCTTGCCGGAATCGGCTTCGACCAGGCGCGCGCACAGCAGCCCGTCGAGCGAAGCGACGATCGCGAGGCTGGCCGCCCCGGCCAGCAGCACCGGCAGGATTTGCAGGGCTTGGGGTCCAGTAACTATGTCATTGAATTCACTGATGAAATTAGGAGGCGGCCAGGCGAAAGGGATGGCGCCCACGACCGGGCCCAGATGCTCGCGCAGGCCGAGCAGGGCGAACAGGTAGTAGAGCGCAACGCCGCCGATCAGCCCGAGTATCGTCGGCGGGACGGCCCTGGTGATGCGCGCGCCTTTCAGGATCAGCGCGCAGGTGGCGGCGCCGACCAGCAGGGTGAGGGGCTGCACGGCGCCGGGGAGCGTGACGATGCTGAACGAGGACAGCGGCTTCCCGAGGCCGAGCATGGCGTTGGCCTGGGACAGGAATATCAGCACCGCCGCCGCGTTCTGGAAGCCGGCAAAGACCGGCGCCGGGATGTACTTCACCACGCTGCCCAGCCGCAGCAGGCCGAACAGCAGCTGGAAACCGCCCGCGATGAATACCAGCAGGAAGGCGAGCACGAGCAGTGCGCCGGGACCCGCCGTCTGCAGAGCCGGCACGCCGGACAGCGCCAGGTTATGCAGCACGATGGAGCCGATGAGGAAGGTGACGATGCTGCGCGGCGAATAGATCATCGTGGTGTTCGCGCCGAGCAGCACGGCGACGACGCAGCCGATGACCGGCGCGTAGAGCCCGGCGAGGATCGCGGTCGCAACGTAATTTTCGCCGAGAGCGGAAAGCGCGAGCAGCCCGTAGCCCATGCTGACCGGTATGGTCAGCACCGCGGCGGTGAACCCGCCCAGCAGGTCGCCGCGCAGGTGCCGCAGCCAGGGCAGCAGCTTGCCGGATGGAGCCGGGGGTTCGGGTTGCGGGCGCACCGCATGCGCCTGGTCCGGCAGGCCGTAACCCCATTGCTGTTTGGTCGTTGTTTCTATGGTGCTCTCCCTTCGCGCACGCGCTTGTACGGGCTGCGCTCGTTGAGCTCGTCGAGATAGTGTCCCATGCCGCGCGTCTCGCGCGCGAGGAATTGCCCGACCGCCGCGGCGAACTCGGGGTGCGCGAGCCAGTGCGCCGAGCAGGTCTCGACCGGCTCCAGCCCGCGCGCGAGCTTATGTTCCCCCCGCGAGCCGCCCTCGAACGCAGCGATGCCGCGCGCGATGCAATACTCGATGCCCTGGTAGTAGCAGGTCTCGAAATGCAGGCCGGGGTAGTGCTGCACTGCGCCCCAGTAACGGCCGCACAGCCTGCCGGCGTCCCGGATGTTGAGGGAGGAGGCGATCGGGACGCCATCACGCTCGGCGACGATCAGCACGACGCGCTGCGGCAGGGTCCTGCCGATGCGGCGGAAGAACTCGAGACTGAGGTAGGGCGTTGAGCCGTGCTCGCGGTACGTTTTCTGGTAGCAGCGGTTGAAGAACGCCCAGTCGCGCTCGGTGATCCGGTCTCCCTCCAGCCATTGGAAACGGATGCCGGCCGCGTCTATCTTGCGGCGCTCCTGCCGCACCTTCTTGCGCTTGTCGTGGCTGAAGCCGCCGAGGAATTCCTCGAAGTTTCCATAGCCGCGGTTGACCCAGTGAAACTGCACGGTGGTGCGCGCCATCATGCCGTGCGCTTGCAGCCGCCGGGCCTCCGCGCGCGTCGGAAACAGGCAATGCAGCGACGAGACGCCCAGGCGGCGGGCAAGCTCGAGCGCCGCGGCGATCAATAGCTCGCGCGCGGCCGGGTCCGCCGCGAGCAGCCGCGTTCCCGTCACCGGCGTGAACGGCACCGCCGCGACCAGCTTGGGGTAGTAGGCGATGCCGTTCCGGTAATAGGCCTCGGCCCACGCCCAGTCGAACACGTACTCGCCGTAGGAGTGCGCCTTGAGGTAGAGCGGCATCGCGCCGACCAGCGCGCCGCGCGATTTCGCCAGCAGGAACTGCGGCGTCCATCCCGCCGCGGCGCCGGCGCAACCCGTTTCGTGCAGCGCCGACAGGAATTCATGGCTGAGAAACGGGTTGCCGTTCGCGAGACGGTTCCACTCGCCGGCTGCGACGCCGGCGAGCGTGTCGACGACCTCGATCGTCGCGGCGGATTCAGGCAGGGCGCCGGGCATTGCGCGTGGCCATCATTTTATACGCGAGGTGATTACAATAACCTGTTGAATATAATAATTATAATTAGTTCCGTCGGGCTGCGGACACGGCTGCCAGATGATATATTAGCGATATGAAAATAGCGATTGCGCAGTTGAACGCGACGGTCGGCGATCTCGCCGGCAACGTCAGCCGCATCGCCGACTTCGCGGCGCGCGCGCGCCGCGCCGGTGCCGATCTCATGGTCACGCCGGAGCTCGCGCTGTGCGGCTACCCGCCGGAAGATCTCCTGCTGCGGGAGGATTTTCTCGTGGCTTGCGACCAGGCGCTGGAAGATCTGGCGAAACGCGTCCGGGAAGTGACGCTCGTCGTGGGGCACCCGCGCCACGACGCCGGCAAGCGCTACAACTCCGCTTCCGTCATCCAGGGCGGCCAGGTGATCGGCGTCTACGACAAGCAGCGGCTGCCGAACTACACCGTGTTCGACGAGGAACGCTATTTCGAGCCCGGCGGCGGTCCGTGCGTGTTCGGGATGAACGGCGTGAGTTTTGGCGTCAACATCTGCGAGGACACCTGGGGAGCGGAGGGGCCGGCCACCGCCAGGCCGGGCGCGGCTGGCCGCGACGCGCGCGTCGGCATCAACATCTGCGCCGACTCGTGGAACGCCGAGGCGCCGCGGGTGGCGCGCGCGGCGGGGGCGAGCGTGCTGCTGGTGCTGAACGCCTCTCCTTATCACCTGGACAAGCAGCGCGTGCGCTACGACGTGATGCGCCAGCGGGTGGCGGAAACGGGATTGTCCCTGGTCTACGTGAATCTCGTCGGCGGGCAGGACGAGCTGGTGTTCGACGGCGGCTCCTTCGTGCTCAACCGGGGGGGCGTTCTGACGCACCGGCTGCCGATGTTCGAGGAGGCGCTGGGACTGGTCACCCTCACCGACGGCGACCCGCAGCCGGGCGAGATCGCCGGGCCGCTCGCCGCCGAGGCCGAGGTCTACGGCGCATTGATGACCGGCGTGCGCGACTACATCGGCAAGAACGGATTTCCGGGGGCGCTCATCGGCATATCGGGCGGCATCGATTCGGCGCTGACGCTGGCGATCGCGGTGGATGCGCTGGGCGCGGAGCGGGTGCGCGCGGTGATGATGCCGTCGCAATACACCGCCGGCATGAGCGTGGAGGATTCGAAGGCCGAAGCCCGCGCGCTCAAGGTGCGCTATACCGAGATCGCCATCAAGCCGGTCTTCGACGCGTTTCTCAAGGCACTGGCCGGCGAATTCAAGGGTCTTCCCGCCGATGCCACGGAAGAAAACCTGCAGTCGCGCATTCGCGGCACGCTGCTGATGGCGCTTTCCAACAAGAGCGGCGCGCTGGTGCTCACCACCGGCAACAAGAGCGAAATGGGCACCGGCTACGCCACGCTCTACGGCGACATGGCCGGTGGATTCGCCGTGCTGAAGGACATCAACAAGATGATGGTCTACCGGCTCGCGCGCTACCGCAACGGCCTCGCGCCGGTGATACCGCAGCGCGTGATCGAGCGCGCGCCGTCCGCCGAGCTGCGCCCGGACCAGACCGACCAGGACAGCCTGCCGCCGTACCCGGTGCTCGACGCCATCATGGAGGCTTACGTCGAGAACGACCGCAGCCCCGCTGAAATCGCCGCGCTGGGATTGTCGGCGAAGGACGTGGAGCGGGTGGTGCAGCTCGTGCGCGGCAGCGAGTACAAGCGGCGCCAGTCGCCGGTCGGAATCCGCATCACCCCCCGCGGTTTCGGCAAGGATTGGCGCTTCCCCATCACCAACAAATTCCGGCACCGGTTCGAGTAGCGCCCTGTGCTATCCTTGGAGTGAATCCGGGCCCGGCACGCGGAGGAATCCCATGAAAAAAATCGAGGCGATATTCAAGCCGTTCAAGCTGGACGAAGTGCGGGAAGCATTGTCCGAGATCGGCGTCAGCGGCCTGACCGTCACGGAAGTGAAGGGCTTCGGCCGGCAGAAGGGCCACACCGAGCTCTACCGCGGCGCCGAGTACGTCGTGGATTTCCTGCCCAAGGTCAAGGTGGAAGTGGTGGTGCCCGACAAATTGCTCGAAGGCGCGATCGACGCCGTCATCAAGGCCGCGCGCACCGGCAAGATCGGCGACGGCAAGATCTTCGTCTCCAGCGTGGAGCAGGTGATCCGCATCCGCACCGGGGAAACCGACGAGGCAGCGGTTTAGAGCGCCTAACAAAATGATTTCCCCTCCTCATTGAGGAGGGGTGGCGCGAAGCGACGGGGTGGTGGACATGCGAGCCTCCACTCTCAACCACCCCGGCCCTACGGGCCTCCCCTCCTTGAAAAGGAGGGGAGCAAAGCTGAACCGTTTCATTTTGTTAGGGGCTCTCACCGCTTACCGCTCGCGCCTTTAAGCAGCACCATCACCGCGCCGCCGCCGCCGTCAGATTGCCGCGCCTGGCAGAAGGCCAGGATTTCCTCGCGCTGCATCAGCCAGTTCGCCACTTTCTGCTTGAGCACCGGCTCGCGGTTCTTCGAGCGCAAGCCCTTGCCGTGGATGATGCGTACGCAGCGCAAGCCGCGGCGCAGGCAACGGGTGAGAAATTCCACCAGCAATTCGCGCGCCTCGAGGCGGGTGAAGCCGTGGAGATCGAGCTCGTCCTGGGCTACCCAGTGGCCGCGGCGCAGCCTGCGCAGGGTCTGGGCGCCGATGCCGTTGCGCGCGTAGGAAAGCTCCTCGCCGGTCTCGGCGCCGGTCTCCCACGCGAGGTGATCGCTCAGGCTGTCCCGCAGGGCGGCGCGCTCGTCGAGCAGGTGCTGGACCGGTATCGGACGGGGGCGCGGCCGCTCGATCGTCACCTTGCCCGACTGCCGCAGCGGCGTCACGTCCGAAACGGAGGCGCGGAACAGATTCGTTTCGTGCGTCTTGGCGGCGGGTTTGTGGGTGCGCTTCATCGTGTTAACCACCCCTCACCTCGTTCCTCCCCTCCTTGACAAGGAGGGGAATGGCGTCAGCCCGGGGTGGTCAGAAGATCAACCGTGGTTCTCCAGGTATTTCTGCGCGTCTAGCGCCGCCATGCAGCCGCTGCCGGCGCTGGTGACCGCCTGGCGATAAACGTGGTCCTGCACGTCGCCGGAGGCGAACACGCCGGGAACGCTGGTGGCGGTGGCGTTGCCGTCGAACCCGCCCCGGGTGATGATGTAGCCGTTTTTCATCTCGAGCTGCCCCGCGAAGAGTTCCGTGTTGGGGCGGTGCCCGATGGCGATGAACACCCCCTGCAATTTCTTCTCCGTGAGCGCGCCGGTCTTCACGTTCTTCACCCGCATTCCGGTAACGCCGGAATTGTCGCCCAGCACCTCATCGAGCACGTGATCCCACAGGATGGTGGCCTTGCCCGCGTCAACTTTTTCCCGCAGCTTGTCCACCAGGATCGCCTCGGCGCGGAACTTGTCGCGGCGGTGGATGACCGTCGTGCGGCTCGCGATGTTGGTGAGGTAGAGCGCTTCCTCGACCGCGGTGTTTCCTCCGCCGACCACCGCGACTTCCTGGCCCTTGTAGAAGAATCCGTCGCAGGTGGCGCAGCCCGACACGCCTTTCCCCATGAATTGACTCTCCGAGGGCAGCCCGAGGTAGATGGCGGACGCGCCGGTGGCGATGACGAGCGCGTCGGCGGTGTAGGTCCCCTGGTCGCCGACCAGGGTGACGGGACGATCGCCGAGCTTCGCGGTGTGGATGTGATCGAAGAGGATTTCCGTCCCGAAACGCTCGGCATGCTTCTGGAAGCGCTCCATCAGCTCCGGGCCCTGGATGCCCATCGCGTCGGCGG
Organism: Betaproteobacteria bacterium; assembly: GCA_016177355.1. Classification (GTDB taxonomy): domain Bacteria; phylum Pseudomonadota; class Gammaproteobacteria; order Burkholderiales; family SG8-41; genus SG8-41. The sequence continues at coordinate 3,529 of JACOVL010000033.1, read as the reverse complement.
GCCAGTTATCCACGTCGGTGGTGGTCATCAGCTGGCCGCCCTGGGCGAGGCCGGTGATCAGTACTGGCCTCAAATTTGCTCTGGCAGCGTAAACGGCCGCAGTGTAGCCGGCGGGACCGGATCCCAGGATCAACAGGCGGCAGTGTTTGGAGGGGGTCATAAGGTGGGTAGTTGGGGATTATTTGCAAAAAAGCAACACTTTAGCAGTGTGTCTGCGTCCGTGTCGAGTTACGGCGATGCATGAACTGTTTGGTTTTAAGCCCTTGCTATAAAATGCAAAACTGGGTTCCTTGCGTGCAACAACAATGATGCCGTCCGACCCTGGGACCAAGGGGGTTGATTGGGGGTTGTGTTGAGGGGGGCGTGGGCTGTGCTTGCTGTCGCGGTGACAGCGTCAGTCGCGTACGCCCAATCTTCGTCGCCGAGCGGCGATTCTCGCACCGCCCGGATGGACGTTTCCGGCTATGCGGTCGAAGGCCGCGTCCTCCTCAAGTCCGAGGATTTCACCCGGATCATCACGCCGTTCGTAGGCCGCCGGAAAACCGCTGCCGACATCGAGCGCGCTCGCGACGCACTGCAGCAGGCCTATCACGATCTCGGGCATTGCTCGGTCAAGGTCGAGTTGGCCCGGCCCGAGCCGCAAGACGGCGTGGTGACGTTCCGCCTGGCCGAGATTCCGGCAAGCCAGATTCGCGATTGCTTGCCGATGGTCGTGCTCGACGAGCAATCGAAGCCGCGCCCCACGGCCCCGGCCGCCGTCTCGCAGGGCGCGGCGACCTACGCCTACGTTGACGTGCGCGATCCTTCCGAGCCGCCCGCGCAGCCGCAAACCGCTCCTGCAACGGTCGCGAAGCCCGAACCCCGGAAGCCTGCGCCCGTCGTAGTGGCTGAAACTCCGGCTCCGGCTGCTGCCCCGCCACCGCCGGCTGCGCCGGAACCGAAGCCTGCGCCAGCCGAAGCGCAGCCCGCTGCACCGAAGCCGGCGGCTGTCGTTGTCCAGGCCGAGCCTGCCAAGCCGCAACCCGCGCCGGCAACGCCTCCTGCAGCTAAACCGGTAAAGCCCGTCGTCACGACGCCCGCCGAAGCGGCGCCCATTGTCCCCGTCGCCTCGCCGAAGTTCGAGATCGCGCGCTACGTGCTGGAGGGCAATACCCTGATGAATCCGGAAGAGTACAACAGTGTTCTCGCGCAGTTCACCGGCAAGGACAAGGATTTCGGCGACGTGCAGCGCGCGCTCGAAGCCCTGCAGGCCGCTTACCAGCGGCAGGGCTACGGCGGCGTGGAGATCCGGCTGCCCGAGCAGGAACTCGAGCGCGGCGTGGTCCGGTTCCGGGTGATCGAGGCCAAGATCCGCAAGATCACGGTGGAAGGCAACGAGCATTTCAGCGCCGCCAACGTGCGCCGCAGCATTCCATCGCTGCGCGAGGGCGAGACGCCGAATTCCCTCGAGATCGCGAGGAGCATCAGGCTGGCCAACGAGAATTCGTCCAAGCAGACGGCCGTGCTGCTGCGCGCGGCCGAGCGCGAGGATCAGGTTGACGCTGCAATCCGGGTCACCGACATTAATCCCAAGCGCTGGAGCGTGAGCCTGGACAATACGGGGACCGAGAACACGCACCGCTATCGTTTGGGAATCGCCTACCAGCACGCCAACCTGTTCGACCGCGATCATGTTTTGACCGCGCAGTTCGTCACGTCGCCGGGCAATCACCATGACGTGGAGATCTATGGCGTCGGCTACCGCATCCCGATTTACGCGCTGGGCGATTCCATCGACCTGGTCGCGGGTTATTCAACCGTGGACTCGGGCACGGTGCAGGACCTGTTTACCGTGGCGGGCAAGGGCACGATCCTGGTGGCGCGCTACAACCATGCGCTGCCGAAGTGGGGAGACCTCGAGCACAAGCTCAGCTTCGGACTCGATTACCGCGCCTACCAGAACCAGGTGGTTCCCGTCGGCGGCATCGATACCCTGGTGCCGGATATCACCCTCAACCCTCTCTCCATCACGTATAGCGGGAGCCTGAAGGGCGAGCAGCGGGAACTGGGCTTCTACCTGAGCATGAGCCAGAACTTTCCGGTGCTCAATGACGGGAAGGACTCCGATTTCAAGAAAATCGGTACCCGCTTCCCGGACGGAACCGCCGGCTACCGGCTGTTCCGAATGGGCCTGAATTACGCCCGGGCATTCGCGGGCGACTGGCAGTTCCGCGTGAGATGGGACGCCCAGTACACGGATGATGCGCTGGTCGCCGGCGAGCAATTCGCAATCGGCGGCGCCGACAACGTCCGCGGGTTCGCCGAGCGCTACCGCACCGACGACAAGGGATACCGCACGAATCTCGAGATCTACACGCCCGATGCGGCAAAGCTGATCGGCCTGGACGGCGGCCGGTTGCGGTTCCTCACGTTTTACGATTTTGGAAAGGCCACCCGCAACCGCGAATTCGGAGCCGAGACGATGGGCGCCAGCCTGGATAGCATGGGTTTTGGCTTGCGCATGAATTACAAGACGAATTTCACGCTACGGCTCGACGTCGCCCATGTTTTCCATGACGGCACGCAGTTTAACGAGCCGACAGGCAAGCGCAACAGCAAGAAAGGGCACTTTTCGGCAGCGTGGGTGTGGTGAATCCGGTTACGAATCAACCGGTTAGTTGGAATGTTGCAAAAGTCCTGTTTTAACGGGGGGGTTGGTGGTAAACGCTAGCTCGGGGGGCGGGATGAAGAGAGGGAGCCGCAAGTCGAATTCGGCTTGGAGGCACAAGCTGCTGGCGCTGGCCGTGGCTTCGTGCTTCTCGGGCGAGCTCGCGCTCGCGAATCCGACCGCGCCCACTGTAGCGCGCGGGCAGGCGACCTTTGCCGCCCAGGGCAACGTCCTCACCGTCACCAACACCCCCGGCTCGGTCATCAACTGGCAGAGCTTCTCGATCGCCAGCCAGGAAATCACCCGCTTCCTGCAGCAGTCGGCGGCGAGCGCCGTCCTGAACCGCGTCATCAGCGCCAATCCTTCGGCGATCCTCGGCGCTCTCCAGTCGAACGGCCGGGTGTTCCTGATCAACCCCAACGGCATCTCGATCGGGCCCGGCGCGAAGATAGACGTCAACGGTTTCCTTGCCTCGACCCTGAACCTCTCCGACGCCGACTTCCTCGCCGGGCGCTACCGCTTCAACGAAACCCCGGGAGCGGGGAACGTCGTCAACCAGGGCACGATCACCACGCCCGCCGGGGGCACGGTTTACCTGATCGGGCAGAACGTCGAGAACCACGGCGTCATCAAGACCCCGCAGGGCGAGATCATCCTCGCCGCCGGCAGGAGCGTCGAGCTGGTGGACGCGAGCACCCCCGAAGTTCGCGTCCAGATCACCGCGCCCGACAACCAGGCGTTGAACCTCGGGCAACTGATCGCCACGGGCGGCCGCATCGGCATGTATGCCGGCCTGGTGCGCCACGGCGGCACCGCCAACGCCAACACCGCGGTCGTCGGCGAGAACGGCAAGATCGTTTTCAAGGCCACGAAGGATGTGAG
>JACOVL010000001.1 GCA_016177355.1 Betaproteobacteria bacterium | reverse complement strand
GTGGTGGTGACGGGCTCGCAGAGCAACGTGCGCGCGGGATATTCGAGCGGCACGCCCGCGCTGGGCGTCGGCACCGGCAACGTGGCGGTGATCGTGGACGACAGCGCTGATTGCGCCGACGCCGCAGGCAAGATCATGGCCTCCAAGATCTTCGACAACGCGACCAGTTGCTCCTCCGAGAATGCCGTCATCGTCCACGCCGGAGTTTACGACCGGATGCTCGCCGCGCTCGCGCGGGAGGGCGGCGCGCTGCTCACGGCCACCGAAAAGAAGGTGCTCGCCAAAGCGATGTTCCCCGGCGGCAAGCTCTCCCCCGCCGTCACCGCGCAGTCGGTGAAGAAAATCAGCGCGGCCGCGGGCCTCACGCGCCCCGCGCTGGCCGCTGCCAGGTGCCTGATGGTGGAGGAGACCGGCGCCGGCAAGGATCATCCGTTCTCGGGCGAAAAGCTCTCGCCCGTGCTCACCGTCTATCGCGCGCGCGATTTCGATCACGCTTTCGGCATCCTGCGCGCGATCTACGACCACCAGGGCAACGGGCACTCCTGCGGCATCTACACCGAGAACGAGGCGCATATCCGGCGGCTCGCGCACGAGATGACGGTGTCGCGGGTGATCGTCAAGCAGGCGCACACCTTCGCCACCGGCGGCAGTTTCGATAATGGCATGCCGTTCTCGCTCTCCATGGGTTGCGGCACCTGGGGCGGCAACAGTTTCTCCGACAATCTCAACTACAGGCATTTCATGAACATCACCCGCATCGTCCGCACGATTCCCGAGGACAAGCCCTCGGAAGAGGACCTGTTCGGTCCGTTCTGGAAGAAATACGGAAAGTAGACGGGCGAGGCCGATGAATTTCGAGGAACACGCGGCCAAGCCGCTCTTGGCCCGGCACGGCATCGCCGTTCCCAAGGGCGGACTGGCGAGAACGCCCGTCGAAGCCGCCGCGGTCGCGGAGGGAATCGGCGCCGTCGTCGTCAAGGCCCAGGTCCCGACCGGCAAGCGCGGCAAGGCGGGCGGCATCAAGCTGGCCGCGACGCCGGACGAAGCCAGAACCCATGCCAGGGCCATTATCGGCATGGAGATCGCCGGCCACAAGGTCGAGAAGGTGTTGGTCGAGGAGCAGATGCCGATCGAACGCGAGCTTTATGCCGCGGTGGTGAACGATCCCTCGAGCAAGGGCCCGCTCGTCATGTTTTCGACCGAAGGCGGCATGGACATCGAGGAGGTGGCGGCGACGGCGCCCGACAAGCTCCGCCTCCAACCCGTCGATACCCGCCGCGGCTTCTCCCATACGGATGCCGAGACGCTGGTCCAGGGCCTCGCGCTCGGCGCGGACGAAGGCAAGGTCGCGGACGCGCTCGCCAGGCTCTACGAAGCCTATGCCGCCTTCGACGCCGAGCTTCTGGAGATCAATCCGCTGATCGTCACCGGGGACGGCCGCGTTGTCGCGCTCGACTGCAAGTTCGTGATGGACGATTGCGCCATCGTGCGCCAACCCAAAGTCGCGCCCGCGGGCACGCCCGAGACGCTGACCGGCCTCGAGGCCAGGGCCAAGGCCGCCGGGCTCAAGTATATCGACCTCGACGGCGCCGTCGGCGTGCTCGCCAACGGGGCGGGGCTCACCATGACGACCATGGACATGATCCGCCACCACGGCGGCCGCCCGGCGAACTTTCTCGAGATCGGCGGCGAGGCCTACACCCAGGCGAAGCCGGCGCTCGAGTTGCTGCTCGCGAACCCCCGCATCAAGAGCCTCGTCATCAACTTCTGCGGCGCCTTCGCGCGCACCGACGTGATGACCCGGGGCGTCATCGAGGCGATCGAGGCCTTGAAGCCCGGACTGCCGATTTTCTTTTCGGTGCACGGCACCGGCGACGAGGAAGCGATCAGGGTGTTGAAGGATCGCCTGGGCGTGACACCGCTCGCGACCATGGACGACGCGTGTAAGGCGGCGGTGGAAGCGGCGAAGATTAGCCGCAGATGAACGCCGATGAACGCGAATAAAACATCCTGCCGCTGGTTTTCAGTATCTGTGTGTATCTGCGTTTATCTGCGGTTTCATTTGGTGGCCGTTCGATGATCGTCCGCGGCACCGATCGCGTGCTGGTGATGGGCATCACCGGCAAGCAAGGCACGTTCTGGACCGGACGGATGCAGGCCTACGGCACCAGGGTCGTCGGCGGCACCCATCCGAACAAGGCGGGCACCATGCATTGCGGCGTGCCGGTCTTCGCCACCGCTCGGGACGCGATGAAGGGCGCCGGTTTCGACGTCGCGGTTCTGTTCCTCCCGCCCCTGATGGTCAAGGAAGCCGCTGTGGACGCGATCGAGGCCGGCGCAAAGCGCCTGGTCGTGCTGACCGAGCACATCCCGGTGCAGGACGTGATGTACTTCGTGGCCGCGGCAAGAGAACGCGGCGCGTGCATCCTCGGCCCTAACACCGCCGGCGCTGTCACGCCCGGCGAATGCTTCGCCGGCTTCATGCCCGCCTTCAACGAGCGCATCTTCAGGAAGGGCTCGATCGGCGTGATTTCCCGCAGCGGCAGCCTGGGAGTGCTTTTTTGTCTGAATGTGGTCCAGGCCGGCTATGGCGAATCCGCCTTCGTCGGCATCGGCGGTGATCCGATCATCGGCACCACCACGCGCGAGGCGCTCGTCGCCCTCGACACTTTTCCCGGCACCGAGGCCGTCGTCATGGTGGGCGAGATCGGCGGCTCGATGGAAGAGGAAGCAGCTGATTACGCCAGGACCATGGCGAAGCCCGTGGTCGCCTTCATCGCCGGCGGCGCCGCGCCCGAGGGCAGGAAGATGGGTCACGCCGGCGCCATCGTCATGGGCGACAAGGGAAGCTACGCCTCCAAGCGCTCGGCGCTCGAAGCCGCCGGGGTCACGGTACTGGATACGCCGTCAGACGTGGGCGCGGCGTTGCGAGCCCGACTTGGACATTGATGTAAAATGAACTAACTTCCGGATGCGCGGTCACATTTCGGAACTTCCCAAGCGATGATGCCGAGAACGTCAAAGATCCCGCGGCGCGTGAACACCATGCTGCTCGTCGCAATCTTGGCCTTGGTCCAGGTCTGCACGGGCTTTTCGGCCGCCCTTGCGAACGCCTCCAACATACCTGCCGCGACCACTGCTGATGGCTGTTGCAGCGGGGGTTCCGAACCGGCTTGCGCCACCGCGCAAGATATGGTCGGTACATTTGATACCTGCGCGCCTTACTGTATTCAGGGGCGAGACGCAGCAAAATCCGATTCGGCACTGCCGGCGTCGGTTGCTTTCACGCTTGCCTCCCCCTCTCCCATTGGATGGGTGGCGTTTCCCCCACAATCGCCGCGGCTGAGTGCCGCGCCACCCGCGATCAGTAGCACCCCCCTCATCTACCAGCTTCAGCGTCTGCTGAACTAGCCCTCCGTCGGTTTCGCCGCAGGACGCGATGAACGCGTCCCCCCGGTGGAAACGACCCCCCGATACCCGCCTCCTGCCGCGGATCATGTGGCACAGGGCGGCGCTCTCCGGGCAAAATCCATGATGCAATAGAACGTGACGGCTTCAGCGCCGTCCGCCACGGAAGATTTCCAGGAATGGGCAACCTTAGCAGTTCGCATTCGCGCTCGGCCTCAAGAAGGCGCTTTCTCGTCGCGGCAGCGGCGGGCGCGGCGACCGCGCTCGTCGCCGCTTGCGACCGGGGAGTCGAGCCGCGCTCGTCATTCCAGGGCACCGATATCGCCGGCGTGGGCTGGGCTCGCGGCTTCGAATTAACGGACCATACCGGCCACCGCCGGACGCTCGGCGATTTCAAGGGCAAGGTCGTGCTCCTGTTTTTCGGATACACGAACTGCCCCGACGCCTGTCCTCTCGCGCTGTCGGAGATGGCACAGGTGCTGAAAGCGCTCGGCCCCGACGCAGACCGCGTGCAGGGCCTGTTCGTCACCGTGGACCCGGAACGCGATACGCCGGAGAGGCTCGCGAGCTACGTTCCCGCGTTTCACCCGTCCTTTATCGGTCTTCGCGGATCACCGCAGGAAACCGCCGAGGTCGCCAAGGAATTCAAGCTCCACTACCAGGCGCAAAAGCAGGACAAGGACGCCCATTCCGCCCACGGCGCGCAACAGGATTCCTACATGGTTGACCATTCCACGGGAATCTACGTCTTCGACACGCAGGGCCGCGCGCGGCTTTACTTCAGCGCCAACAAGCGGTCCGTCGAAGCGATGGTTCACGACGTGAAGGTTCTGCTCGATGCGGCCTGACGCCGGAACCCCGTTCGAAGGCGCGCTCACCGATCCGGGGAGGTTTACGCCTTGGTACCGCTCGCGCGCGTCCTGGCGCTTCGTGCTCGCGCGGTTCGTGCCGCTGCTCGCAGCAGGAAACCTGGTCTGGGAGATTTTCCAGTTGTCCTTCTATACGCTCTGGGAGGAAGGCACGCCGCGATCGCGCGCTTTCGCGGTCGCGCATTGCACGATTGGCGACGTGATGATCGGGACGGCGGCGCTGCTCGCTTCGGTCATGCTATTCGGCCGGCACGGCTGGCCAAGCTTCGGCTATGGGCGCGTCCTGGCGGCGGCAACGTTTGCGGGCGTGGCATACACGGTATTCAGCGAGTGGGTCAATACGCAAGTGACGATGAACTGGCAGTACGCCGATTCAATGCTTCAGGTGCCGCCGCTCGGCACCGGGATCGCTCCTCTTCTCCAATGGATCGTCGTTCCGCCACTCGCGTACTGGCTGGCGACAGTGCTCGATCGGACGCGAACGCGAAAAGGGAAACTGAGCCGATGAAGGCGCTGCGCAAAAGCACCATCCCGCAAGGATGCTCGCGATGAATCGGAACAGATGGGTGTATGGGTGCGCGGTGGCGGCGGCGATCGCGACTTTCTCAATGGCGGCAAGCGCTGACGAGCGGACGATACGCCAGGCGTTCAGGACAAAGCTACCCAGCGCACAGGTGATCAGCGTCGAAAGAATGCGCTACGCCGACCTCTACGAAGTGGCGGTGCAAGGCAACGAGGGCTACAGGGTGTTCTACACCGATGCCCTCGGCCAGATCATGCTGATCGGCACCCTGATCGAGACGCGGACCGACCGCAATCTCACGGAGGAGCGGCTGCGGAAGCTTTCGGCCATCGACTGGAACCAGCTGCCGTTTCATTGGGCAGTGACCACGCGGCGCGGTGACGGGCGCCGTCAGATCGCGATCTTTTCGGACCCGAACTGCCCGTTCTGCCAGAAATTCGAGAAGGACCTGGCCACGGTGGACAACATTACCGTCCACATTTTCATGTGGCCGGTCATCAAGGAGGAATCGGTGCGGCAGACGAAATCCGTCTGGTGCTCGAAGGACCGCGCGAAAGCCTGGAACGACCTGATGCTGAAGCGCGCGGAGCCGACGGCGCCGGCCGACTGCGAGAATCCGATCGAGGAACTCGTCGCGCTTGGGAAACGGCTCGGCGCAACCTCCACGCCGACGTGGTTCCTGCCGAACGGCGAGAAGTACGCGGGCGCCCTGCCGATGAGCACGGTGGTGCCGTTGCTCGATGCGACGGCGCGGCGCAAGTAGAACTGATGTCAATCAGCCGCCGATATTCAGACAGACGCGGATGAAATTCTCTACTGATCAAGGCGCCCTGGATACCATGCCGGACGCGGACAGAAGGAAGCTGCTTGCCGGGGCGACCGGTCTGGTGGGCGCGGCCGGTCTCGCCGCGGCGTCCGTCCCGTTCGTCGCCTCGATGAACCCCAGCGAGCGCGCCCGGGCGGGTGGCGCGCCGGTCGAGGCGGACTTTGCCAAGCTCGGGCCGGGCGAGCAGATGACCGTCGAGTGGCGCGGGAAGCCGGTTTGGATACTGCGGCGTACCGGGACGATGCTCAAGGCGTTGGAGAACCCGAGTCTCCGCGCAAGGCTTGCCGACCCTGATTCGCAGGTGAAGAGCCAGCAACCCGACTATGCCCGCAACGATATCCGATCCATCAAGCCGGAATACCTGGTGCTGGTGTCGATCTGCACCCATCTCGGCTGCGTGCCCACCTTTCGGCCCGATGTTGCACCCCAGGATCTCGGGTCCGACTGGCCCGGCGGCTATTACTGCCCCTGCCACGGCTCGAAATTCGACTTTGCAGGCAGGGTCTATCGCAACGTGCCGGCTCCGACCAACCTGGTGGTTCCGCCGCACAAGTACGTATCGGAAAGTCGCGTATTGATTGGAGAGGACACACGGTGAAAACGTGCAAGGAGAATGTATGAAAGCTAAGCGCTCAAGCAATCTTGGTTATAGCAGCCTGGCAATGGTCGGAATGGCTGCCGGAGTGCTCGCAGCAGCCATGCCCTCCACCGCGGCCGAAACCGCAGGCGACGCAAAACGCGGTGCCAAGGTCTTCCAGGCCTGTGTTGCCTGCCACTCGGCGGAACCGGGTCGCCACATGACCGGCCCCAGCCTGGCACAGCTCTTCGGCCGCAAGGCCGGCACGGCCAAGGGGTTTCTGCGCTACTCGGACCCCATGCTCAAATCAGACATCGTCTGGGACGAGCGCGCGCTCGATCAATGGCTGGCGAGCCCCGCGCAAATGATCCCGGGGAACGACATGGCTTTTCCGGGCCTGCCCGACCAGAGAGCGCGCCGCGACCTGATCGCCTACCTCCGGGCGGTTGCAGAGGGCAGCGAGGCGCCGCGCGGCCCGCGTATGCCGCGCCTGAAGTCGGCGCAGGCCGATGACGTGGTGAAGGCCATCCGCTATTGCGGCGACACCTACTTCGTGACCACCGAGGCGGGCAAGACGCTGAAAATCTGGGAATTCAACCTGCGTCTGAAGACCGACTCCACCGAGTTCGGTCCCCGCCCGGGCCGCCCCGTTCTGGTCGGCGTGGGCATGGGCAGCGACCGCGCGGCCATCGTTTTTTCGGCGCCCGGCGAAATCGCCAAGCTGATTAAAGCGGCATGTTGATCTGCGACGCGAACGAAGAATGCAATTCCGGCTTCCAACTCATGAAGGAGAAATATGAAACTCTCTGGATATGCGCTGCATCCCGCCTTGCGAGACGCGCTCGCTGTGCTCGCTTTGACCCTGTACAGCGGCGCCGGTGTCGCGCAGAGCGTGACGCTCCCCCACGTGCACGGACTCACCTACAGCGCCGACGGCAAGCGTCTGATCGTGGCGGTCCACGACGGGCTCGCGATTTACAACGCCGGCCGCTGGTCGAAGGACCCGGGGCCGAGGCACGATTACATGGGATTCACGGCGACCCAAAAACGCTTCTACAGCAGCGGGCATCCCGCGCCGGGCTCCGGACTGACGAACCCGCTCGGCCTGATCGTGAGCGGCGATGGCGGCCGCACGTGGGAAAAGCGCGGGTTCGAGGGCGAGTCCGACTTTCATACGCTCGGCGCAAGTTATGAAACGAACGCCATTTACGTCCACAACCCCGGGCGGAATTCGCGCATGGACCGGCCGGGGATCTACTACACGCTGAACGACGGCTTTACCTGGACCCGCGCCCAGGCGCAAGGTCTCACGAGCGCGGTCCACGCGATCGCGGTGCATCCTTCCAAACCGCAGACCGTCGCGGTGGCGGCAAAAGAAGGACTGTTTCTCTCGACCGACAGCGGGGAGCGCTTCGAACGGCTGGCCGCAGGACAGGCGCTCGCCGCGTTCTTCGAGCTCGGCGGCGAGCATCTCGTTTACAGCATGCACGACGGCGCGGCGCGGCTCTACCGCCATTCGCTGAAATCCCGCAGCCGTACCGAGATCCCGCTGCCGCCGTTGACGCAGGATGCGGTGAGCTACATCGCGCAAAATCCGGCGGACAAGTCCGAGTACGCGATCGCGACCTTCGAACGCAGCGTGTTTCTCAGCAAAAACACGGGCAAAAACTGGACGCAGATCGCGCGGAACGGTCAGGCCAAATGACGGGGAAGCGGCTGGCGCTTTGGATCGGCGCCGGCATACTGATTGGCGGCGTGCTGATGATGGGCTTCGCGTATTACATTCAAACCCCGCGCGGCGGGGAGAGAATCGCGCTCGGCCGCGCGGTATACGAGAAGAATTGCGCCTCGTGCCACGGGGTGCGGCTGGAAGGGCAACCTGACTGGCAGAGGCGCCTGCCAAACGGCCGCATGCCCGCACCGCCGCATGATGACACGGGGCACACCTGGCATCATGCCGAGCGCGTGCTGTTCGACATCACGAAGTATGGCCTCGTGCCGCCGCACGCGCCGCCGGGCTATCAGAGCGATATGCCCGCGTTCCAGGCGATCCTCTCCGACGACGAGATCCGGGCCGTACTCGCGTACATCAAGAGCCATTGGTCGGCCAAGGTTATGGCGTGGCGTGCGGAAGCCCTCAGGAATCTGGAATAGCGATGACCATGCAGGAAGCTCAGAGCGCATCGGGAATCCAGGCGCCGGAACGGCGGCGTTTTGCGATCGCGATCCCGTTGCTGGTGTTCGTCGCGCTGGTCGTCCTGTTTGCGATCGGCCTGACGCGCAATCCGCGCGAGATTCCCTCGCCGCTGATCGGCAAGCCGGTCCCGCAATTTTCCCTGCCGCCCGTGCAGGGACGGTCGTTCGGGCTTTCGGACAAGGACTTGAAGGGACAAGTATCGGTGGTGAACGTCTTCGCGTCGTGGTGCATCCCCTGCCGCCAGGAACATCCGCTGATTCAACGGCTCGCCAGGGAAGTTCCGGTTCACGGGCTCAATTACAAGGACCAGCCGCAGGACGCGGCGCGCTGGCTGGACGAGCTGGGCGATCCCTACACGCGCACCGGCGCCGATCTCGACGGCAGGGTCGGCATAGACTGGGGCGTCTACGGCGTTCCCGAGACCTTCGTCATCGATCGCGACGGGCGGATCGTTTACAAACAGATCGGGCCGATCCCGCCGCAGGTCCTGGAGGAGAAGCTGCTGCCGTTGATCCGCAACCTGAAGAGGAACGAGGATGGCGGCCGATAAACCCGCGGCTTTGACGCGGCGCGCAATAACACTGCGGCTCGCGCTCGGCGCGCTGGGCGCCGCCGTCCTGATCGCGGCCGGGGTCGGCGCATACCTTTCCCTGGTCCCGGCGCCGGAAGACCGCTCCGCCGGGACGCAGCAGCCCCCGGAGGGGTTTCCTTTCCGTCTGCATGCCGCGCCGCAAACGCTTCCGAACATCGCTTTCGAGGACGGTGCGGGGCGCAAACTCACGCTGGCGGACTTCCGCGGCAAAGTCGTGCTCCTCAACGTATGGGCGACCTGGTGCCCGCCGTGCCGCAGGGAGATGCCGGCGCTCGACCGGCTGCAGCAGCAGCTCGGCGGCCCCGGATTCGAGGTCGTCGCGCTGTCAATAGACAGCGACGGATTGCCGGCGGTCAGGGAGTTTTATCTGGAAACGGGCGTGAGCAACCTCGGCATCTACGTTGACAAGCCCATGAAGGCGACCTCCACGCTCGGTGCGACCGGATTGCCGACGACGCTGCTCATCAACGCGCAAGGGCGCGAAATCGGCAGAAAGCTCGGCCCCGCCGAATGGGACAGTCCCGAAGTGGTTGCAACGATCCGTCAATATCTGGGTCCATCACTGTGATCGTGACGAAGGAGATCAGCTATGTGGACACGACGTAAAATTCTGAAGACCCTCGCCGCCGGCGGCGGCATGCTGGCGATGCCGGCAACGATTCAAGAGGCCCTCGGCGCCCCGGAGCCGGATGTGGAAATTGTCCTGACCGCAACCAAAGGGGAAGCGCCCGTCTTGTCGGGCCGCGCGACTCCGGTCTGGACCTATCGCGGCAAAGTCGTGAAGGGCGATGCACGGAGCGTGCAATCAATTCCCGGCAGTTATCTCGGGCCCATCCTCCGAGTCCGCAAAGGCCAGCGGGTGCGCATCCATTTCGACAACGGTCTCGACGAAGCGAGCAACATCCATTGGCACGGCTTGCACGTGCCCGACGACATGGACGGGCATCCGCGCCATACCGCGGCGCCGGGGAAGCGATACGTGTATGAGTTTGAAATCAAGGATCGGGCGGGCACCTACTTTTTTCATCCGCATCCCCATGGACGCACGGGCCGGCAGGTCTATTTCGGCCTGGCCGGGCTTTTTCTCGTGAGCGACGAGGAAGAACAGGCCGCGAAGCTTCCCTCGGGCGAATATGACTTGCCCTTGATCCTGCAGGACCGCAGCTTCGACGCGGAGAACCGGCTGGTGTTCCTCTCGGACGAGGGCGCGGGGGGCGGCGGGATGATGGGTGGCGGCATGATGGGCGGTGGAATGATGGGCCGCGGCATGATGGGTGGCGGGATGATGGGTGGCGGGATGAGGAGCGGCGGCATGATGGACATGATGACCCGCATGATGGGCTTCCTCGGCGACCGCATCCTGGTCAACGGGCGTCCGGATGCGACCTTGTCCGTGGCGACCCGCCCGTATCGGCTCCGCCTGCTCAACGCCTCGAACGCGCGCATCTTCAAGCTCGCCTGGGACGACGGCTCGCCGCTCACCGTCATCGGCACCGATGGCGGCCTGCTCGAAGCACCGGTGCAGCGGAGCTACGTGACGCTTGCGCCAGGAGAGCGGCTCGAGCTGTGGGCGGATTTCAGCCGCCATGCCGTCGGAACCGAGCTCACGTTGCGCAGCCTCGCCTTTGCGGGCGACATGGCGATGGGCGGGGACATGATGGGTGGCGGCATGATGGGCGGCGGGATGATGGGAATGATGATGGGTAACCAGAAGCTGCCCAACGGCGCCGCCTTTCCGGTGTTCAAAGTGCGCGTGGCGCGCAGCGAGAAAGCGCCCGCCGCCCTGCCGCAGCGGCTATCAACCATCGTCCGCCACCGTCCCGAAGATGCGGTCAATTTCCGCAAGCCGCGGCTCTTCAACATCACGATGGGCATGATGGAATGGGGCATCAACGGGCGTAGCTTCGAGATGGAGGGCGTCGCCGAGGATGAGATCGTGAGACTGAATACCTCGGAAATCTGGGAGTTCACCAACGATGCCTCGATGGGGATGATGGGCATGATGGCGCACCCGATGCACATCCACGGGCTGCAGTTCCGGATTCTGGAGCGCGGTGTCACGCGCGGGCTGCGCGAGGGATGGCAATCCGTGAGCGCGGGCTACGTGGACGAGGGCTGGAAAGACGAGGTGTTCCTCATGCCCGGGGAGCGGGCCAAGGTGCTCGTCGCGTTCAAGGATTACGCGGGGCTGTTCCCCTACCACTGCCACATGCTCGAGCATGGGGACACCGGCCTGATGCGCAACTACCGGGTGCGGGCTTAGCCCGGCCGCGCGTAGGTATATTGTTTGTCAACTCAAGGAGAAACGCGATGGAAAACGTGCGAAACGTCGAAGCGCATGCGGCCCCGGCGCAGGAATGCTGCGCGCCGGCCGCGAAAAGCGGATGGCTGAATCCGCGGAACCTGTTGATCGGCATGGCCGTCGCGGGCGGCACGGGGGCGCTGGTCTTCGGTTGGGACTGGCTGGTCGCCGCCGGCCTGGCGTCTATCATCATCGCGGTCGCCCCGTGCCTTGTGATGTGCGCGCTCGGCCTGTGCATGAACCGCCAGAGCAAGAGCGACCAGACCGCGGCGGGAACACCGCCGGCGACCCTCGGGCCGGGCGCCCAGGCCGTCAAGGCGGAGCCGCTGAGCGAGCCGAACACGCCTACGCCGGGAAACCGGGCTTGATCGCATCCTCCCGGAACGTTCCTCGATCAGGTGGAATAAATGTTCGAAGGCAGTACGGTCGGCCTTGCCGCGGCGTTCGCCGCGGGCCTGGTCTCGTTTCTTTCGCCGTGCGTGCTGCCGCTCGTCCCGGCGTACGTCTCGTACGTCGCCGGCCAGCCATCGCATGCGTTGCAGGAAGGAGCCGATAGCCGCGGCCGAATCGGCGCGGCGATGCTGAGCGCTTTCTTTGTGCTCGGTTTCAGCACGGTGTTCGTCGCCCTTGGCGCAAGCGCGACGGCGGTCGGCCACCTGCTGCTGCAGTACCGCTACGAAGCCAACATCATCGGCGGCGCGATTGTCATCGTCTTCGGCCTGCTCATGATCGGCATGTCGCGCGGCATGCCGTGGCTGCAACGCGACTTTCGCTTTCATCCGCGCCTCGCCGGCGGGCACCCGGCAGCGGCCTATGTGCTGGGTCTCGCTTTCGGCTTTGGCTGGACGCCGTGCATCGGGCCGGTGCTCGGCGCGATCCTCACGGTGAGCGCAGTGCAAACTTCGGTGTCAGGCGGCGTTGCGCTGCTCTCCTTCTACGCGGCGGGGCTCGGCGTGCCGTTCTTGCTGTCGGCGCTTTTCACGCGCGAGCTGGCCGGGCGGCTTAAAGGGCTGCGCCGCTTCGGGACCGTGCTGCAGATTGCCGCCGGCCTCATCCTGGTATTGATGGGCATTGCCATGATCACCGGCCAGCTCTCGGCCTTCGGGTTCTGGCTGCTGCGGACGTTCCCGGTGTTCGGGCG
>JACOVL010000032.1 GCA_016177355.1 Betaproteobacteria bacterium | reverse complement strand
GACATGCTGGTGTTCTACCGCATGGGGGACTTCTACGAGCTGTTCTACGACGACGCGGAGCGCGCGGCGCGGCTGCTCGACATCACGCTCACCCGCCGCGGAGAGTCCGCCGGCGAGCCGATCAGGATGGCGGGCGTGCCGCACCACTCGGTGGAGCAGTACCTGGCGCGGCTGGTGAAGCTCGGCGAGTCGGTGGCGATCTGCGAGCAGACCGGCGATCCCAACACCTCGAAGGGACCGGTCGAGCGCAAGGTGACGCGCGTCGTCACGCCCGGCACGCTGACCGATGCCGCGCTGCTCGAGGAAAAACGCGACAACCTGCTGCTCGCGCTCCACCGCGAGCGCGCGACGCTGGGGCTCGCCTGGCTTTCGCTCGCCTCCGGCCGCTTCGCCGTGATGGAAACCGCGCCCGCCAACCTCACGGCGGAGCTGGAGCGCCTCGCGCCCGCGGAAATCCTGGTCGCCGAGGACGCGGAATTGCCCGGACTGAACGGTTGCGCCGCCGCGGTCAGGCGCCTGCCGCCGTGGCAGTTCGACCGCGAGGCGGCGGCGCGCGCGTTGACGCAGCAGTTCGGGACCCACGACCTCTCCGGCTTCGGCGCCGCCGATCTCACCGCCGCGGTTTCCGCCGCCGGCGCGCTGCTCGAGTATGCGAAAAGCACGCAGGGCACGGCCATCGCGCACGTCAGGGCGCTCAACGTCGAGCAGGACTCCGCCTATGTGCGCATGGACCCCGCCACCCGCCGCAACCTGGAACTCACCGAAACCCTGCGCGGCGAGCCCGCGCCGACGCTGTACTCGTTGCTCGATACCTGCGCGACCGGCATGGGCAGCCGGTGGCTGCGCCACGCGCTGCACCACCCGCTGCGCGACCGCGGCGCGGTGCAGGCGCGGCTCGACGCGGTCGGAATGTTGGTCGGGGCATCCAGCGACGCGCCGTGGCGCGTTCTGCACGGCATCCTCAAGCAGTGCGTGGACGTCGAGCGTATCACGGCGCGCATCGCGCTGAGATCCGCGCGGCCGCGCGATCTTGCCGGGCTGCGCGAGACGCTGAAGCGTCTGCCCGGGCTCGACGCCGCTCTCGGCCCGCTCTCGGCCCCGCGTCTCGCCGGGCTCGCCGGGGCGCTCGCGCCCCAGGAAAGTCTCGTCGCCCTGCTCGACGCCGCGATACGGCCCGAGCCCGCGGCGGTACTGCGCGAGGGCGGCGTGATCGCCGACGGCCATGACGCCGAGCTCGACGAGCTGCGCGCGATCCGGTCGAATTGCGGCGAGTTCCTGCTGCAGCTCGAGACACGCGAGCGCGCCCGCACCGGCATCGCCAATCTCAAGGTCGAGTACAACCGCGTGCACGGCTTCTACATCGAGGTGACGCGCGCCCAGGCCGGCAAGGCGCCGGACGACTACCGGCGGCGGCAGACGTTGAAGAACGCCGAGCGCTACATCACGCCGGAGCTGAAGGCGTTCGAGGACAAGGCGCTCTCGGCGCAGGAGCGCGCGCTCGCCCGCGAGAAACTGCTCTACGACGGGCTGCTCGACGATCTCGGGGCGCACATCCCGCGGTTGCAGGCGGCGGCAGCGGCGCTCGCCGAGCTCGACGCGCTCGCCGCATTCGCCGAGCGCGCGGCGACGCTGGACTACTGCGCGCCCGAGTTCACCGGCGAGTCGCTGGTCGAGATCGAGGGCGGCCGCCACCCGGTGGTGGAGCGCCAGGTCGAGAGCTTCATC
The DNA here is from genome assembly GCA_016177355.1 of Betaproteobacteria bacterium. Lineage (GTDB taxonomy): Bacteria > Pseudomonadota > Gammaproteobacteria > Burkholderiales > SG8-41 > SG8-41. Next base: position 3,011 of record JACOVL010000032.1, on the reverse strand, counting down.
GCCAACGACGCGCGGCTCTCGGGCGAGCGCCAGATGCTGATCGTCACCGGCCCCAACATGGGCGGCAAGTCCACCTACATGCGCCAGGTCGCGTTGATCGCGCTGCTCGCATACTGCGGCTCCTATGTGCCGGCGCAGCGCGCGCGGCTCGGCCCGCTCGACCAGATCTTCACGCGCATCGGCGCGGCCGACGATCTCGCCGGCGGGCGCTCGACCTTCATGGTGGAGATGACCGAAGCGGCCTACATTTTGCATCACGCCACGCCGGAGAGCCTGGTGCTATTGGACGAGATCGGGCGCGGCACCTCGACGCTCGACGGGCTGGCGCTGGCGTGGGCGATCGCCCGCCATCTTGCGGAGAAAAACCGCAGCCTCGCGCTGTTCGCCACCCACTACTTCGAGATGACGCGGCTCGCGGAGGATTTCCGCCAGGTCGCCAACGTGCATCTCGACGCCGTCGAGCACAAGGACAGGATCGTGTTCCTGCACAGCGTCGAGGAAGGTCCCGCCAGCCAGAGCTACGGTCTGCAGGTGGCGGGCCTCGCCGGCGTGCCCGGGGCGGTGATCCGCGCGGCGCGCAAGCGGCTCGAGGAACTCGAAGAGCACGGCCTCGCGGCGGGACCGCAGCGCGACCTCTTCGCCGGCAGCGCGAAGGAGGCGCAGGTCGCGGCCGAACCGGAGGAGCACCCGGCGCTGAAGCGACTGCGCGAGCTCGACCCCGACGCGCTCACGCCCAAGGAAGCGCTGGAACTGCTCTACCGCCTGAAACGCGAGTGCGACGACTCCTGAACCGCGCGGCGGCCCGGGCGCTGACGGCCGCGCTGATCTGCCTAGCGCAGAGCCCCGCCGCCGCGCAGAATGCATCTGCGCCGTTTACCTTCGCCGCCCTGGGAGACACGCCCTACACGCGGGACGAGGAGGAGCGCTTCCCCGATCTCATCGCCGAGATGAACCGCGAGGACCTCGCCTTCGTGGTCCACGTCGGCGATTTCAAGGCGGCCAACGCGCGCTGCGACGACGGGCTGTTTTTGCAGCGCCGGGAATGGTTCGAGTACTCGCGCCACCCGTTCGTGTTCGTGCCGGGCGACAACGAGTGGACGGACTGCAGGCGTTTTGCCGCCGGCCGCTATGAGCCCCTCGAGCGGTTGCGCAAGCTGCGCGAGCTGTTCTTCCGCAGCGAGGAAAGCCTCGGGCAGCGGCGGATGAAGCTCGCGCGCCAGTCGCCGGACTACCCGGAGCACGCGCGCTGGCGGCACGGCGAGGTGCTGTTCGTGACGCTCAACGTTCCCGGCGGGGCCAACAACGCGCGGCACATGCCGGAGGAGTTCCGCAGCCGCAACGCCGCGGTGGAGCAGTGGCTGGAGCGCTCGTTCAGGCTTGCGCGCGAAGACGGCCTGCGCGCGGTGGTGGTGCTGATGCAGGCCAATCCGTGGGCCTCGCCGACCGGCCACTACTTCGGCTACCGGGAGCTCCTCGCCGCGCTCGCCAGGGAAACCCGGGAATTCCGCGGCGAAGTGCTGCTCGTACACGGCGACACGCACCGTCACCGCGTGGACCGGCCGCTGCGCCGCGCCCCGGGAGACGCCCCGCTCGCCAATTTCACGCGCGTGGAGGTGTTCGGCAGCCCCTCGATGAACTGGGTGCGAATCCGCGTCAGCGAGGAAGCCGGGCGCGTCAGGTTCGTAGTGACGCCCGGCAGCTGACGCCCGGGAATCCAGTCACGCTATTTGCACTTGCCGATGCTCTTGAGCAGGGCGAGCACCTCGGCGGCGTGGCCGCGCGGATTGACGCCGTAGCGCGCGTGCGCCACCAGCCCCTTGCGGTCTATGATGAAAGTCGAGCGCACGATACAGGTCTTTTTCCTGCCGTCCACTTCCTTGTCGTGCAGCACGCCGTAGCGCCGGCACGCTTCCCCGTCGACGTCCGCCAGCAGCTGCACCGACAGCCCGTGCTTGTCGCGGAACCCGCCGTGCGACAGGCAATCGTCCATGCTCACGCCCAGGACCACCGCCTTGAGCGCGTCGAAGTCCTCCGCGAGCTCGCTGAAATCGATCGCCTCCAGGGTGCAGCCCGGGGTGTCGTCCTTGGGGTAGAAATAGAGCACGACGCTGCGGCGGTTCCTGAAACCCGCGAGGCTCACCATGTTCATGTCGGCGTCGGGCAGGTCGAAACCCGGCGCCGGCTGCCCCGGCTGCAGTGCGGAAGCGTTGTGCTCGATCTGCGGCAACATGGCGGACTTATTGTGTGAACATCGGTCGCCGCGGTCAAGCGTTTTTGTCGCGCCCACTATCCGGGCCGCAATATTCGTACGGTATCATCGTTTTGCATGACGAAACCTCGTCTCGCGGGACTGCCGGCGCGGGAGCCGGCATCTACGAGGACCCGGAAAATGGAACAAACCGGCAACCTGCCGAACGCCGAATACCGCCGCTTCGAGGGCATGCGCGAGTACGAGGCGGTGATCGACAGCCTGATCCCGCAGACCCAACGCACCATCCACGTATTCGACAAAACGCTGTCCCAGGCCTATAACTCGGCGCGGCGCTTTGAGGCGCTGCGCGAGTTCCTGCTGGCAAGCCGCGTCAACCGCCTGCTGATCGTGGTCCACGATGCGGAGCCGATCGAGCGCGTTTGCCCGCGCATGCTCGACCTGCTGCGGCAATTCAGCCACGCGGTGAAGATCCATCAGACGCTGCAGATGGCCAAGGGCGTCTACGACCCGTTCGTGGTGTTCGACGGCATCCATTACGTGCACCGGTTTCACTACAACTACCTGCGCGCCGCGCAGGGCGTCAACGACGTCGCCGGCGCGCAGTCGCTGCTCGACCGCTTCGCCGAGATCTGGGAAGCGTCCGCTCCCGGGGCCACGGCGAGCACGAGCGGGCTGTAAGCTTGGTGAAAGCTTCCGCATCGTGGCCCTGCGCAGAGCGGCCGGAAGCTGCTAGAATCGGCGCAACGGCTGACGACCATCAGCCGTTATGAGCAGGTCGGCTCGCGCCGGCCGTTGTTTT
>JACOVL010000056.1 GCA_016177355.1 Betaproteobacteria bacterium | reverse complement strand
GCTGATGGCGACCGCGCTCACCGCCCATCCCTACCGCAGCCCCATCATCGGCTGGATGAACGACATCGAGAACCTGCGCGTGGAAGACGCGCTGGACTTCTACCGGCGCTGGTACGCCCCGAACAACGCCATCGTGGTGGTGGTGGGGGACGTCGAGCCGCAGCAGGTCTTCCAGCTCGCGGAGAAGCATTTCGGCGCATACCAGGCGAAGCCGTTGCCGCAGCGCAAGCCGCAGGAAGAGCCGGAGCAGCGCGGCATCCGGCGGCTCACCGTGAAAGCGCCGGCGGAGCTGCCGTACGTGATGATGGCGTACCGCGCGCCCGCGCTGCGCGACCCGGAGCGCGACTGGGAGCCGTATGCGCTGGAAATGCTGGCCGCGGTGCTCGACGGCAACGAGGCCGCGCGGCTGAACCGGACGCTGGTGCGCGAGGAGCGGCTGGCGAGCTCGGCGGACGCGAGCTACGACGGCGTTGGCCGCGGCCCGGGATTCTTCTACCTGAGCGGGACGCCGGTGCCGGGCAAGGGCGCGGCCGAGGTCGAGGAGGCGCTGCGGCGCGAGATCCGCAAGATCGTCGAGGAAGGCGTCACGGAAGAGGAATTGAAGCGCGCCAGGGCGCAGGCGGTCGCCGCCCACGTGTTCCAGCGCGACTCGATGTTCTACCAGGCGCGCCTGATCGGCGGGCTCGAGACCGCCGGCCTGTCGCACAAAACGCTGGACCTCCAGCTCGAAAAGCTGCGCCAGGTCACCTCGCAGCAGGTGCAGGAAGTCGCGCGCAAATATTTCGGCGACGATGCGCTGACCGTCGCCACTCTCGATCCGCAGCCGCTATCGGCCAGGCGGCCGGCGGCGCCGCCTGCGGGATTGCGCCATGCGGAGTAGGGATTCAAACCGCCGATGAACGCCGATGAACGCAGATAAGATCAATACCGGAACACCCAGGTTTTCAACTCTCATCGGCGTATATCTGCGTTTATCTGCGGTTGCTTTGCTGCTGGGGGCGGCGCTGCCGGCGCGCGCCATCCTGCCGATCCAGCACTGGCAGACCGCGAGCGGCGCGCGCGTCTATTTCGTCGAGAACCATGACCTTCCGATGCTCGACTTGAGCGTCGAGTTTCCGGCGGGCGCGGGCTACGATCGCCCGGAGAAATCCGGGACGGCCTCCATGACCAATCGCCTGCTGCGGCTCGGCGCGGACGGCATGAGCGAGGACGAGATCGCGCGCCGCATCGCCGACGTCGGCGCGCAGCTGGGGGGGCGCTTCGACGCCGACCGCGCGGGACTCCAGCTCCGCACGCTCTCGAGCCGGGCCGAGCGCAGCGAGGCGCTGGCCGTGTTTGCGCGCCTGCTGCGCGCGCCGGAATTCCCGGGAAGCGTGCTCGAGCGCGAGAAGGCGCGGCTGATCGGCGCGCTCAAGGAGGCCGACACCAAGCCCGATACCATCGCCGCGCTGACGTTCTACCGCCTGGTCTACCGCGATCATCCCTACGCGCTGCGCTCTTCTGGCGAGGTGGCGACGGTGGAAACGCTCGCGCGCGCGGACCTGACTGGTTTCTACCGCCGCCATTACCCCGCGCGAAATGCAGTGGTGGCGCTGGTGGGGGACGTGACGCGCGCCGAAGCGGAGGCGATCGCGGAAGAGGTGACACGCGGGCTGCCGCAGGACGAGGGCGCCGGGGCGCCGCTGCCGCCGGTGGCGGAGCTTGCATCGGGCGCGACGCGCGCGGTCGCGCATCCCGCCTCGCAGTCGCACATCCTGATCGGCGCGCCCGGCATCAGCCGCGACGACCCGGATTATTTTCCGCTGTTCGTCGGCAACCACGTGCTGGGCGGCGGCGGCTTCGTCTCTCGCATGGTGGACGAAGTGCGGCAGAAACGCGGGCTCGCGTACTCGGCTTACAGTTATTTCTCGCCGCTCAAGCGGCCCGGACCGTTCGTGATCGGCATGCAGACCCAGCGCGACCAGGCGGCGCAGGCGCTTGAAGTCGCGCGCAAGACGTTGCGTGACTTCGTGGAGAGCGGCCCGACCGAGGCGGAGCTCACGGCTGCGAAGCAGAACATCATCGGCGGCTTCCCGCTGCGCATCGACAACAACCGCAAGATCCACGACTACCTGGCCCTGATCGGCTTCTACCGGCTGCCACTCTCCTATCTCGACGATTTCGTCAGGAACGTCGAGCGCGTCACCGCTGCCGGCATCCGGGAGGCGTTCCAGCGCCGCATCCGTCCCGACCGCATGGTGACGGTGGTGGTCGGCGGCGATGCGGAAAAGAAGTAGGCTTTGGCGAGGGCCAACCGGGTCCGGATCATCGGCGGCGAATGGCGCAGCCGGCAGATCGCGTTCATCCCCCGCACGGACCTGCGGCCGACCCCGGACCGCGTGCGCGAAACCCTGTTCAACTGGCTGGGGCAGGATCTGACCGGAAAGACCTGCCTCGATCTTTTCGCGGGCAGCGGGGCGCTGGGGTTTGAAGCAGCGTCGCGTGGCGCGCGGCGCGTGGTGATGGTGGAAAGCGACGCGGCGGCCTTCCGCGCGTTGCAGGCCAGCCGCGTGGCGCTCGATGCCTCCCCGGTGGAGCTCAGGAAAGCGGATGCGCTGGAATTTCTGCGCTCGGATGCGGGCGTCTATGACGTCGTGTTTGTCGACCCGCCGTTCAAGGCCGGGTACTGGCCGCGGCTGGCGCCGCTGCTGCCGCTGCATCTCGCGCCGGGCGCCTTGGTCTATCATGAGGGCGCGGCGCCCCCCGATCTGCCGCCGGGATGGGAGGTATGGAGGCAGGATCGGGCCGGACAGGTCAGATATCAACTATTGAAACGGACCCAACCATGAACCACAAGGCGATCTACCCGGGAACGTTCGACCCGATCACGCTCGGCCACGAGGACCTGGTGCGCCGCGCGGCGCGGCTGTTCGACACGGTGATCGTGGCGGTGGCCGACAGCTCCGCCAAGCGGCCGTTCTTCACTCTCGACGAGCGCGTGGCGATGGCGCGCACGGTGCTGAAGGACCTGAAGAACGTCGAGGTGACGGGCTTCACCGGGCTGCTGATGAAATTCGTGCGGAGCCACCAGGCGCGGGTGGTGGTCCGGGGCCTGCGCGCGGTGTCCGATTTCGAGCACGAATTCCAGCTCGCCGGCATGAACCGCGGCCTCTATCCCGATGTCGAAACCCTGTTCCTGACGCCCGGTGAGCAGCACATGTTCGTCTCCGCCACCATCGTGCGCGAGATCTCGGTCCTCGGCGGCGACGTGAGCAAGTTCGTGCCGCCGTCCGTCGCGCGGCGGCTGAAGGCCAAGATCCGGCAGCTCGGAGGCAGGTAGGTTCTTTTATGGCGTTGATGATCACCGACGAGTGCATCAACTGCGACGTGTGCGAGCCGGAGTGCCCGAACGACGCGATCTCGCAGGGGGAGGAGATCTACGTCATCGATCCCCACAAATGCACCGAGTGCGTCGGCCACTACGCCGCGCCGCAGTGCGTGAAAGTCTGTCCGGTGGACTGCATCCCGCTCGACCCGAACTTCGTGGAAACAAAAGAGCAGCTCTACGCGAAGTACCAGCGCCTGACGACCGAAAAGGCGTGACAAGTCACAGCTTCTGGCATCTGGGGCAGTAGAACGTCGAGCGCTGCCCCTGCCGGGTTTCCCTGATCGGGGTGCCGCAACGGCGGCACGGCTCGCCGGCGCGGTCGTAGACCAGGAACTGGTTCTGGAAGTTGCCGGCCATGCCGTCGGCGCCGACATAGTCGCGGAGCGAGCTGCCGCCGGCGTCGATCGCGAGCTCCAGCGTTTCGCGGATCTTCTCCGCCAGCAGGCCGCAGCGCCCGCGGGAGAGCCGCCGCGCGGCGGTGCGCGGCGGGATGCCGGCGCGGAACAGGGCCTCGTTGGCGTAGATGTTGCCGACGCCGGCCACGACGTGGCTGTCCATCAGCACGAGTTTGATCGCCGCGCTGCGCTTGCGCGTCGCGCGATGCAGCCACGCGCCGTCGAACTCCGCCGATAAGGGCTCGGGGCCGATGCCGGCGAGCAGCGGGTGGCGCAGCGCCTCGCCGGCCTGCCACAGCACGAGCCCGAAGCGGCGCGGGTCGCGCAGCCGCACCACCGTCCCGTTCTCCAGCACCAGGTCGAAGTGATCGTGGTCGGTGACGGGCGCATCGCCGTTCGCCAGCCACAGCCGGCCGGACATGCCGAGGTGCAGGATCAGCGTGCCCGCGCCGCAGTCTACCAGCAGGTACTTGCCGCGCCGCGACAGCGACTGGATCGTCGCGCCGGAGACGTGACGCGCGAGTTGCCGCGGCACCGGCCGGCGCAGCCTGCGGTTACGGATGATCGCGGTGCGTATGCGCTGGCCGATCAGCAGCGGCGCGAGTCCGCGGCGCGTGGTTTCAACTTCCGGCAATTCCGGCATAGGAGCAGTAAGCCTCAGAGGACACAGAGCAGCAGCGAGGAGCGGTCCGCAAAGACCCCATCCAAGCCGGAAACTCACTAAATCACGAAGATAGTGCAACTATACCTGCACTAATCCGCCAGGCCTTGTTACCCGCTCCGCTCCTTGCATGACTGGACAGGCCGGGTCGTTCCAGACCGTGCACTCGCAGGAGCGTCAAGAAAAAGCTGGCTACGGTGCCTTGGGCGACATCCCGCAAGGCACTTGCGGTATGCTTGCCCGAGTTATTGCAGCGGTGAGGTAATGCGCATCAACAAGGCCGAGATACTGAGCGCGCTGAATCAGCATCGCGAACACCTGCAGGAGCGGTTTGCGGTAAAGCATCTCGCCCTGTTCGGCTCCGCAGCGCGAGACGAGCTCGGCGCCTCCAGCGACGTGGATGTGCTGGTCGAATTCGCCGGCCCGGCGACGTTCGGCGCCTACATGGACCTCAAGTTCTACCTGGAGGACCTGCTCGGACGGCCGGTGGACCTGGTGACCGACAAGGCCTTGCGGGACGAACTCAGGCCCACCATCGAGAAGGGGATGATCCGTGTCGCGTGAGTGGCATTCCGTGGAGGCGTATCGTCGGCGTGCGCAACGTCCTGATTCACGGCTACCTGGGCATTGATGACGACATCATCTGGGACGTCGTCAGGAACGAGATCGAGAAGCTGCTCACGGCCCTGGAACAGCTGGAGGCGGAAAACCCCGCAAAAGATTGAGGGCAGCTCGGGCATAAATACTATAAGCTATTGATATTAAATAATTATTTGTTCAATCCCGGCGGGGCCACCAGGCGTTTCGCGACATCGGCGACGAAGTAATAAATCAGCTTTTCGTCGAAACGCGCGAGCGCGAAATCCGGTGCGCTGCCGAGGATGGCGAGGGTGAGCTTGGCCCCGTCCTTCAACTCGACCTTGATCTCACCCTGCGGCCGGCCGCGGGTGTAGGGCTCGACGCGCAGCGCGGTGGCGCGCCGCCAGCCGTCCACCCAGCGGTTGAAATCGTCCTGGCTGAGGTCTTCCGCTGACGTCGGCGTGAGTACCCAGCGTCCGTCGCGTTGCGTCACTGCAAAATCCTTGAGTTCGATGCGCGCCGGGATTTCGGAGGGAGCGAAGAGTTGGCGACTCGCCATGTCGGCGGCGGCTCCGGGCAGCGCCGTGCCGTAGCGCATATGGACGGTGTGCACCGCGCCGCCCGCCAGCACGTACTGCTCGCGCGACATCTCGTTCACGAGACCGAAGCCGAAGCTCTGCCCGTCTATCGTGACGCGCGCCTCCGGCCGCTCGAGGTCGAAGCGCGCGAGATCGGCGCCCGGCATGCGGTGCGTCGCCCGCGCCCGGGCGATCTCCAGCAGGCGCTCAACGCGCGCAGCATCGGCGCGCGCGCGAAACGGTTCCGTTAAAAACCAGGCATCCCCCTTTTTTTCGAGCGCGATCGCCGCGGTGCCGCCGCGCTCGATCTGTATGCGGGTGGCGGCATCCGGCTTGAGCGCGGACAGCGCATAACCCGGCGGCGGCTCGTGCGGTTTCCAGTAGACGAACCCCGCCAGGGCCGCAACGGCCGCCGCCAGCGCGAGATTGACGGCGAGCGCCCGCTTCATACCCGGCGCCGCCGCCACCAGATCACCGCGCCGGTGATCATGAAGGCGAGCGGCAGCGCGAACAGGAAGCTGAAGGCGATGAGGTAGAGCGTGGTCTGGTCGAGATCGAGCCGGCTGTCGGCGATCGGCTGCGGCTGGAGTGTGATCAGGCTGTCGTCGCCGGCGAGCCAGTTGACGATGTTCACGCCCAGGTCGAGGTTGCCGCCGTTGCCGAGGAAGGTGTTGGAGAGGAAATGGCCGTTGCCCACCACCACGACGCGCTGCTGCCGGTCGCCGACGGCGCGCTCGAAGGCGGTTGCGATCGTGACCGGCCCCGGCACGTCGCGGTTCCGGTCGCAGCGGCCGTCGGGCTTGCCGGTCTTGACGCAACCGCGCGGCGCGACCTCGACCAGCGGCCGGATGCGCCATTCATCGCTTTCGATGACGTTGACCTGGCGCGACTGCGGGAACACGGTGATCAGGCGGAAGCCGTCGGTGACGGGATGCCGACCGTAGACGGCGGCCACGGCGACCGTGGGCGATGCGTTGTAACGCGCGGCGTCGGGGTCCACCACGACGCCGGGCGTGAGCACCAGACCCAGTTGCTCGGCGACGGGCGCGAGCCCGCGCAGCGGCTCGGCGTCGATCAGCCAGAGGAGGTTGCCCCCGCCGTCGAGGTGGCGCCGGATCTTCTGCGCTTCGGCCGCCAGCAGGTCGATCTGCGGGCTCGCGATGACGAGCATCGCGGCGTTGGCCGGCACCTCCTGGGCGAGGGCAAGGTTGACGCTGTTCAGCCGGAAGCCTTTCTGCTGCAACTGCCGTCCGAATTCGCCGAGATCGTGGTTCGCCGCGCCGTCGAGCCTGCGCTCGCCGTGCCCGTCGAGCCACAGCACCAGGCGCTCGGCCCCACGCGCGAGCCGCACCAGCACGTTGACGAACGCCTGCTCGCTGAATTCGGCCAGGCGCTCGGTGCGGCGCTTGTACTCCACCACCAGCTCGACCGGCCCGCGCACGCCGGCCGCCGCCGCGGCTTTCGGCTGCTCGCGCGGGTCCACCAGGGTGAGCGTGAGGTCGGGCTTGGCGCGCTGGTACGGCTGCAGGAAGTCCTGGATGCGGCGGTGCAGGTTGTCGCCGCGCGCGTCCGTCGCCAGGGCGTAGGCGGTGACCCCGACCGGCGCGTCGAGCTGTTTCAGCGCCTCGAGCGTGGCGGCCGACAGCGTGTTGCGGCGGCCGCTGGTGAGATCGTGCTCGACCCGGTACTCGCGCGCGAGCCACGCGAGGAGCCCCGCCAGCACGAGCAGCAGCACCACGAACAGCCAGTGGTGCAGCGCCAGTTGCAGCCGCAGCTTGCGGGTGATTTCCATAGGGCCTTAACCCCGCAGGCGGCTCGCGTCGAGCTGGCGGACCGCGAGCAGGAGAAAGACCGCGATCAACAGCACCGAGCAGGCGATCGGGTAGGAATCGAGCACGCCCCTGCCGAACGGCTCGAAATTCTTGACCGGGGAGAGCACCTGCGCGAAGGCCGCCGCCACCGCCCAGCCGCGCCCGCGCAGGCTCTCGGCCGCCGTTTCTCCCACCAGCAGCATGCCGAGCAGCGCCGCGAAAGCGCCGACCGCGGCCGCCACCGGGTGCACCGTCAGGCACGAGACGAACAGGCTCACGGCGGCGAAGCTCGCGGCGAGCAGGGCGAGGCCCACGGCGAGGCCCGCGAGCAGGCCGTAGTCGAGGCGCGTGGCCCCGGCGAGCGAGAGCGGCATCAGCGCGGCGAGGCCCACGACCAGAAACAGGAACGCCGCGAGACCCAGGAACTTGCCGAGCACGATCTCGCCCATCGAGACCGGCGCCGACAGCAGCAGCACCAGGGTCTGGTTGCGGCGCTCCTCCGCGATCAGCCGCATCGCCAGCAGCGGCACGGCGAACAGCAGCAGCGCGGCGGCGGTGCCGAAAACGGACGCGGCAACGATCTCGGTGACGCCGGGCGGGCTCGCCATCTGCACGAGCCGCGGCTGCATCTGCAGGAAATCATCGAGCCGGCGGAGAAAAGCGTAGCCGGTGATGACCTGTATTACAGTGAGCACCACCCACGCGAGCGGCGATGCGAACAGCGCCTTCAGTTCCTTGCCGGCGATGGTGAATATCATGCGCCCTCCTCGCTCTGCGTGAGGTTGACGAACACGTCCTCCAGGCTGGTCTGCGCGGGCTTCAGCTGGTAGAGGCCCCAGTTGCGGGCCACCGCCTGCTGCGCCAGCGCTTCGCCCGGGTCGGCGCCGGCGGCGAACTGGACGCGGATCAGCGTTGCATCGATGCGCTCGGCCGCCGCCACACCCGGCAGCGCGGTGATCTCGTCGAGCCGCGGCGGCGGGCGGCGCAGCCCCAGCAGCACGGCGCCACCGCTGTGAAACTGCTTGAGCGCGGCGATGGTGTCGCTGTAGACGATGTTGCCGTGGTGCAGGATCTGGACGCGGTCGCACACCGTCTCCACTTCCGGCAGGATGTGGGTCGAGAGGATCACGCTGTGGGCGCCGCCCAGCTCGCGGATGAGCCCCCGGATCTCGCGGATCTGGTTGGGGTCGAGTCCCGCCGTGGGCTCGTCGAGTATCACCACGTCCGGCCCGTGCACGATCGCCTGCGCGATGCCGACGCGCTGCTGGTAGCCCCTGGAAAGCGCGCCGATCAGCCTGGCGCCGACGCCGGCGAGCCCGCAGCGCTGCTTGGCGGCGGAGACCGCCGGTCCGCGCTCCACTCTGGGCACGCGGTGGAGCTTCGCCGCCAGCAGAAGATACTCGTCCACCGTGAGATCGCGGTAGAGCGGCGGCACCTCGGGCAGGTAGCCGATGTGGGTTTTCGCCGCCACCGGTTCGGCCAGCAGGTCCATGCCGCAGATGCCGATCGCGCCGCGCGAGGGCGCGAGATTGCCCGTCAGCATCTGCATCGTGGTCGTTTTTCCGGCGCCGTTCGGCCCGAGGAAGCCGAGCACCTCGCCGCGCTTCAATTCCAGCGTGAGGCTGTTGACGGCGACGTGGCTGCCGAAGCTGCGGGTGAGCCCGCGCGCGGAGATCGTGGTGGCGGCTTCCGGTTCCGGCATTTTTCGGTCAGGAGCGTTGCTGCAATGTGGCTCTGGGTGTGGGAAAATATAGCATGACAATGCATCGGCTCCCGCATCATTTCTCCGCCTGGCTGTTGTGCGCCGCGCTCGCCGCCTGCGCCCAGGCGCCGCAGGCGCCGCAATCGGGCGAGGCGCCGGCGAAGAGCGTGACCAAGCCCGCGCCGCGCGTCGTGGTGGCGAAGCCCGCACCGCGCGATTTGCCGCTGCCCGCGGTCGAGCTCACCGAGCAGCTCATGCTCAAGATGATGCTGGCGGAGATCGCGGTGCAGCGCGGGCAGCCGCACGTCGCGGTGCCGGCCTATCTCGAGCTCGCACGGGAGACCCGCGATCCGCGCGTCGCTCAGCGCGCGACCGAAATCGCGTGGAACGCGCGCTTCCTGTCCGCGGCGCTGGAAGCCGCCGGCATCTGGCTGCAGGCCGATCCCCAGTCCGCGCAGGCACGCCAGATCATCGCCGCGCTGCTCGTCAACCAGGCGCAACTCGCCGAGGCGCAGCCCCACCTCGAGAAGTGGCTCGCCGCCGACCAGGACAACCTCGGCCAGGGCTTCCTCCAGTTGAATTCGCTGCTGGCGCGCCACAAGGACAAGCCGGCGGTATTGAAGCTGATGCAGGCGCTGGCGCAGCCTTACGGCAACGTACCGGAGGCGCGGCTCGCGGTGGCGCAGGCGGCGTGGAACGCAAACGACCCGGAAACGGCGCTCGCCGAGGCGCGCGCCGCGCTGAAGCTCAAGCCGGGCTGGGAGCTCGCCGCATTGTTCCAGGCGCAGGTGCTCGCGCGGCGCTCCAGCGCCGAGGCAGTGCAATTCCTCGACGAGTACTTGAGGGGCCATCCCGGCGCGCGGGACGTGCGGCTCAACTACGCGCGACTGCTGGTCAACGCCCGCGACTACGCGGAAGCGCGCAAGCAGTTCGAGGTGCTGGTGAGCGAGCACCCGGCGAACCCGGACGTGACCATGGCGGTCGCGCTGCTCGCGATGCAGGCCAGCGATTACGACGCGGCGGAGATCCAGCTGAAGCGCGCGCTGGAAATCAACTACAAGGACCCGGACATGGCGCGCCTCTACCTCGGCCAGGTGAACGAGGAGCGCAAGCGTTTCGACGAGGCGCTCAAGTGGTATTCCACCGTGGGCCAGGGCGAGCAGTACATCAACGCGCAGGCGCGCTACGCCGGCGTGCTCGCCAGGCAGGGCAAGCTCGGCGAGGCGCGCCAGCACCTGCGGCAGGCGGACGCGAACACCAGCCAGCAGCGCGTGCAGCTCACGCAGGCCGAGGCGCAGCTGCTGCGGGAAGCCAGCGAGTACCAGGCGGCGTACGAGCTGCTGGGACAGGCGCTGGAGCAGCTGCCGGATTATCCCGACCTCCTCTACGACCACGCGATGGCGGCGGAAAAGGTCGATCGCATCGACGTGCTCGAGGGGAACCTGCGCAAGCTCATCCAGATCCGCCCCGACCACGCGCACGCCTACAACGCGCTCGGCTACACCCTTGCCGACCGCCGCCAGCGCATCGAGGAGGCGCACGGGCTGATCGAGACCGCATTGAAGCTCTCGCCCGAGGACCCGTTCATCATGGACAGCATGGGCTGGGTACTCTACCGCATGGGCCGCAGCGAGCAGGGCCTGGATTTCCTGCAGCGCGCCTTCGCGCTGCGCCCCGATCCCGAGATCGCGGCGCATCTGGGCGAGGTGCTGTGGGCGGTCGGACAGCGCGATCAGGCGCGGAAGGTGTGGGCCGGGGCGCTCAAGGACCACCCCAAAAACGAAACATTGCAGGGCACCGTCAAGCGCTTCCTGCCGTAACCGGCACACGCCATGTCTCCGCTCAGAACCTGCGCCGCCGCCGCGGCGGGCGTCCTGCTCGCCGCGTGCGCTGCACTGACGCCGGCGCCGGAGGTGCCGCGCGCGCCCGTGCGCTTCGATCTGCTCGGGCGCGTGGCGGTGAACCATGATGGGCGTGTTTTCTCGTCCAACGTGCGCTGGCAGCATGCGCCGGAGCGTGACGAGATCTGGCTGCTGACGCCGACGGGACAGACGCTCGCCTATATCGTGGATGACGCCGGCGGGGCGAAGCTGACGGGCGCCGACCAGAAGCAGTACCGCGCGGACAACGCGGAAAGCCTCACGCGCCAGGCGCTCGGCTGGGAGCTGCCGCTCGCGCGCCTGGGCTACTGGGTGCGGGGCGAGCCCGCGCCGGGGGCTGCGCCCGCGGGCGCCGAGCGCGACGACCGCTCACGGCTCGCCGCGCTCACGCAGGACGGCTGGCGTATCGCCTTCGTCCATTACCCGCCCGGGGAACAGGACGGACTGCCGCGGCGGCTGGATCTCGCGAGCGGCGCGCACGAGATCCGGCTGGTGATAGACGGCTGGCGCCGCGACGGGGACACGCCGTGAGCGCGGCACCGGGTCAATTTCCCGCGCCGGCCAAGTTGAACCTCATGCTGCGCGTCACGGGGCGGCGCGCCGACGGCTACCACCTGCTGCAGACGGTCATCCGTTTTGTCGACTACGGCGACACGCTGCGCTTTCGCGTGCGCGATGACGGCGTGATCGCGCGCGTGAACGACGTTGCGGGCGTCGCGGCGGCCGAGGATCTCGCCGTGCGCGCCGCGCGGCTGCTGCAACGGGCTGCGGGAACGCGGCTGGGCGCGGACATCACGCTCGAGAAGCGCCTGCCCGTCGGCGGAGGGCTCGGCGGCGGCAGCTCGGACGCGGCCACCACGCTGATCGCCTTGAACCACCTGTGGCGCACCGGCTACTCGCGCGGGCGGCTGCTCGCGCTCGCGCTCGAGCTCGGCGCGGACGTGCCGGTGTTCGTTAACGGCGAGAACGCGCTCGCCGAAGGCATCGGCGAGCGCCTGACGCCGCTCGAGCTGCCGCCGGCGTGGTACCTCGTGCTGGTGCCTCCCGAGGCGGTGCTGACCGCCCGGATTTTCGCCGATCCGGAATTGAAACGCGACTCAAAAACGATTAGAATACAAGGCTTTTCAGTTGAGCAGGCGGGCAACGATCTGG
This sequence comes from Betaproteobacteria bacterium, assembly GCA_016177355.1. Taxonomy (GTDB): domain Bacteria; phylum Pseudomonadota; class Gammaproteobacteria; order Burkholderiales; family SG8-41; genus SG8-41. The sequence continues at coordinate 3,843 of JACOVL010000056.1, read as the reverse complement.
AACCCGTCGTGTGCCGCGCGTATCCGGAAGTGGCGCGGCATCTGGCGTGGCTCAGGCGGGCCGGGCCGGCGTGGGTGACGGGGTCCGGCGCATGCGTGTTCGCCGCGTTTGCGGCTGAGAGCGCGGCGCGGGAAGTATGGGCGCAGGCGCCCGCGGGCATGCAGGGATTCATCGCGCAGGGGCTTGAGCGGCATCCGCTGCGTGATCTGGTGCGAGATCCGGTGAAATGAGGGCCGGCCTGAATGATTAGCGCACTGGGGAGTCGCCAAGTTGGTTAAGGCACCGGATTTTGATTCCGGCATGCGAAGGTTCGAATCCTTCCTCCCCAGCCATTTGCGGGTGGGAAGCCAAACGCCGTTGTCGTTGTGAGGGATGAGGTATGCGACCCGAAAAGTTGCAGGCGCGCATAGGCGGTAGCACGGCGTTCGACCGCCTGATGGTGTTTACCGGCAACGCCCATCCCGGGCTGGCCGGGGACGTCGTCAGGCATCTCAGCATCAACCTCGGCCGCGCCAAGGTCGGCCGCTTCAGCGACGGCGAGGTGATGGTGGAGATCCTCGAGAACGTGCGCGGCCGCGACGTGTTCGTGCTGCAGTCCATCTGCGCGCCGACCAACGACAACCTGATGGAGCTGCTGGTGATGGTGGATTCGCTGAAGCGCGCGTCCGCGGGGCGCGTCACCGCGGCGATCCCGTACATGGGTTACGCGCGGCAGGACCGCCGCCCGAGCTCGGCGCGGGTGCCGATCACGGCGAAAGTGGTCGCCAACATGATGTCGAGCGTGGGCGTGGACCGCGTGCTGACCATGGACCTGCACTCGGAGCAGATCCAGGGGTTTTTCGACATCCCGGTGGACAACATCTACTCGGGGCCGATCCTGCTGGGCGACGTGTGGAAGCGCGGCTTCAAGGACCTGGTGGTGGTGTCGCCCGACGTCGGCGGCGTGGTGCGGGCGCGGGCGCTCGCGAAACGGCTGGAATCCGACCTCGCCATCATCGACAAGCGGCGGCCGCGGCCGAACGTCGCCACGGTGATGAACATCATCGGCGAAGTCGAGGGCAGGAGCTGCGTGATCGTGGACGACATGGTGGACACCGCCAACACGCTGTGCGAGGCGGCGGCGGCGCTGAAGGAGCGGGGGGCGGAGCGGGTGCTCGCCTACTGCACGCACGCGGTGCTGTCGGGAAGCGCGGCGGAGCGCATCGCGAAGTCGGCGCTCGACGAGCTGGTGGTGACCGACACCATCCCGCTCGGCGAGGAAGCGAAAAGCTGCAAGAAGATACGCATGCTGACGGTGGCGGGCCTGTTCGCCGAGACCATGCGCCGCATCAGCAACGAGGACTCGGTAAGTTCGCTATTCGTCGAATAATTGGAGAGTGCAATGAAGATCGAAGTGACTGCATTCCCGCGCGCGCAACAGGGATCGGGTGCGAGCCGCCGCCTGCGCGTAGCGGGGCGCGTGCCGGGCATCGTCTACGGGGCGGGCAAAGACGCGCAAAACGTCGAGCTCGACCACCAGTTGCTGCTGCGGCAGTTGAAGCTCGAGGCGTTCCACGCCTCGATCCTTGACCTGACGCTGAACGGCGAGAAGCTGCGGGTGCTGCTGCGCGACTACCAGATGCACCCGTGGCGCCGGCAGGTGCTGCACGTGGATTTCCAGCGCGTGGACAAGAGCCGCAAGATCCACATGCGGGTGCCGCTGCACTTCCTGAACGCCGAGATCTGTCCGGGCGTGAAGGCCGAGGGCGGCGTGGTGCAACACGCGCGCAACGAGATCGACATCCAGTGCCTGCCGGACGACCTGCCGCAGTACATCGAGGTGGACCTCAAGGACATGCGGTTGAACGACACGCTGCACGTCATGGAGCTCGCCATGCCGAAAGGCGTCGAGCCCACGCCCAAGCTCAGGCACGAGAACCCGGCGGTGGTGTCGGTGCACGTGCCGAAGGAGATCGTGATCGAGGAAGAGGTGGCGGCGCCGGTGACCGAGATCATCGGAGAGGTGCCGGCCGAGGGCGAAGAGGGCGCGGAAGCCGCCGCGGAGGGCGAGAAGAAGGAAGCGGCCGCCCCGGAAAAGAAGGAGCCCGCCGCCGCCGAGAAGAAGGACACTGGCAAGAAAGGGAAGGAATAAGCGCGGCCTGCAAGAAAAACCCGCCATTCCGCGCGGATTGGCGGGTTTTTTTGCGGCAGTGATGAGCGATAAGTGCAAAATGCAGAATTGACACCGAACCCAGCCATGAATTTTGCTCATCACTCATCACTCATCACTCATCACTGTCTCAAATGAAACTCATCGTCGGGCTCGGCAATCCGGGAGACCGGTATCAGGCCACGCGGCACAACGCCGGCTTCTGGCTGGTCGAGCGCTTCGCCGCCGACACGCGCACGGGGCTGCGCAAGGACGCGAAGTTCCAGGCGCTGGTCGGACGGCACGAGGCGAGCGGCGCCTGGCTGATGCTGCCCCAGAGCCACATGAACCTGAGCGGCAGGCCGGTGCAGATGCTGGCGAGCTTCTTCCGCATCGCGCCCGCCGACATCCTGGTGGCGCACGACGAGCTCGACTTCGCGCCGGGCGTGGCGAAGATCAAGCAGGGGGGCAGCGCCGCGGGCCACAACGGCCTGAAGGACATCTCGGCCCGGCTCGGCTCGCACGATTACTGGCGGCTGCGCATCGGCATCGGCCATCCCGGCGACCGCGACGCCGTCACCGATTTCGTGCTGCACAAGCCCTCGCAGGAGGACCGCGCCGCGATCGACGCCGCGATCGGGCGCGCGCTCGAGGTGCTGCCGCAGATGCTCGCCGGCGATCTTCAGGGTGCGATGCTGAAGCTCCACACCCAGGGGCCGGCCGAATCCGCGGCAGCCGAGCGGCCCGTCAAGCCGGAGAAACCGGAGCGGCCTGCGAAAACCGCGAAAGCAATGGATAAGCCCGCGAAGCCCGGGAAAGAAGGGCTGTTCGGCTCGCTGTTGAAGAAGTTCCTGCCGGACACCGATCCGAAGCGCAAGAAATGAAATGAGTCTCAAGTGCGGTATCGTGGGCCTGCCCAACGTCGGCAAGTCCACGTTGTTCAACGCGCTCACCCGGGCCGCGATCCCGGCCGAGAACTACCCGTTCTGCACGATCGAGCCCAACGTCGGCGTCGTGCCGGTGCCCGACGCGCGCCTGCATGAAATCGCCGCCATCGCGAAGCCGGAGAAGGTGACGCCGGCGGTGGTGGAGTTCGTGGACATCGCGGGACTGGTCGCGGGGGCGTCCAGGGGCGAAGGACTCGGCAACCAGTTTCTCGCGCACATCCGCGAGACCGACGGCGTCATCAACCTGGTGCGCTGCTTCGAGAACGAGAACGTGGTCCACGTCGCGGGGCGCGTGGACCCGGTATCCGACATCGAGACCATCCACACCGAGCTCGCGCTCGCCGACCTCGCCGGCGTCGAGAAAGCGCAGGCGCGCGCCGCGCCGCGCGCGAAATCCGGCGACAAGGAGGCGGTAAAGCTCGACGCCGTGCTCGCGAAAGCGCGCGCCCAGCTCGACCAGGGCAGGCCCGTGCGCGCGCTTGAACTCGAGCGCGAGGAGGCGCAGCTCTTGAAGCCGCTCTGCCTGCTCACCGCGAAGCCCGCGATCTACGTTGCCAACGTGGACGAAAAAGGATTCAAAAACAACGAGTTATTATCACACGTCGAGCGCTGTGCAGCGGCCGAGGGCGCGCCGGTGGTGGCAATCTGTGCGGCGATCGAGGCGGAGATGGCGGACATGAGCGACGAGGACCAGCGCGTCTTTCTCAAGGATCTCGGCCAGGACGAGCCGGGGCTAGCCCGGCTGATCCGCGCCGCTTACCGGCTGCT
>JACOVL010000055.1 GCA_016177355.1 Betaproteobacteria bacterium | reverse complement strand
GTGGTTGCCGTCCTCGATGTACTTCTTGGCGTTGTCCCAGGCGCCGCCGCCGGTGGTCATCGAGATCGCGACGAAGAGCCCGGTGACGATCGTGCCCACCAGCACGCCGCCGAGCGCCTTCTCGCCCGCGCCCGGGCCCATCAGCCAGTTCATTCCCAGCGCCACCACGATCGGCACCAGCACCGGCAGCAGCGAGGGCACCATCATCTCCCGGATCGCCGCGCGCGTCAGCATGTCCACCGCGCGCGAGTAGTCGGGCTTCGCTTTCCCTTCCATGATGCCCTTGATTTCCCTGAACTGCCGGCGCACCTCGACCACCACCGAGCCCGCCGCGCGGCCCACGGCTTCCATCGCCATCGCGCCGAAGAGGTAGGGGACGAGGCCGCCGATGAAGAGCCCGATCACCACCGCGGGTTCGGACAGATCGAAGGTCACGGCCTTGCCCGCGGCTTCGAGCGCGTGCGTGTAGTCGGCGAACAGCACCAGCGCCGCGAGCCCCGCGGAGCCGATGGCGTAGCCCTTCGTTACTGCTTTTGTCGTATTACCGACCGCGTCGAGCGGGTCGGTGATGGCGCGCACTTCCTTCGGCAGGTCGGCCATCTCTGCGATGCCGCCGGCGTTGTCGGTGATCGGGCCGTAGGCGTCGAGCGCGACGATGATGCCGGTCATGGACAGCATCGCGGTCGCGGCGATCGCGAGGCCGTAGAGGCCGGCCATCTGGTACGCGGCGTAGATGCTCGCGCACACGGCGATCACCGGCCAGGCGGTCGCCCGCATCGAGACCCCGAGGCCGGCGATGATGTTGGTCGCGTGCCCCGTGGTCGAGGCGGCGGCGACGTGGCGCACCGGGGCGAACTCGGTCGCGGTGTAGTACTCGGTGATCACCACCATCAGCGCGGTCAGCACGAGCCCCACCAGCGCCGCGCCGAGGAGCTTCAGCGGCGTCAGCTCGGGATACTCCTGGGCGATGCCGCCCATCAGCCAGTAGGTGACGAAGACGAAGCCGATGGCGGCGATGACGCCCGAGGCGATCACGCCCTTGTAGAGCGCGCTCATGATCTTGGCGCCGGGCGTGACCTTCACGAAGAAGCAGCCGACGATGGAGGCGATGATCGAGACGCCGCCCAGCGCCAGCGGATAGACCGCCGCGATCGGCGCGACTTCCGGCTTGGAGAGCAGCAGCGCGCCGAGCAGCATGGTGGCGATGATGGTGACGGCGTAGGTCTCGAACAGGTCCGCCGCCATGCCGGCGCAGTCGCCGACGTTGTCGCCGACGTTGTCGGCGATCACCGCGGGGTTGCGCGGGTCGTCCTCGGGAATGCCGGCCTCGACCTTGCCCACCAGGTCGGCGCCGACGTCGGCCCCCTTGGTGAAGATGCCGCCGCCCAGCCGCGCGAAGATCGAGATCAGCGAGCCGCCGAAGGCGAGCCCGACGAGCGGCTCGAGTATCTTCTTCAGCGGCGCCCCGTGGGTCGCGGACTCGAGCAATATCCAGAAGAAGCCGGTGACGCCGGCGAGCCCCAGGCCCACCACCAGCATGCCGGTGATGGCGCCGCCGCGGAAGGCGATGGCGAGCGCTTCATTGAGCCCGGTGCGGGCGGCCTCGGCGGTGCGCACGTTGGCGCGCACCGAGACGTTCATGCCGATGTAGCCGGCGAGGCCCGAGAGGATCGCGCCGATCGCGAAGCCGACGGCGGTCGTCCACGAGTTGAGCGCGGCGCCGATGATGACGAAGAGGACGACGCCGACGACGCCTATCGTCTTGTACTGGCGGTTGAGATAGGCGCTCGCGCCCTGCTGCACGGCGGCCGCGATCTCGCGCATGCGGTCGTTGCCCGTGGGCTGGGCCAGGATGGACTGGATCCAGACCCCGCCGGTGACGATGGCGGCGAGCGCGCAGGCGAGCGCGAACAACAGGCCGTACGACATGGTGGTTTCCCCTTTTCGTTCAGATCCTGAATGACGTGGCGAGCTTCTTCGGCACCGGCGCGTTCCTGAGCCTCACGTACGCCGGCAGTCCGCGCTGGTACGGCGGGTAGTCTTCCCCCTGCACCAGCGGCTCCAGGTACTGGCGGCACTTGGCCGTGATGTGAAAGCCGTCCTCGGTGATGTAGTCGCGCGGCATCATCTTCTCCGCGTTGGCGACGTCCTTCAGGTCGGCGACGCCGATCGCCCAGCGGTACGGCTTGCTGGATTTCCGGACGATGACCGGCATCACGCCGCTCCTGCCCTTGACCGCGAGCTCCACCGCCGCTTTCCCGACCGCGTACGACTGCAGCGCGTCGGTCTTCGACGCGATGTGGCGCGCCGAGCGCTGCAGGTAGTCGGCGACCGCCCAGTGGTATTTCTGCTTGAGCCGGTCCCTGACCAGGCCCGCGATGAGGGGCGCGACGCCGCCCAGCTGGGCGTGGCCGAAGGCGTCGCGCAGGCCGGATTCCGACAGGAACCTGCCGTCCGCGTTGCGGATGCCCTCGGAGACGCCGACCGCGCAGTAGCCGGATTTCCGGATCGTCTCGTCCACTTTCGCGAGAAAGCGGTCCTCGTCGAAGCGGATCTCAGGAAACAGCAGGATGTGCGGCGCGTCGCCTTCCTTCTCCCGGGCGAGCCCGCACGCCGCGGTGATCCAGCCGGCGTGGCGGCCCATCACTTCGAGGATGAAGACGCGCGTGGAAGTGCGCGCCATCGAGGCGACGTCGTAGCCCGCCTCGCGGATGCTGGTCGCGACGTACTTCGCCGCCGAGCCGAACCCCGGGCAGCAGTCGGTGAGCGCGAGGTCGTTGTCCACGGTCTTGGGGATGCCCACGCAGACGAGGGGGTAACCGAGCCGTCCGGCGAACTGCGACACCTTGTACGAGGTGTCCGCCGAGTCGTTGCCGCCGTTGTAGAGGAAGTAGCCGATGTCGTGCGCCCTGAATACCTCGATCAGCCGCTCGTAGTGCGCGCGGTGGTCCTCGAGGCCCTTCAGCTTGTAGCGGCACGAGCCGAAGGCGCCGCCCGGCGTGTGGCGCAGCGCGCGGATGACGGAGGCCGGTTCCTTCGAGGTGTCGATCAGGTCCTCGGTGAGGGCGCCGATGATGCCGTCGCGCCCGGCGTAGAGTTTCCCGATCCGCTTCCGGTGCCTGCGCGCCGTCTCGATCACGGCGCAGGCGGTGGTGTTGATGGTGGCGGTGACGCCGCCGGACTGGGCGTAGAAGGCGTTCTTTCGGGTCATGACGCGGGGTGCGACGTGCGAAACGGGCGCCATTTTAGCACCCCCCGCGCGTCACCGGCCGCCCCCGAGCGCGGCGAACAACCCGTCCCGGATTTTCTCGACCGGGCCGCTGCCTTCGACCTTGATGTAGCGCGGCGCCCGCGGCTCGCCGCTCTTCTCCCACTTCGAGTAATAGTCGATCAACGGCTTGGTCTGGGCGTGATAGGTGGCGATGCGTTTCTTCACCGTCTGCTCCTGGTCGTCCGGGCGCTGCACCAGGTCCTCGCCGGTGACGTCGTCCTTGCCCGGCACCCTCGGAGGGTTGAAGCTGACGTGGTAGGTGCGGCCGGAAGCCGGGTGCACGCGGCGCCCGCTCAGGCGGCGCAGGATCTCCTCGTCGTTCACGGCGATTTCCACCACGCGGTCGATGTCCACGCCGGCGCGGCGCAGCGCCTCCGCCTGCGGGATGGTGCGCGGGAAGCCGTCGATGATGAAGCCCTGGGCGCAGTCGGATTCCTTCACGCGCTGCTTCGCGAGCTCGATGACGATCCCGTCGGGCACGAGCTCCCCCTTGTTCATGTACTGCTTCGCTTCCAGCCCGAGCGGGGTGCCGGCCTTGACCGCGGCGCGCAGCATGTCGCCGGTCGAGATCTGCGGGATCCTGAATTTCTCGATCAGGTACTGGGCCTGCGTGCCCTTGCCGGCGCCGGGCATGCCCAGCAGGATCATTCTCATGTCGCCTCCTTTAGCGGAACCATCGTCGAACGCGTTTCAGGTCGGCCGGCGTGTCCACGCCCGGGCGCGGCGCGCGGCGCGTGACGGCAACCGCGATGCGGTAGCCGTGCGCGAGCGCGCGCAGCTGTTCCAGCGCCTCGAAGCGCTCAAGCGCGGATGGCGCGAGGCGCGTGAATATCTTCAGGAAGCCGGCGCGGTAGGCGTAGATGCCGAGATGGCGGTAGGCCGGCAGGCCGCCGGGCACCCGGCGGATGCCGCGCCGGAACGCGTCGCGCGCGTACGGTATCGGCGCGCGGCTGAAATAGAGCGCGCAGCCGTCGCGGCCAAGCACCACCTTGACCACGTTGGGATCGGCGAGCTCGGCGGCGTCGCGAATCGGGTGGCACGCGGTCGCCATGTGCGCGGCGCGGTGGCGCGCGAGGCTCGCCGCGACCCGGCGGATCAGTGCCGGCTCGATCAGCGGCTCGTCGCCCTGCACGTTGACGACGATGTGGCCGGCGGCATGGCGGTGCCGCGCGGCGACTTCGGCGATGCGGTCGGTGCCGGTGGCGTGCCGTGCCTTCGTCATCACCGCCTCGAACCCGTAGCGCTCGACGGCCTTTGCGATTCCGGCGTGGTCGGTCGCGACCAGCACTTCCGCAGCGCCGCTGCGGCGCGCCCGCTCGGCCACGCGCACCACCATCGGCTTGCCGCCGACGTCCGCGAGCGGCTTGCCGGGAAAGCGCGAGGACGCGTAGCGGGCGGGAATGATGACAGTAAACTTCAAACTTCTTCTTCGGGCGGCAGCTTGCGGGCCTCGTCCTCGAGCATCACCGGGATGTCGTCCTTGACCGGGTAGCCGAGGCGGCACGGCTTGCAGACGAGTTCCGCCGGCTCCTTGCGGTAGAGCAGCGGGCCCTTGCACAGCGGGCATACCAGGATGTCGAGCAATTTGCTATCCACGGACCGATCCGAGTTGTTGCAGCACGAGATCGCCGAGGCGCGGATCGGGGATGGCATCCACCGCCAGCACCCAGTTCGTTTCTGCGGCGAAACGCAGGCATTTTACCGCATCCTTCTCGGTCATCAGCACGGCATCCGCGCCGGGGAACGCGAGGTCGGCCGCGCCGAACGCATGGTGGTCGGGAAACGGGTGCGCGGTGAAGGCGATGCCGAGGCGCTCCAGGTGTCTGAAGAAGCGCCGCGGGTCGCCGATGCCGGCCGCTGCGTGCACGCGCTTGCCGCGGAAGTGGCCGGCGGGCACGCGCTGGCCGGGGTTCAGCAGGTTTTGGAACTCGTCTCCCGTGAGGCGCATGTCGAAGCAGGGCACGCCCGGCGGCGCGAGCACCCCGCCGCCGGCTCCGGCATTCACGACTACCGCGTGCACCGAGGCGAGGCGCGCCGCCGGCTCGCGCAAGGGGCCCGCGGGCAGCAGCCAGCCGTTGCCGTGGCCGCGCTCGCCGTCCACCACGCAGATCTCGACGTCGCGCGCGAGCCGGTAATGCTGCAGCCCGTCGTCGCTCACGATGACGTCGCACCCGGGGCGGACGGCGAGCAGGGCCCGTCCCGCCGCGACGCGGTCCGCGCCCGTCCACACCGGGCAGCCGCTGCGTTGCGCGAGCAGCACCGGCTCGTCGCCGCAGACGCCGGGGTCGCCGTCGGCGGCCACCGCCATCGGGCCGCTCGCGGTCCCGCCGTAGCCGCGGCACACGATGCCGGGCGTGCGGCCGCGTTCGCGCAGGAACGCCGCCAGCCACAGCACGAGCGGCGTCTTGCCGGTGCCGCCGGCCGCGATATTTCCGACCACGATGACCGGGACTGGAAGCCTGACCGTTTCGAGGAGCCCGGCGCGATAGGCCGCCCGGCGGGCCGCGACCGCGGCGCGGAACAGCAGGCTTAAGGGGTACAGCAGGACGCTGACCGGGGTGACGCGCTGCCAGTGCGGTTCAAGCCAGGACACTCACTTCTTTCCGGCCTGGGTGGTGAAGGTGATCTTGCCGTAGCCGGCGATGCGCGCCGCTTCCATGACGTTGATCACCGACTGGTGCGGCGCGGCGGCGTCGGCGCTGATCACGACCACCGGGTCCTTGATGTCGCCCGCCGCGCGGCGCAGCTCGGCGCCGAACCCGGCGGGGCCGGCGTAAGTGACCGCGCTGCGGTTGATCGTATAGCGGCCCTGGGCGTCCACTCCGACGTCGATCTGGTCGGGCCGCTCCCGCTGGCGCTCGGCGTCCGCGGTCGGCAGGTTGATCTGCAGCTCGGCGTAGCGCGAGTAGGTGGTAGTCACCATCAGGAAGATGAGGATTACCAGCAGCACGTCGATCAACGGTATGAAGTTGATCTCGGGCTCTTCCCGGAACGCGCGCGGACGGAACCTCATGCCTGGCGTTCGCCGTGGAGGATTTCCACCAGCTTGATCGCCTGCAGTTCGATGTCCACCAGCATCGCGTCCACCTTGGCCCGGAAATACCGGTAGAAGATCATGGCCGGGATCGCGATCACGAGACCGAACGCGGTGTTGTAGAGGGCAATCGAGATGCCGTGGGCGAGCACGAGGGGATTGCCGCCCTGCGGGGTCTGCGAGCCGAAGATCTCGATCATCCCGATGACCGTGCCGAACAGGCCCAGCAGCGGCCCGATGGCGGCGATGGTGCCGAGGCTGGTGAGGAAGCGCTCGAGCTCGATCGCCACCGCGCGGCCGGATTCCTCGATCGCCTCCTTCATGATGGCGGGCGTGCTCCTGACGTTCTTCAGGCCGGCGGCGAACACCTGTCCCAGCGGGGAGCCGCTGGCGAGCTGCCCCAGCATCTGCGGCGTCACGCCGTTCTGGCGGCACTCCTGGACCACCTGGGCGAGCAGGTTGCGCGGCAGGACGACGCCGGAGCGCAGCGACCACAGGCGTTCCCCGATGATGGCGAGCGCGATGATGGAAGCGAGAATCAGCGGCCAGATCGGCCAGCCTGCGGCTTCGATGAGGGCGAACATGCGGCAACTCCGTGAAAAGTCGGCGTAACTTTATCCGTCCGATGAATTTTCAGCAAGCGATAACCCGGCAACCGGAAGAGAAGTTTTTCCCGTGCGCGGCGCGCGAAAAATGATTTCCGTTTTATCCACCGGCTTTGTGGATAAGCCTGTGCATAATCGGTACCCAGCGCGCCTAAGTGGGTTTGCCGTATGAATAATTGGCGCGGCGATTAAACGGTGGTCAAACAATATTATTAATTAAATCAATAAGTTGCGTGCGTGATGCCCGGCCGTCCGGCAGCGGCGGCGCGTGCCCGCCGGGTGTCATCCGATTGTGGATGAGGGCGCCGGCGAGGCGAGAGCCGTGAGGGCTTGAATCATCACGTTTTTCCGCGCCAATGCTGCGTAACCGCGCGCCGCGCATGCGAGAATGCGCCGATGTTCGAGCCACGGAACGTCGCAGCGCCGGCGCAGGTGGTCACGGTGAGCGAGCTGACCCGCCTCACGCGCGAGCTGCTCGAGCGCAGCCTGCCGCTGATGTGGGTGGCCGGGGAGATCTCCAACTTCAAGCGCTACGACTCGGGGCATTGCTACTTCACGCTGAAGGACGCGCAGGCGCAGGTGGATTGCGTGCTGTTCCGCCACCGCGCGCAGCTCGCCGGCTGGGCGCCGCAGGACGGGATGCAGGTGGAAGTGCGGGCGCTCGCCACGCTCTACGAGGCCCGCGGCAAGTTCCAGCTCAACGTGGAGACCCTGCGCCGCGCCGGCGCGGGGGCGCTCTACGAGGCCTTTCTCCGCTTGCAGGCCCGGCTGGAACGGGAAGGCCTGTTCGATCCGGGGGTCAAGCGGCCTCTGCCGCGCTTTCCACGCTCGGTCGGCGTGGTGACCTCGCCGCAGGCGGCGGCGCTGCGCGACGTGTTGACGACGCTCGGGCGGCGCATGCCGGGCCTGCCGGTCTTCATCTATCCCGCGCCGGTGCAGGGCGAAGGGGCCGCGGCGCGCATCGCCGGGGCGATCGGGCTCGCCGGCGCGCGCGGCGAGTGCGACGTGCTGATCGTGTGCCGCGGCGGCGGCAGCCTCGAGGACCTGTGGGCGTTCAACGAGGAGGCGGTGGCCCGCGCCATCCGCGCCTGCGCCGTGCCGGTGGTGACCGGCGTCGGCCACGAGGCCGACACCACCATCGCCGATTTCGCCGCCGACGTCCGGGCGCCGACGCCGACCGGCGCGGCCGAGCTGGCGAGCCCCGGGCGCGAAGAGATCCTGCGGACGCTGTCGCGCGCAGGCCACCGGTTGTTGCGCGGCACGCGGCGCGGGCTGGAAGACCGCATGCAGCGCCTCGACACCCTGTCGCGGCGGCTCACCCATCCCGGCGAGCGGATCCGCACCCAGCTCGCCGACCTGCGCCACCTCGCGGTCCGCCTGCGGCAGGACGGGCGCCGGCGGCTGGAGGCGGCGCGCGAGCGCTGGTCGCGGCTCGCGGCGCACCTGAAGCACCTGAATCCCCGGCTCGTGCTCGAGCGCGGCTACAGCATCACCGAGGCCGGCGGCGGGATCGTGCGCGACGGCTCGCGACTGGCGATCGGGGAGGACGTTAAAATAACCTTTGCCAGGGGGTGGGTCGGAGCGCAGGTGAAGCGGAAGGGGTGAGGAGGCATCACTGCCGGGCGAGGAGGGACCGTGAAAATCGAGCTGGAAAAGGACGAAGGCAAAGACCCGAAACCCGCCAGGCCCGCGTCAGGCGCGCTCTACCAGCCGGCCGTCGCCCTGGAGTTTTTCAAGTCCGCCGGCAAGGCCGAGAGCATCGCGCAGGGGAAGTCCATCTTCGTCGAGGACGAGAGGAGCGGCGGCATGTTCTCGGGGGGCACCCGGATGTACCTGCTGCTGGAGGGCGAAGTGGAGCTCAGCGTCAGGAAAAAAGTCATCGGCGCCGTCGGCAAGGGCGAGATCTTCGGCGAGATGGCCTCGATCAGCCAGCTGCCCCGCACCGCCACCGCGACCGCCAGGACCGCGTGCAGCGTCATCTCCCTCGATGAGAAGCAGTTCAGCAACGCGATCGGGAAATCGCCGGAATTCGCGCTGATGCTGATGAACATCATCATCAGCCGCCTGCGCGAGACCATCGTCAGGCTGAGCGGCGGCGGCGCGCTGTCGGAGAAGGACCGCTGGAACAAGGCGACCGTTTTCGACCGCAAGCTCCTCGAGGACCTGCAGCGCGAGCTGGAAGACAAGCCCGCGGCCCACCATCCCATGAACAAGGCCATCATGAAGGAGGGCGAGAAGGGCATGTTCATGTACGTGGTGCTGGAAGGCACGGTCGCGGTCGCCATCGGCGGCAAGGTGGTGGAGAAGGTGGGTCCGGGCGGCGTGTTCGGCGAGATGGCGCTGGTCGACCAGTCGCCGCGCGCGGCCAGCGCCACCGCCGAGGAAGATTGCACCCTGCTCGCGATCAACCGCGTCGACTTCCTGAACCTGGTGAAGACCAGGCCCGCCTTCGCGGCGTCGCTGCTGAAGGCCCTCGCGGAGCGGCTGAGGTTCATGACGGCGAAGTACAAATAACCCCCCGGGCGCAGCGGCCGCCATCATCCAAGAGGAGACATGGAAGACCTGGACTTCACCCGGCCCGCCAGGAGCGAAGTCTACAAGCCGGACGTCGCGCGGGCGTTCTTTGAGTCCGCCGGCAAGCCCGAGAGCGTGGCCCGGGGCGGGATCCTCCTCTCGGAGAACCAGCAGGGCGGGAAGATGTACTACCTGCTGGAAGGCGAGATCGGCCTCGCGCGCGCGGGGAAGACCATAGACATCGTCAAGGCCGGCGAGATCATCGGCGAGATGGCGGTGGTGAGCCAGCTGCCGCGCACCGCCACGGCGGTGGCGCGTGCGCCCTGCCGCGTCATCGCCCTCGAGGCGGGGCAGTTCAAGGGCGCGATCCAGAAAATGCCCGAATTCGCGCTGATGCTGCTGAACATCATCATCAACCGCCTGCGCCTGACCATCGCCCGGCTCGCCGTGACCGGGGCGCTGCCGGACGGGGAGATGTCGCGCGAATCGGCCGTCTTCGACGCGGCGTTCCTCGCCCGGTTGCGGCAAGAGCTCGACCGCGAGCCCGCCCACAACCCGCTCAACAAGGTCATCATGAGGGAGGGCGAGGCGGGCATCTTCATGTACATCGTGGCCGAGGGGCGCGTCGCGGTCTCGATCAAGGGCAAGGTGGTGGAGAGGGTGGGTCCGGGCGGCGTGTTCGGCGAGATGGCGCTGGTGGACCAGTCCCCGCGCGCCGCGACCGCCACCGCCGAGACCGACTGCTACCTGCTGACCGTCAACCGCAACGACTTCCTCGCGCTGGTGAAGTCCCGGCCCGAGTTCGGCGTGACGCTGCTGAAATCCGTCGCCGAGCGGATGCGCCACCTGACGGCGCGCTAGCCGCCCACCATCATCGCCTCGAGCTCGCGGCGCACGTACTCGAGCACCAGGTCGCCGAGGCCGGGCACGAGGCAGTCGAATTCGGTCACGTCCTCCAGCGCGCGCAGCCACGTGAGCTGGCGCTTGGCGAGCTGGCGGGTGGCGGCGATCCCCTGCTCGCGGAGCTGGGCGAGGTCGGTCTTGCCGCTCAGATGGTCCCACGCCTGGCGGTAGCCGACGCAGCGCATCGAGGTCATGCCCGCCTCCAGGCCGTATTCCTCGCGCAGCTCCTTCAGCTCCCGCACCAGGCCCGCCTCGAGCATGGCGTCGAAGCGCTGCGCGATGCGCTCGTGCAGGACCTCGCGGTCGCCCGGGACGAGCGCGATGCGGATCGCCGCGTACGGGAAATAGACGTACTTCGGCTTCTTCAGCAGCGCCGACATCGGCTTGTTGGTGAGGTAGTAGACCTCGAGCGCGCGCTGGATGCGCTGCGCGTCGCTGGGCTCGAGGCGCGACGCGGTCTCGCGGTCCACCTTCATCAGCCTGGCGTGCACCGCCGGCCAGCCTTCCTCCTCCGCCATGGTGTCGATCACCAGGCGGATCACCGGGTCGGCCTCCGGCAGCTCGCTCATGCCCTCGGTCAGCGCCTTGAAATAGAGCATGGTGCCGCCGACCAGCAGCGGGATGCGGTCGCGCTCGGTGATCTCGCGCATCAGCGCCAGCGCGTCGTCGCGGAAGCGCGCCGCCGAATAGCTCTCGTGCGGTTCGATCACGTCGAGCAGGTGATGCGGCGCCCGCTTCAGCAACTCGGCGTCCGGCTTGGCGGTGCCGATATCCATGCCCTTGTAGATCTGCGCCGAATCCACGCTGATGATCTCGCACGGCAGCTCCCGCGCGAGGCGCGCGGCGACCGCGGTCTTGCCGCTCGCCGTCGGCCCCATCAGCAGGATCGCGGGGGACTTCGTGCTCTGGATGCTCACCGGCCCCTCATGAACAGCTTGTCCAGCTCGGCCAGCGTGACCTGGTGCCAGGTCGGGCGGCCGTGGTTGCACTGGCCGGAGCGCTCGGTCGCTTCCATCTCGCGCAACAGCGCGTTCATCTCCGGCGCCGTCAGCTTGCGGTTCGCGCGCACCGCGGCGTGGCAGGCCATGGTGCCGAGCAATTCGTCCCGCCGCTCGGTGAGCGCGCGGCTCGCGCCGCACTCGCGGATCTCGCGCAGCACGTCGCGCGCGAGGGCGCGCGCGTCCGCGTCGGCGAGCAGCGCCGGCACGCCGCGCGCGATGAGGGAAGCGGGGGAGGTTGCGGCGAGGTCGAAGCCGATCGCGCGCAGCACTTCGCCGTGCTCCTCCACCGTCGCGACATCGAGCGCCGCGGCGGCGAAGGTCACCGGCACCAGCAGCGGCTGCATCGGGATCTCCCGCTCGTCCAGCGCTTCCTTCAATTTTTCGTACAGGATGCGCTCGTGCGCCGCGTGCATGTCCACGATCACCAGGCCGTGCCGGTTCTGGGCGAGGACGTAGATGCCGGCGAGCTGCGCCAGCGCGTAGCCGAGCGGCGCGTCGGCGTCGTCCGGCAGCGCGGCCTGCGGGGCGGGGCGCGCGCCGAACAGCGTCTCGTAGAAAGCGGCGGGCTCGGCGAGGCCGAGCGCCACGCTGCCGCCCGCGCCCGGGGGGGCCGCAATCGCCGGTGCCGCGGTGGCGGCCGTCGCGCCGGCCACGGATTGCGCGAGCGTCCGGTTCAGCGCGTGGAAGATGAACTGGTGCACGGCGCGCGCGTCGCGGAAGCGCACCTCGGTCTTGGCCGGGTGCACGTTGACGTCCACCTGCGCCGGCCCGATCTCGAGGAACAGCACGTAGGCCGGGTGGCGCTCGTGGTGCAGCACGTCCTGGTAGGCCTGGCGGATCGCGTGCGCGGAGAGCTTGTCGCGCACGTGGCGGCCGTTGACGAAGAAATACTGCGCCTCGCGCGTGGCGCGCGCGTGCGCGGGCAATCCGATCGCGCCGGAGAGGCGCAGCCCGGAGCTCGCTTCATTCACTTCGAGCGCCGCGGCGTGGAAGTCGTCGCCGAGCAGTGCGCCGATCCGGTCGCGCAGCGGCTGCGGCTTGAGGCTCCACTGCGCGCGGCCGTTGTGCGAGAGCGTGAAGCCCGTTTCCGGGCGCGAGAGGGCGATACGCATGAAGGCCTCCTCGCAATGCGCGTACTCGGTCGCCTCGGACTTGAGGAACCTGCGGCGCGCCGGGGTGTTGAAGTAGAGGTCGCGCACTTCCAGGCGGGTGCCGGCGGCGAGCGCGGCGGGCGCGGCCCTGGAGAGGTTCGAGCCGGCCGCGGTCACGGTCCAGGCGTGCGGGTCGCCGTCACGGCGGCTGGTGAGCGTCAGGCGGGAGACGGCGGCGATGGCTGCGAGCGCCTCGCCGCGGAAGCCGAGGCTCGCGACGCGCTCCAGGTCCTCCAGTGATGTGATCTTGCTGGTGGCGTGGCGGGCGAGCGCGAGCGCGATCTCGTCGCGAGGGATGCCGCGGCCGTCGTCGGCCACCCGGATCAG
Source organism: Betaproteobacteria bacterium (assembly GCA_016177355.1). Lineage (GTDB taxonomy): Bacteria > Pseudomonadota > Gammaproteobacteria > Burkholderiales > SG8-41 > SG8-41. Next base: position 5,809 of record JACOVL010000055.1, on the reverse strand, counting down.
CTTCGCGCCGCCGCCCGCGAGCTGGACGGAAATCTCGCCCGCGCCCGCGTCGAGGCTGTTCTCGAGGAGCTCCTTCAAGGCCGCCGCCGGCCGCTCGACCACTTCACCGGCGGCGATCTGGCTCACGAGCAATTCGGGCAGGACCTTGATAGCGGGCATGCAGCATTATAAGAGGGATGAGGGCGGAGGGATGAGGGATGAGGGCATTGCGGTTAGAATGCGTCCCTCATCCGCCATCAAGGAAGTTTCATGGACGCCATCCCCAATCACGCAAAACGCCGGCTCGCCGCCGGGAAGCTTGCGCTCGGCATGGGCGCGCGGCAGGCGCGCACCGTGGACATCGCGACGATCGCGAAGACCTGCGGTTTCGACTGGCTGTTCATAGACATGGAGCACAGCTCGATGGACGTGGACCTCGCCTCGCAGCTCGCGATGGCCTGCCTCGGCGCCGGCATCACGCCGCTGGTGCGCGTGCCGGGCCACGAGCATTACCACGCCTCGCGCCTGCTCGACAACGGCGCGCAGGGCATCGTCGCGCCGCACGTGGACACGGTGGAGGAGGCGCGGCGCATCGCAACCGCCTGCCGCTACCCGCCGGACGGCCACCGCTCGATGGCGGGCGCGATGCCGCAGCTCGGCTTCGCCGGCGTGCCGGTGGGCGAGGCGGCGAAAACCGTCAACGTGGAAATGCTGGTGACCGTGATGCTCGAGACGCCGCAAGCGATCGCGAGCGCGGACGCGATCGCGCAGGTGGAGGGCGTGGACGCGCTGCTGATCGGCACCAACGACCTGTGCGCGGAGATGGGCATCCCGGGCAAGTTCACCGATTCGAGGGTGGAGAACGCCTACCGGACGGTGATCGCCGCCTGCCGCGAGCACGGCAAATTCCCCGGCATGGGCGGCGTTTACGAGCCCAAGCTCATGGAGAAATACATCCAGATGGGCATGCGCATGATCCTCTCCGGCTCGGACCTCTCCTTCATGATGGCCGGCGCCCGCGAACGCACCGGGTTCCTCCGCGGCATCAAGCTCTGATTCCTCATCCCTCATCCCTCATCCCTCGTATAATTGGCGCACCCATGAAGCTCGGCATCCCGGCGGAGACGCTGCCCGGCGAAGCGCGCGTGGCGGCGACGCCGGAAACCGTCAAGAAGCTCGCCGCGTCCGGCCTCAACGCCGTGCTCGTGCAATCCGGCGCGGGCGCGGGCGCGAGCATCCCCGACGATCAGTACGCCGCGGCGGGCGCGACCATCGTCAAGTCCGCGGCGGAAGTCTACGGCCAGGCCGGGATCGTGCTGAAAGTGCGCGCGCCCGATGCCGGCGAGCTGGCGCAGCTGCGCTCCGGGCAGGTCCTGATCGGGCTGCTCAACCCGCACGACAGGGCCGCCGCCGAAGCGCTGGCGCGCAAAGGCCTCACCGCGTTCCCGATGGAGCTGTTGCCGCGCATCTCGCGCGCGCAGAGCATGGACGTGCTCTCGTCGCAGGCCAACATCGCCGGCTACAAGGCGGTGGTGCTGGCGGCGGCGGAGTACGGGAAATTCATGCCGATGCTGATGACCGCGGCGGGCACGGTGAAGGCCGCGCGCGTGCTGGTGCTCGGCGCGGGCGTCGCGGGGCTGCAGGCGATCGCCACCGCCAAGCGCCTGGGCGCGGTGGTCGAGGCCTCCGACGTGCGCCCGGCGGTGAAGGAGCAGATCGAGAGCCTGGGCGCGAAATTCCTCGACGTGCCGTACCTGACCGACGAGGAGCGGCAAATCGCGGAAGGCGCCGGCGGCTATGCGCGTCCGATGCCCGCCGACTGGATGCGCCGCCAGGGCGAGCTCGTGCACGCCCGCGCGGCGCAGTCCGACATCGTGATCACCACCGCGCTGATCCCCGGCCGGCCCGCGCCGGTGCTGGTGCGCGAGGAGACGGTGAAAGCGATGAAGCCGGGCTCGGTGATCGTGGACCTCGCGGTCGAGCAGGGCGGCAACTGCCCGCTCAGCGAGAAAGACAAAATCGTGGTGAAGCACGGCGTGAAATTGATCGGCTTCGCCAACCTGCCGGCGACGGTGGCCGCCGACGCCAGCGCGCTCTACGCACGTAACTTATTGAATTTTATAGGATTAATGATAGACCCCCAGAGCGGAAAGTTTAATTTAAACCGCGAGGACGAGATCGTCGCGGGCACGCTGCTATGCATCAACGGCGAATTGGTGAGGAAATAGTGACTGGTGCCAACCACCCCGGCGCTTCACGCCACCCCTCCTTGAAAAGGAGGGGAGTGTTTACGAAATTCCCCTCCTTGTTGAGGAGGGGTGCACGCGCAGCGGGCGGGGTGGTGGGAGGAGCCGCGCGCAGCAGGTGTGGTGGCGCAGGGCGAATCACTACTCACGCATTTTTGAGAGACAGACATGACAGGCACAGTTGATCCGACCGTAATCAACCTGATCGTGTTCGTGCTGGCTGTGTTCGTGGGCTACCACGTGATCTGGAACGTGACGCCGGCGCTGCACACGCCGCTGATGAGCGTGACCAACGCGATCTCCTCGGTGATCATCGTCGGCGCGATCCTCGCCGCGGGGCCGGCCGAGGTGGACTTCGGCTCGGCCCTCGGCGCGGTCGCCGTGGGACTGGCGGCGGTCAACGTCGCCGGCGGCTTCCTGGTAACGCAGCGGATGCTGGAAATGTTCAAGAAGAAGCAGCGATGAGCGCTAACCTCGTCGCCCTGTGGTACCTGGTGGCGTCGGTGTGCTTCATCCTGGCGCTGAAAGGCCTGTCCTCGCCGACCACCGCGCGCCGCGGCAACGCGTTCGGCATCGCCGGCATGACCATTGCAGTGGTGACGACGCTTGCGGTCGTCGCCAAGGGCCGGCTCGACCTGATCGTCGTCGCGGCGCTCGCCGGCGGCTCGGTCGGCACCTACGTCTCGCGGCGCGTGCAGATGACGCAGATGCCGGAGCTGGTCGCGGCGATGCACTCGCTGGTCGGCATGGCCGCGGTGCTGATCGCGGTCGCGGTCGTGAACGACCCGGCCTCGTTCGGCATCGCCGACCCCCTGCCCACGGGCAACAAGCTCGAGCTGTTCATCGGCACCTTCGTCGGCGCGATCACGTTCTCGGGCTCGGTGATCGCGTTCGGCAAGCTCGCCGGGCTCGGCCGGCACTTCCGCCCGTTCTCGTCGGCGCCGGTGGTGTTCAGGGGCCAGCACTGGCTCAACCTGGCGCTCGCGCTGGCGATGATCGGCTTCGGCATTGTTTTCTTCATGGCGGAGGGCAAGGCGTGGGCGCCGTTCATCGTGATGGCCGCGATCGCGTTCCTGCTCGGCTTCCTGATCATCATCCCGATCGGCGGCGCCGACATGCCGGTGGTGATCTCGATGCTCAATTCCTACTCGGGCTGGGCCGCGGCCGGCATCGGCTTCTCGCTCAACAACACCATGCTGATCGTCGCCGGCTCGCTGGTCGGCTCCTCCGGCGCGATCCTGTCCTACATCATGTGCAAGGCGATGAACCGCTCGTTCATCTCGGTGATCCTCGGCGGCTTCGGCGCGGCGGAGGGCGCGGCGGCGGCCGGCGCCGGCGAGAAGACGGTGCGCTCGGGCTCGGCCGACGACGCGGCGTTCCTGATGGCGAACGCGGAGTCCGTGATCATCGTGCCGGGCTACGGCCTCGCGGTGGCGCGCGCGCAGCACGCGGTGAAGGAGATGGCCGAAAAGCTGATCCACAAGGGCGTGAACGTGCGCTACGCGATCCACCCGGTCGCGGGTCGCATGCCGGGCCACATGAACGTGCTGCTGGCGGAAGCGGAGGTGCCGTACGACCAGGTGCACGAGATGGAGGACATCAACAGCGAGTTCGGCACCACCGACGTCGTGCTGGTGCTCGGCGCGAACGACGTGGTGAACCCGCTCGCGCACGAGAAGGGGAGCCCCATCTACGGCATGCCGATCCTGGAAGTCGCCAGGTCGCGCACCGTGCTCGTCAACAAGCGCTCGATGGCCGCGGGCTACGCCGGACTCGATAACCCGTTGTTCTACATGGATAAAACGATGATGGTCTTCGGCGACGCGAAAAAGGTCGTCGAGGACATCGTGAAAGCGCTCTAACCACCCCGGGCTAACGCCCTTCCCCTCCTTGACAAGGAGGGGAGTGCGACCACCCCTCGATCCCCTCCTTCGACAAGGAGGGGAGGAGCGAAGCGGAGGGGTGGTCAGTCGCTCGCGGGCTGAGCGCGCGGCGGCGCGACGCGGCGGAACAGGATGTCGCCGTACCAGGCGTGGACGTTGTCGCCGGTGTTGTCGGTGTCGGTCATGATCGCGACCGCGGTGATGGCCCCGGGCTCCTCCCCGAACGCGCGCTGGTAGTCCTCGTAGACGTTGCGCGTCACCTCCTGCCAGCGGCCGACTTTCCCGCGGCCGCTCTCGGCGACGATCATCTTGATGCGCGGGGAATGGCGGTTCGGGATCACGGCGCCCTTCGCCGCGCGGTTCTCCCAGATGTACACCAGCGTCGCGTACGGCAGCTCCTGGCCGGTCAGCATGCGGATGTTGTCGAAAAAGATGCGATCGTCGAACGGCAGTTTGTCCTTGTCGCCGTCGAACGAGACCACCACGCGCACCGGCGAGTCATCGGTGCTTTTTTGCGTGTTGTCGGCCCCGGCGATCAGCGCGTCCACCTTCCAGCGCCAGGAGAGCAGGGGGTAGGACTTCGGGTCGAGCGTCAACCGGTGCACCAGCCCCGAGGCGGAGGCGTCGGCGCTCGCGCGCACCACGGTCTTGCCCGCGTCGTCCACCAGCTGGTACTGCGTCGGCTTCTTGAACCGCGACAGCGTCCAGTTCTCCCAGCCCGGCGGCGGCGCGCCGCCGGGCCGGTTCTCGGAGAAGCTGCTGACGTAGGGCAGCACGATGGTCTCGGGCGCGCGGTCGGCGACCGAGGCGCAGCCCGCGGCGAGCCCGATGGCAACAAGCGCGGGCGCCGCGCCGGCGGTGTGTCGTGCGTTCAGGACTTTCATTCCTCCCGCTACTGCCCGCGGCCGGTTTTTCTGCTATGGATTCAGGACCATTTTATCACGCGCGAGCGGCGGCTTTTTCGCGAAGTAGCGCTTGATGCCGGCGAAGATCGCCTCCGCCATCCGGTCCTGGTAGGCGTTGTTCTTCAGCCGCTTTTCCTCGTCGGGGTTGCTGATGAACGCGGTCTCCACCAGGATCGAGGGGATGTCGGGGGATTTCAGCACCGCGAAGCCCGCCTGCTCGGGGTGCGGCTTGTGGAGATCGTTGATGCCGCCGATCGCGTCGAGCACCGAGCGCGCGAGCTTCAGGCTGTCGTTGATGGTCGCGGTCTGCGAGAGATCCAGCAGCGTCTGCTTCAGGTACGGGTCCTTCACGTCGAGGTTGACGCCGCCGATCAGGTCGGCCTCGTTCTCGCGCTTCGCCAGCCAGCGCGCCGCCGCCGAGGTCGCGCCGGACTCCGACAGCGCGAACACCGAGGAGCCGCGCGCGTGCGGCCGGATGAAGGCGTCGGCGTGCACCGAGACGAACAGGTCGGCCTTCACGCGCCGCGCCTTCGCGATCCGCATCTGCAGCGGCAGGTAGTAATCCCCGTCCCGGATCAGCACCGCGCGCATGTTGGGCTCCTCGTCGATGCGCGCCTTCAGCTTGCGCGCGATCGCGAGCGTCACGTTCTTCTCGTAGGTGCCGCCGCGGCCCTTCGCGCCCGGGTCCTCGCCGCCGTGCCCGGCGTCCACCGCGACGATGATCAGCCGCGCCGCCTCCGGCTTCCCGGCGGGCGTGGATGGGGCGGGTGAGGATGGTCTCGCAACAGGGGTGGGC
>JACOVL010000054.1 GCA_016177355.1 Betaproteobacteria bacterium | reverse complement strand
GAGGCGGCCGCGGTCGGCGCCCTCGGCTCGATGGCGATCGCGGCCGCCTACCGCGCCCTGACCTGGGGGCGCCTCAAGGAATCCGTGTTCCTCACGGCGCGTACTTCCGCGATGGTCTGCTTTCTCTTCGTCGGCTCGGCGACCTTCGCGGGGGTTTTCAGCTACCTCGGCGGCGAGGGCATCATCAAGGAGTTCGTGCTGGGGCTCGATCTCAACCCCGTCACCTTCCTCCTCATCTCGCAGGTCATCATCTTTCTCCTCGGCTGGCCGCTCGAGTGGACCGAGATCATCATCATCTTCGTGCCGATCTTCCTGCCCCTGCTGCCGCATTTCCAGATCGATCCGCTGCTCTTCGGCATCCTGGTGGCGCTCAACCTCCAGACCGCGTTCCTGTCGCCGCCGATGGCGATGGCGGCCTACTACCTGAAAGGCATCGCCCCGAAGCACGTGCTGATCACGCAGATCTTCTGGGGCTGCATCCCGTTCCTGTGCATCGTGCTCGTCGCGATGCTGACCGTGTACGTGTGGCCGGGGATCTCGCTCTGGCTGCCGCGCGCGATCTACGGAAACTGAGCGCATGCGGTCCTCGCAACTGAACTGGCTGTCGGCGGTGGACGCGGCGCGCGCGATCCGGGACGGCGCGGTGAGCGCCGAGGAGCTTGCGCAAGCATGCCTTGCGCGCGCGCGCGAGGCGGACGGCGAGGTGCAGGCCTGGGCCTTCCTCGACCCGGAGCACGTGCTCGCGCAGGCGCGCGCGCTCGACGAGCGGCGCAAGGAAGGCGCGCCGCTCGGAGCGCTGCACGGCGTGCCGGTCGGGATCAAGGACATCTTCGATACGGCCGACATGCCGACCGAGGACGGCACGGTTCTGCACGCGGGCCGCACGCCCGACCGCGACGCCACCCCGGTCGCGATGCTGCGCGCGGCAGGCGCCCTCATCATGGGCAAGACGGTCACGACCGAGCTCGCGACCTACGCGCCGGGGAAGACGCGCAATCCCCACAACGCGGAGCATACGCCCGGCGGCTCCTCGAGCGGATCGGCTGCAGCCGTCGCCGCGGGGATGGTTCCGCTCGCGCTGGGCTCCCAGACGAACGGCTCGGTGATCCGCCCCGCCGCCTACTGCGGCGTCTATGGTTTCAAGCCGACCCATGGACTCGTTTCGCGCCACGGCGTTCTCAAGCTCTCGCGCACGCTCGATCACGTCGGCGTGTTCGCGCGCTCCATCGCGGACCTGGCGCTGGCGTGCGAGGAGATCGTCGGGTTCGACGAGAACGACCCGGACACGCGCCTGCGCGCGCGCATCCCGTTCGGGCAGGTCGCGGCGGAGGAGCCGCCGCTGCCGCCGCACATCGCGTTCGTGAAGACACCGCTCTGGGATCAGGCCGAGCCGGAGACGCGCGAGGCATTCTCTGAATTGGTCGAGCATCTGGGCAGCCGGGCCGAGGAATTCACGCTTCCCGCAACCGTGCGCGAGGCGCTCGATTGGCATCGCACGATCATGGAATCCGAGATGGCGGCGAACCTCTCTGCCGAGTACGAAAAGGGCCGCGACCAGCTGAGCGAGCGGCTCCGCGGGCAGCTCGAACGCGGCCGCAAGCATACGGCGTTCGAGTACCAGGCGGCGCTCGCGCGCATCCCGCTGCTGAACGAGGGCTTCGCGGAACTGTTCGAGCGCTATGACGCGATTCTCACGCCGGCGGCGCCCGGCACGGCCCCGAAGGGGCTGGCTTCGACCGGCGATCCCGCTTTCTGCACTTTGTGGACGCTTTGCGGCATGCCCGCCGTCAGCCTGCCGTTGATGAAAGGGTCGAACGGATTGCCGCTCGGCGTCCAGCTCGTGGGTCCGCGGCACGACGACGCGCGCCTGCTGCGCACCGCGCGCTGGCTTGCCGCCACGGTCGAGGCGGACTGAATTGGGAACGCGGAGGCAGACGACATGATATTCAAGGTTCTGGCGGGGCTCGTCGCGGCGATTCTCCTGCTCGGTTTCCTCATGCCGTATGTGCTGAAGATGAAGGACATCGCGCTCGGAATCGTGATCCTGATCGGCCTCGCGATGATGGCGCGGGATCTCTGGGATACCTTCCACGAGAAGGATGACTGAACGCGCCGGATTCAGCAGCGCGCGACCGGCTGCGAAGCCCTCTGCCTCGCGCCGTCGCTTCCTGGCCGGCGCGACGGCTGCTGCCGGCGGCGCGGTGGTTGCCGGCTTCCCGATGGCCGCGGCGGCGCAAACACCAGTCAATTTCCGGTTCCAGGGCGCGTGGTCGCCCAAGGACATCTTCCACGAGTACGCGCTCGATTACGCCCGGAAGGTGAACGACATGAGCGGCGGGCGCATCCGCATCGAGGTGCTTGCGGCGGGCGCCGTCGTCAAGCCGCGCGAGCTGCTCGACGCGGTGGAAAAGGGCGTGCTCGACGGCTGCCACGCGGTCCCCGGCTACTGGGGCGGCAAGGACTCGGCATTCTCGTTGTTCGGCTCCGGGCCCGCCCTGGGCATGGACGCCAACCTCATCCTGTCGTGGATGGAATACGGCGGCGGAAAGGCGCTGTACGACGAACTCTATGCCCGCGTGTTGCACTTGAACGTGACGGGATTTCTCTACGGGCCGATGCCGACGCAGCCGCTCGGGTGGTTCAGGAAGCCGCTGGTTACCGCGGCCCAGTTGAAGGGCCTGCGCGTGCACGCGCGCGGGATGCCGGCTCAGCTGTTCCGGCGGATGGGGGCGGTGGTTCAGGATCTGCCCGACGACGAGATCGTCCCGGCCGCGCGCGGCGGCCGGCTCGATGCCGTGGCGTTCAACAATGCCGCGTCGGACCGGCAGCTGGGGCTGCCGGAGGTGTTCCCCGTCTGCATGCTGCGCAGCCACCATCAGCCGGCCCAGGTATTCGAGGTCCTGTTCAACAAGAAGCGGTTAGACTCGCTTCCGGCCGATCTCAGGGCGATCGTGCGACACGCCGCGCAGGCCGCCAGCGCGGACCTGTCGTGGAAGGCCGCTCATCGCTACTCCACAGATTACTCAGAATTGCGTAATAAGCCGGGGACCCGATTTCTGAAGACGCCGCCGGAGGTGCTGCGCGGCCAGTTGAAAGCATGGAACGCCCTGGTGGCGCGTGGTTCCCTGGACAACCCTTTTTTCGAGCGGGTTTTCAAGTCGCAACAGGCGTGGGCGCGGCGCACCGTCGGCTGGGCACTCGACACGATCGTCGATCCGCGTATCGCCTACGATCACTGGTTTTCCGGGAAGGCCGGTTCCCGGAAGAAATTAGCCGCCGATGGACGCCGATGAATGCCGAGCAAAATCAAAAACGAGTCACAGAGGACACACAGGTCACAGAGACAAGCAAAATTCAACAAGGATTTTCTTGGGGGCAATTTCTTGAGTCCCTCTCCGTGTTCTCTGTGATCTCTGTGGCTGATGGGTTTAGGGGTTGAACTTGCGATGAAGCCGAAGATCCTCGTCACGCGCGAAGTGTTCGACGAGACGCTCGAATTCCTCGGGCGGCACTGCGAGGTCGAGTCCAATCAGCAGGACGTCGCATTCGATCCGGAAACGCTGGCGCGCAGGCTCGCGGACAAGGACGGCGTCGTATGCAGCCTGACCGACCGCGTGGACGCGAAGTTGATCGAGCGCTGCCCGCGGCTCAAGGTGGTGGCGAACATCGCGGTCGGCTACAACAACATTGACCTTCCCGCCTGCACCGCGCGCGGCGTGATGGCGACCAACACGCCGGGCGTGCTGGACGACTCCACCGCGGACCTCGCGTGGACGCTGATCCTTGGCGCAGCGCGGAGGCTGACCGAGCTCGAACGCCGCGTGCGCGGGGGCGAATGGACCGGCTGGCGGCTCAAGCAGTGGCTGGGCATGGACGTGCACCACGCGACGCTCGGCATATTCGGCATGGGGCGCATCGGGCAGGCGATCGCGAGGCGCGCCGCCGGCTTCGAGATGAAGGTGCTCTACCACAATCGGAGTCGAGTCGGCTCCGATATCGAACGACGACTCAACGCCGCCTACGTAACGAAGGACGAGCTGCTGAGGCAGTCCGACTTTGTGGTGCTGCAAGTGCCCTATTCGCCGGAGACCCACCACTTGATCGGGGCGCGGGAATTGAAGCTCATGAAGCCCACCGCGGTCCTCGTCAATTCCACGCGCGGCGGCGTGGTGGACGACGCGGCGCTCGTCGCGGCGCTGAAGAGCGGCGCGATCCGCGCCGCCGGGCTCGACGTGTTCGAGAACGAGCCCAGGCTCAATCCCGGCTTCCTCGAGCTCGACAACGTGGTGCTGGTCCCGCACGTCGGCAGCTCCACCGAGGCGACGCGCCGCGCGATGGCGATGACCGCCGCGAACAACCTGGTCGCGGCGCTCACTGGCGGCACGCCGCCCAACCTGCTCAACCCCGAAGCCGGAAAAAAATGAGCCGCCATGGCGGTTCAAATATCGTTGACCGGCCCAGGCGACGTTTCCGCTCCCCCGGCTTTTATACCGTTCCGGAATTGGCTACACTGGGACCCGTCGATCCGCCGCCGCGGAGCCGGCCGGAAGGAGGTCGCGATGAAGACCGTGAGGCAGCTGCTGCAAGGCAAGGGCAAGGATATCCACTCGATCGGGCCGGATGCGCGGGTGTTCGACGCGCTCAAGCTGATGGCGGAGAAGGAAGTGGGCGCCCTGGTAGTGCTCGAGAACGGCAAGCTCGCCGGGATCATTTCCGAGCGCGACTACGCGCGCAAGGTGATCCTGCTCGGCAAGTCGTCGCACGACATCCCGGTGCGCGAGATCATGACCGGGAAAGTGGTCACGGTGCAGCCCGGCCAGACGGTCGAGGAATGCATGGCGATCATGACCAACAAGCGCATCCGCCACCTGCCGGTGACCGAAGGCGAGCGGCTGGTCGGCCTGCTCTCGATCGGCGATCTGGTGAAGGAAGTGATCGCCGAGCAGGAGCAGACCATCCAGCAGCTGGAAAGCTATATACACCGCTGATGGCCGACAGCTGACGGCTTTCAGCTCAGGAATGAACTTCGGCGCGATCATCATCGGCGACGAGATCCTGTCGGGCAAGCGCAAGGACGGGCACCTCGCCAGGACCATAGAGACCCTCGACGCGCGCGGATTGCAGCTCGCCTGGTGCCACTATCTCGGCGACGACCCCGCCCTCATCACCGATACCCTCAAGCGCACCTTCGCCGGCGGGGACGTGGTGCTGAGCTTCGGCGGTATCGGCGCCACGCCCGACGATCACACCCGCGCCTGCGCGGCGCGCGCGCTGGGCGTCAAGCTGCAGCTCCACCCGCAGGCCGAGGCCGAGATCCGGGCGCGCTTCGCGGCCGATCCCAACGGGGTCACGCCGCAACGGCTGATGATGGGGGAGTATCCGGCGGGGTCCGGCATCATCCCCAATCCCTACAACCGCATCCCCGGCTTCAGCGTCCGCCGGCATTACTTCCTGCCGGGCTTCCCCGAGATGGCATGGCCGATGATGGCCTGGGTGCTCGATACCCATTACGCGCACTTGTTCGCTCCGGGAAGCGTCGCGGAATCCTCGATCATCGTGCGCGAGGCGGGCGAGAGCCAGCTGATCGACCTCATGAACGAGTGCCAGCAGCGGCACTCGGGCGTGAAAGTGTTCAGCCTGCCCCGGGTGCAGCCGGAGCGCTACATCGAGCTCGGCGTGCGCGGCGCGCCGGGCGAGGTGGCCGCCGCGATCGCGGTGCTCAAGCTGGGCGTGAGCGCGCTCGGTT
>JACOVL010000038.1 GCA_016177355.1 Betaproteobacteria bacterium | reverse complement strand
GCCTTCTGCCCGACCGCGACGTAGACGCAGAAGAGGTCCTTGCCCTTCTGGTTGATGATGGTGTCCACCGCCACCGCGGTTTTCCCCGTCTGGCGGTCGCCGATGATCAGCTCGCGCTGCCCGCGTCCCACCGGCACCATCGCGTCGATCGCCTTCAGGCCGGTCTGCACCGGCTGCGACACCGACTGGCGCGCGATCACGCCCGGCGCGACCTTCTCGATGACGTCGGTCATCCTGGCGTTGATCGGGCCCTTGCCGTCGATCGGCGCCCCCAGGGAATTCACCACCCGGCCGAGCAGCTCCGGGCCGATCGGCACCGAAAGGATCTTGCCGGTGCACTTGACCGTGTCGCCCTCGGTGATGTGCTCGTATTCGCCCAGGATTACCGAGCCGACCGAGTCGCGCTCGAGGTTGAGCGCCAGGCCGAAGGTGTTCTTGGGGAATTCCAGCATCTCGCCTTGCATCACGTCGGAGAGGCCGTGGATGCGGCAAATGCCGTCGGTCACCGACACCACGGTCCCCTGGGTGCGAATGTCCGCGGCGAGCGCGAGGCTCTGGATGCGGCTCTTGATCAGCTCGCTGATCTCCGAGGGTTTGAGTTGTTGCATGGTTTGTTTCCTTGGGTCGCTAGTTTCTCAACGCGGAAGCCATCGCTGCGAGCTGGCCGCGTACCGAGCCGTCTATCACTTCGTCACCGACCTGCACCCGCACGCCGCCGATCAGTTCCTTGTCCACCGTCACCCGCGGCTTCACCTTGCGCTTGAAGCGGCGCTCGAGGTCCGCCACCAGCGCCGCGGTCTGCGCGGCATCCAGCTGGAAGGCGCTCGCCACCACGGCTTCCACCACGCCCTCGCGCTCGTTCTTGAGCTCCAGGAAAATGTCGCGTATTTCGGGCGCGAGCGTGAGCCGGCCGTTTTCGATCAGTACGCGCACGAAATTCTGCATCTCGGCGCTCAGCACGTCGCCGCACAACGAGGCGAAGAGGCCATAAAGCTGCTCGTCGGTGAGCCGGGGGTTGCCGATCGCCGCATGCATCTCCGGGTGCGCCGCCATGTGCGCCATCGTCTCGAGCGCCTGCGCCCACTTGGCGAGCGTGCCGTCCGCGTCGGCGGTGCCGAACGCGGCTTCGGCGTACGGCCGCGCGATGGTGACGGTCTCGGCCATGGGCTAGCGCAGCTCCTGCTTCAGCTGCGCAAGGAGATCGGCGTGCGCCCTGGCGTCCACTTCGCGCCGCAGGATTTTCTCGGCGCCCGCGATCGCCAGCGCCGCCACCTGCTCGCGCAGCGCCTCCTTGGCGCGGGCGACCTCCTGCTCGATCTCGGCCTTGGCGGCCGCCACCAGCCGGTCGCCCTCGGTCTTGGCAACGCCTTTTGCCTCGTCCACGATCTGCGCCCCGCGCTTGTCGGCCTGGGAGAGTGTGTCCTGCACCTGCTGCTTCGCCTCCACCATCATCTCCGCCGAGCGCTTCCCGGCGCTCTCCAGGTCCTGCCTGCCGCGTTCCGCCGCGGCGAGCCCGTCGGCGATGGTCTTCTGCCGCTGCTCGATCGCGCGCAGCAGGTACGGCCAGACCACCTTCACGGTGAACAGGATGAACGCCGCAAAGGCGAGCATCTGTGTCAGCAGCGTCAGATTGAAGCTCATACGGTTCTCCTTGGAGATGCTGCGCGCGCCGCGCTCTAGCGAAACGGCGTCGCCAGCGGGCTGGCAAACGCGAAGAACATCGCGATGCCGAGACCGATGATGAAGGACGCGTCGATCAGGCCGAGCAGCAGGAATACCCTGCCCTGGAGCGAGTTGGTGAGCTCGGGCTGGCGCGCCGCCGCTTCCAGGAACTTGCTCGACATGATGCCGATGCCGATGCACGCCCCGGCAGCGCCAAGGCCGACCATGAGACCGATACCGATACTGGTGTAGGCCTGGACCATCGCCAGCAGTTGAAGTTTTTCCATGGTTTTTCCTTTCCTGAGCGAAAAAGACGGTTATTTTGGGAAATCAGTGGTGCTCGTGCGCCATCGAGATGTAAACGATGGTCAACATCATGAAGATATAGGCCTGCAGCAGCACGATCAGGATGTGGAAGATCGCCCAGCCCAAGCCGAACCAAAAACCGAAGAACGATCCGGCTACGCCGGTCGCTGCCCACAGCCAGAGCAGGAAGAAGAGGATTTCACCGGCGTAAATGTTGCCGAACAACCGCATAGCATGCGACAGCGTCTTCGAGACGTACTCGACCAGGTTGAACAGCAGGTTCGCGGGCCACAGCAGCGGGTTCGCGCCGAACGGCGCGCAGAACATCTCGTGCACCCAGCCGCCGAATCCCTTCGCGGCGATCGCGAAGTAGAGCGACAGCAGCAGCACCGAGACCGACAGCGCGAAGGTGGCGTTCACGTCGGCGGTAGGCACCGGGCGCCATTCGTGCAGGCCGACGAGGCCGAGCGCGCCGGCGACCCAATCCACCGGCAGGAAATCCATGGCATTCATCAGCGTCACCCACACGAACACGGTGAGCGCGGCGGGAGCGATGAACCGGTTGCGGTCGCCGTGATGAAATATGCCCTTCACCTGCTCGTCGACGAACTCGATCAGCAACTCGACGAACGCCTGCCGCTTGTCGGGCACGCCCGAGGTCGCGCCACGCACCACCCACCAGATGAAACCGAGCCCGATGAAACCGAGCAGCACGGAGGTGACCACGGTATCGACGTGGAGCGTCCAGAAATCGCCCTCGCCCACCGGCGCACGGAAAAACGTGAGGTGGTGCTGGATGTAGTCGGACGGATTGAGTTCTTTGCCGGCGGCCATGGTTTGCAGCGTGTCGTTATTCTCAAGCGTCGCGAACGAAAAAAGCCATTGCGAAAACCAGCACCGTGACCACGAACGTTCCCAGGAACGCGGTCACCACGACGTCCCGGTACGTCGCGAGCACGAGCCAGAGGAGGACGACGATGAGGCCGATTTTGACGGCTTCCGCTCCCAGCGCGGCGATCACTACCCCCCCTGCGGACCCCGGCTTGGGCAGCATGGCCACGGCCGCAGACGCCAGCCCGGAGCAGATGCTGATCGTGGCGCCGAGGGCCGCGGACAGGGCCCCATGAGCGCCGGCGTAGGCTCCGGCAACGAGCGTCAATGCGGCGGCGGCCATCAATTGCCACCGGAGAACGGTGCGTATCGGCTTGCCCAGGTCGCGAAGCATGGCGTTGATTTTTTTCCGCCCGGACAAAGCCTGGGCAAGTATAGCCTTCGGGCGCAGCCAGGGTCAATTTGCCGCGGCGCAGCAATTCCGCGGTTGCAAAAGGCTATTTAAGCTTGCGCAGCAGCGCATCGAGCTGGTCCAGGGTCGAATAATGGATCATCAGCCTGCCGCTGCCCGGTTTGGCTCCCGGCCGTATGCTCACCGTCGTGCCGAGCCGGGCGCTCATTTCCTCCTCGAGGCGCGCCACATCGCGGTCGGCGCGCGGCCGCGCGCGCGCCGCGGCGCCTTTCAGCGCCGCGCTCACGCGCGCTTCGACCTCCCGCACCGACAGGCGCTTTGCCACCGCCTCGCGCGCGAGCCCGACCTGCGCGAGCAGCGGCAGGGCGAGCAGCGCCCGCGCGTGGCCCATGTCGAGCTTGCCCTCGCGCAGCAGCTCCTGCACCGGCGGTGCGAGTTCGAGTAGGCGCAGCGCGTTGGTAATTCCCGCGCGCGAGCGCCCCAGCGCCGCGGCGGCGTCCGCGTGCGTCATGCCGAATTCCTCGATGAGCCGCTTCAAGCCGGCCGCCTCTTCCAGCGGATTCAAATCCTCGCGCTGGATGTTCTCGATCAGGGCCATGGCCAGCACGTGCCGGTCGGGCACTTCGCGCACCAGCGCCGGCACCGTCGCGAGCCCGGCCATGCGGGCAGCACGCCAGCGCCGCTCGCCGGCGATGATCTCGTAGCGGCCATCGCCGCGCGGCCGCGCGAGGATCGGCTGCATCACGCCCTGCGCCTTGATGGAATCAGCGAGCTCGCGCAGCGCCTCCGGGTCGAGGCGCAGGCGCGGCTGGTAGCGTCCCGGCTCCAGGGCGTCGATCGCGAGCATCGCGAGCGCCTCGCCTCCGGCCGGCGCCGTCTCGTCGCCGCCCAGCAGCGCGTCGAGCCCCCGTCCCAGTCCCTTAGCCTTGGCCATGGCCGCTCCTCCCCTGAAGATCTTGCGTTGCGCTCTGCCGCCGGTTCAGCATCTCGCCCGCCAGCGCGAGATACGCCTGCGCGCCTTTCGAGGCCTTGTCGAATTTGAGCGCCGGCACGCCGTGGCTCGGCGCCTCCGCGAGCCGCACGTTGCGCGGGATCACGGTGCGGTAGACCTTGTCGCCGAAATGCTCGATGAGTTGCGCCGAGACCTGTTGCGCGAGCGTGTTGCGGGAATCGAACATGGTGCGCAGCAGTCCCTCGATCTGCAATTCGGGGTTCAAGTGCGCGCGCACCTTCTTGACGGTCTGCACCAGGTCGGAGAGACCCTCGAGCGCGTAATACTCGCACTGCATCGGGATCATCACCGCGTGCGCGGCGGTGAGCCCGTTCACCGTCAGCAGGTTAAGCGCCGGCGGGCAATCGATCAGGATGTAGTCGTAGTCGCCGGCGACCCCGGCGAGCGCCTCTTTCAGCCGGGCCTCGCGCCGCTCGAGCCCGACCATCTCGATCTCCGCTCCGGCGAGCTCGCGGTTCGCCGGAATGAGATCGTACTCGCCGCTCTCCGAGCGCGTCCGCGCCTCGCGGATGGCGCGGGCGCCGAGCAGGACGTGGTAGATCGTGATGGCACGGCCGCGCTTGTCCACGCCGCTGCCCGTGGTCGCGTTGCCCTGGGGGTCGAGGTCCACCAGCAGCACGCGCTGGCGCGCGGCGGAGAGGCTCGCCGCGAGGTTGACGCCGGTCGTGGTCTTGCCCACGCCGCCCTTCTGGTTGGTGATGGCGAGGATCTTAGTCATCGGCCCGTGCCGGCTCGACCAGCACCAGGTGGCGCGATCCGCGCACCCCCGGCACTTCGAGCAGCACCACCCGTTGCAACCGGTAGCCCGCCGGCAATCGCTCCAGCTCCTCGTACGGATAAACGCCCTTCATCGCCGCGAGTACGCCGCCGCCCGCAACGAGGCGTCCGGCGAGCGCGGCGAATTCCGACAGGTCGGAAAACGCGCGCGAGATGACGAGCTCGTAGCGTCGCGCCGGCCGCCACGCCTCGACCCGCTCGCACGCCACCTCGACGTTGTCGAGCTCGAGCTCGATCGCCGCCTGCCGCAGAAAGGCCGCCTTCTTGTGGCTGGAATCGAGCAGCGTCACTTGCGCGCGCGGCAAGGCGAGCGCGAGCGGGATGCCGGGCAGACCCGCGCCGCTGCCGACATCGAGGATGGTGGCGGCCCGGACGTGCCGCACCACCGCCAGGCAGTCGAGCAGATGGTGGCTCACCATCCGTGGCGCCCCGCGCACCGCGGTCAGGTTGTAGACCTTGTTCCATTTGCCGAGCAGCGACAGGTAGTCGAGCAGCCGCGGTTCAGCCTGCGGCGGCAGCGTAAGTTCGAGTTGTGCGATGCCTTGCGCAAGCTTCGCCGCAAGGCTCATGTCATGCCGTCTTGGTTGCGGCGCGCCCCGTTACGCCCGGACCGCTCCGCCGGCCGGTGCGAGTGCTCGCTGACCTGCGCTTCAGATGCACCAGCAGCACGGAAACCGCCGCCGGCGTGACGCCCGAGATGCGCGCCGCCTGGCCGAGCGTTTCGGGGCGGTAGCGGTTGAGTTTCTGCCGCGCTTCCACCGACAGTCCGCGCACTGCGGCGTAGTCCAGGTCGGCCGGCAGCGGCAAATTTTCGTAGTGCTCCCGGCGCGCGATCTCCTCCTGCTGGCGCTCGATGTAGCCCTGGTACTTGGCCTGGATTTCCACCTGCTCGGCGACCTGCGGGTCGGCAACGCCAGGACCGGCACCGGGCAGTTTCATGAGCGCTGCGTAGCTCACGTCGGGGCGCCGGAGCAGTTCTGTTAGTGAGTGCTCACGTTCCAGGGGTTGTCCAAGGGTTTGTTCAACGATTTCGGGGGTCAACTGCTTCGGGTTGACCCAGGCGCTCCTCAGACGCTCCTGCTCGCGCGCGATCGCCTCGCGCTTGCGCGAGTACGCTTCCCAGCGCGCATCCTCCACCACGCCGAGCTGCCGGCCGGTTTCGGTCAGGCGCAGGTCCGCGTTGTCCTCGCGCAGCGAGAGACGGTACTCGGCGCGGCTCGTGAACATGCGATACGGCTCGGACACGCCGCGCGTGATCAAGTCATCCACCAGCACGCCGAGGTAGGCTTCGTTGCGCCGCGGGCACCAGACAGCGCGCTCGTTCACGAATTGCGCGGCGTTGATGCCGGCGAGCAGGCCCTGTGCCGCCGCTTCCTCGTAGCCCGTGGTGCCGTTGATCTGACCGGCGAAGAACAAGCCCGCGATCGCCTTGGTTTCAAGCGAGCTCTTCAGCGCGCGCGGATCGAAGTAGTCGTACTCGATGGCGTAGCCGGGGCGCGTGATGTGGGCGCGCTCGAGTCCCTTGATCGAACGCACCAGCGCCTGCTGCACGTCGTACGGCAGGCTCGTCGAGATGCCGTTCGGGTAGTACTCGCTGACCGCGAGCCCTTCCGGCTCGAGAAATATCTGGTGCGCGCTTTTGTCGGCGAAGCGCTTCACCTTGTCCTCGATCGACGGACAGTAGCGCGGGCCGACGCCTTCGATCACGCCGGTGTAAAGCGGCGAACGGTCGAGTCCGGCGAGGATGATGTCGTGGGTGCGCGCGTTGGTGTGCGTGATCCAGCACGGCAACTGCGGCGGGTGCTGCTCGCGGCTGCCGAGAAAAGAGAAAACCGGCGTCGGCTCGTCGCCGGGCTGTTCCATCATCACCGAAAAATCGATGCTATGCCCGTCGATGCGCGGCGGCGTGCCGGTCTTCAATCGCCCGACGGGAAGCGCGAGCTCGCGGAGCTTGCGCGCAAGCGTCGCAGCCGGCGGATCTCCCGCGCGCCCGCCCTGGTAATTCTGCAGCCCGACGTGGATCAGTCCGGCGAGAAAAGTACCGGTCGTGAGCACCACCGCGCGCGCGGAGAACGCGATGCCGATCTGCGTCACCACGCCGGTGACGCGATCGCCCTCGAGCGTCAAATCATCCACCGCCTGCTGAAAGATGCGCAGATTGGGGTGATGTTCCAGGCGGCAGCGGATCGCTTTCCGGTAGAGCACGCGGTCGGCTTGCGCGCGCGTGGCGCGCACCGCGGGACCTTTGCGCGAATTGAGGACGCGGAACTGGATGCCCGCCTCGTCCGTGGCGGCGGCCATCGCGCCGCCGAGCGCGTCGATCTCCTTGACCAGGTGGCCCTTGCCGATGCCACCGATCGAGGGATTGCACGACATCTGGCCCAACGTCTCGACGCTATGGGTCAGCAGCAACGCGCGGCACCCCATTCGAGCCGCCGCCAATGCTGCCTCGGTGCCGGCGTGCCCCCCGCCGACTACAATTATATCATATTTATCAATGACTTGGGTCATTTTATTGCTCACGATAGCCAGGCAGCATGATAACGCAAATCCCACCCCGGCAGTATCAGCCACTACGGATCTAAGTAGTTCCACGTGAAACACCAGTGCTTCATGCCAGGCGCCCTGATGCTGCGGCGCAGCATGACCATGGTTCCACGTGAAACCATAGCGTTACTTGCCGATGCAGAAGCGGGAAAAGATTTCCCCCAGCAAGTCATCGGGGGTGTATTCACCCGTGATCGTCCCCAAAACTTCCTGTGCCAGGCGTAGTTCTTCGGCAAACAGCTCGAGATGGCGTGTCTGCTGTGCCGCGCGTTCCAGGTGTGCCTGCGCCGTGGTCAGGGCATGCAAATGCCGCTCGCGTGCCATGTATAAGCCCTCCCCGCCATGCCAGCCGATGGTATCGAGCAGCGCTTCCCGTAGCAAATCGATGCCGCCTCCGGTCTTGGCCGAGAGCCAGACCACGACGGTCCCGCCCGTGCGCTTCCGTACCGGCGGGCACCCGACAAGGTCTGTCTTGTTCATGACCTTGACACAGGTAAGCTTGCCGGGCATTCGAGAGAGGAGCGCGAGGTCCTCCGGGGTCTCCCCTTGCGCGGCATCCATGACCAGCAACACGAGGTCGGCCTGCTGGATCGCTGCCCAGGTGCGGTTGATGCCGAGCCGCTCCACCGGGTCGGAGGGCTCGCGCAGGCCCGCCGTATCCACAAAGTGCGCCGGGATGCCGCCGATATCCACGCTCTGGCGTATCGCGTCGCGGGTGGTGCCGGGGATTTCCGTGACGATGGCAAGCTCCTCTCCGGCCAGCCGGTTGAGGAGGCTCGATTTGCCTACGTTGGGCCGCCCCGCAAGCACGATCATCATGCCCTCGCGCAACAGGCTGCCCTGTCGCGATCCTTCCAGCACTGTGGCGAGTTCGGCACACACTGCCGTCAGTCGGCCTTCGGCATCTGCACGCTTGAGAATCTCGATGTCCTCCTCGGGAAAATCGAGCGTGGCTTCCACCAGGGCGCGCAACTCGATCAGCGCGCGCGTCAGGCCGGTGATCCGCTCGGAGAATGCGCCTTGCAGCGAGCGCGCGGCGCTGCGCGCGGCCTCCGCCGTCGATGCGTCGATCAGGTCGGCCACGCTCTCCGCCTGCGCGAGATCCAGCTTGTCGTTGAGGTAAGCGCGCCGGGTGAATTCCCCCGGCTCGGCCAGCCGCGCGCCGAGTTCGAGGCAGCGGCGCAGCAGCAGCTGCATCACCACCGGCCCGCCGTGCCCGTGCAGCTCCAGCACGTCCTCTCCGGTATAGGAATACGGCGCCGGGAAATAGAGTGCGACGCCGCGATCGATGAGCTTGCCCCGGGCATCCAGAAAATCCGCAAGCGATGCGCGGCGCGGCGATGGTTGTCGCCCGAGAAGGCCGGAGATCAGTTGCGCCAGTCCGGCGCCCGATATGCGCACGATGCCGATACCGGCGCGTCCCGACGCGGTGGCGATGGCCGCAATGGTGTCGTTCCGGTTCATCCTGGGTACCCGCCGTGCAGCTTACCGCGGGTATTACTGCCTGGGTGCGGCGCTCAGCTCTTGCGTGGCGGCGCGCTCTTCTCGAGCGCGTGGGTGATCTGCCACTGCTGCGCGATCGACAGCACATTGTTGATGAGCCAGTAGAGCACCAGCCCGGCCGGGAAGAAGAAGAAGAAAACGCTGAACACGATCGGCATGATCTTCATCATTTTCGCTTGCACCGGGTCCGGCGGCACCGGGTTGAGCCAGGTTTGCAGGAACATGGTGGCCGCCATCAGTAGCGGCAGGATGAACCAGGGGTCGGGCGCGGCCAGGTCGTCTATCCACAACATGAACGGCGCGTGCCGCAGCTCCACGCTGGCCAGCAAAACCCAATAAAGTGCAATAAAAACAGGTATTTGTACAACTATCGGCATGCAGCCGCCGAGGGGATTGATGCTCTCCGTCTTGTAGAGCTCCATCATCGCCTGCTGCATGCGCTGGCGATCGTTCCCGTACTGGTCCTTGATCTTCTGCATCTTGGGCGCGACCACCTTCATCTTCGCCATCGAGCGGTAGCTCGCCGCCGACAGCGGATAGAACAGGAGCTTGATGATCACGGTGAGCAGGATGATCGCGACACCCCAGTTGCCGACCCACCGGTTCAACCACTCGAGCAGCCAGAACAACGGCACCGCAATGATCGTCAGCCAGCCGTAGTCGATGGTGAGGTCGAGGCCCGGCGCGATTCTCGCGAGTTTCTCCTGCTCTTGCGGACCGGCGTAGAGCGGAACCGTGACGGAGCCGGCCGCGCCCGGCGCGATGGCGCCGACGGGAACGATCACGCCCACCGAATAAAAGCCGCCGTCGAGGCGCTGGGTATAGAACTCGCGCGGCGTGCCGTTTTTCGGCAGCCAGGCGCCGAAGAAATAGTGCTGTATGACCGCGATCCAGCCATCGTTCGCATTCTTCGGGTACGAGGCCTTGCCCTTGTCTATCTCTTCAAATGTGATTTTCTGGAACTTGTCCTTGTCGGTATAGACGGCTATCCCGGTGAAGGTCGGCATCATCGCCGAGTCGCCGGCGGGCGGCTTCCCGTCGCGCACCAGCTGGAAATACGCATAAGGCTGCATCGTGGCGGCGCCCTGGTTCCGGATCTCGAAGGCGACGTCCGCCAGGTAGCTGCCGCGGTGAAAACGGTAGATCTTGGTCACCTGCACGCCGTCCGCTTCCGGTGCGCGCAGACGGACTTCCAGCTGGCCGGCCCCGCCGGCGAGCTGATAGCTTTCGCGCTCGGCCGTAAAGGCCGTGCGGTGGCTCGGGAGCTTGCCGCCCGTCAATCCCGACTGGGCGATGTAGGTGCGCTCCGGCGTCGCCTCGAGCAGGACAAATGTCTTGTTCCTATCCAGCGTGTCGCGGTGCTTCTTGAGCTCGAGCCGGCGCAGGTCTCCGCCCTGGGTGCCGATGTGCGCGACCAGCAAGTCGGTCTCCACGCGGATCGTCCTGCCCGGTTCGGGCAAGCGCTGCGGATGCTGCGGCACGCTGTCCGGGGTCGCGGCCAGCTTTTCGCTCGGAACCGGGGCTGGCGCGGCGGGTTGCGCGGCTTTCTCGGTCTTGTCGCGGACGGCGGGCGCGGGCTGCGCCGGCGGCTGGTCCCGCTGCCAGGCATCGAGCAGCAGGAATACCGAGAAAGAGAAAACAAAAAACAGTATGAGGCGTTGCGATTCCATGGCTATGCTGTACTGGCTAGCTCGGCGAGCAGCCTGGCGAGCTCCGCGCGGGCCGTCGCGCTTGCGGCGCGCGGCGGGCAGCGGCGGATCTGCACTACCACGTCCACGCCCACCAGGCGTTGGCGGGTCATGCGGAACACCTCCCTCACCAGCCGCTTGGCCCGGTTGCGGTCCACCGCGCGCGGCACGGCCTTTTTGCTGGCGATGACGCCGATGCGCGCTTGAGACAGGCCATTTGGCTTCGCATACAGGGCGAAATAGCGGCGTACTCCGGTTGCGCCCCCGGCCAGCGCTTGCGTGAACCGCTCACGGCGCTGCAGCCGCGCCGCCCGCGGCAGGGTCGCGCCGGCGGCCCCGGCGTTCAGACGCTTAGCCGCGCGCGCCCTTTGGCGCGGCGGGCGCGCAACACGGCGCGGCCGCCGCGGGTGCGCGCGCGCACGCGAAAGCCGTGGGTGCGCTTGCGGCGCGTCTTCGATGGTTGATAAGTCCGTTTCATGTGCCTGCCCGGCGGCTGAAAAGCGCGCTATTACAACCTTTAGCGTGCGCCATGTCAACCGCGGCGCGAGATCGCCGCGCGGCGACTTCAAACTGGTGGATAACCGCACCCAAAAAGGATAAAATCCAGGTTTGAAAAACGCCCTTTCGTCCGGGTCCGAATTCGAACTCCAAACGCGACGCCGATGAACAGTTTCTGGCGCTACTGTCTGGGCTATTTCGAGAAAGAACTCCCGCCGCAGCAGTTCAAGACCTGGATCCGGCCGCTGCGGGTCCGCGCCGATGGCGACGCCCTCACGCTGGTCGCACCCAATCGCTTCGTCCAGCAATGGATACGCGACCGGTTTCTGGAACGCATCGGGACGCTCGCGCGATCGCACCTCAGGCGGGAGGTCGAGATCCGGCTGGTCCTTGCGGAAAAAGCGGGGCCGACGCCTCCCGCGCCGCAGCCATTAGCGGCCGCGGAAAGCGCCGGCGCCAAACCGAGCAGTCGCGAGGTATCGAGACTCAACCCGACGTTTACTTTCGAGACTTTCGTCACCGGTAAGGCCAACGAGCTCGCCCGCGCGGCGGCGACCCAGGTCGCCGAGAGGCCGGGCGCGGCCTATAACCCGCTCTTCATCTACGGCGGCGTGGGACTCGGCAAGACACACCTGATCCAGGCCATCGGCAACAGCCTTCGCGCGCGCGCGCCCGAGACCAAGATCCGCTACATCCACGCCGAGCAATACGTGTCGGACGTGGTCCGCGCGTACCAGCACAAGGCTTTTGACGACTTCAAGCGCTACTACCACTCCCTGGATCTGCTGCTGATAGACGACATCCAGTTCTTCGGCGGCAAGAGCCGGACCCAGGAGGAATTTTTCTATGCATTCAATGCGTTAGTCGAGGCCCATAAGCAAATAGTGATCACCTGCGACACCTATCCCAAGGAAATCTCGGGGATGGAGAATCGCCTGATTTCCCGCTTTGGCTGGGGTCTCACGGTTGCGGTCGAACCCCCGGAACTGGAGATGCGTGTCGCCATCCTGCTCAAGAAGGCCGAGGCGGAAAGCGTCCGGCTGGACCAGGCGGTTGCCTTTTTCCTCGCCAAGCACATCCAGTCCAACGTCAGGGAACTGGAGGGCGGGCTGAAGCGCGTTCTCGCCTATTCCCGCTTCACCGGCACCGATTTGTCCGTAGAGCTGTGCCGCGAGGCGCTGCGCGACCTCCTCGCCATCCAGCACCGGCAGGTTTCCGTGGAAAACATCCAGAAGACCGTCGCCGACTATTACAAGATCAGGGTCTCGGAGATGTACTCGAAGAAACGCAGCCGTAATGTTGCCCGCCCCCGCCAGGTCGCGATGGCCCTTGCCAAGGAACTGACCCAGCTGAGCCTTCCGGACATCGGCGAGGCGTTTGGCGGCCGTGATCACACGACCGTGCTGCACGCATGCAGGAAAATATCCCTGCTCAAATCAACCAGCAACGAACTGACGCGCGACTTCAATTCCCTGCTGAAGGTCCTGCGGAGTTGATGGGGTTGATAACTCATGGACAGATTGTGGATATCCCGCCCGCTCCCGGCCGCCGGTTTTTCTGCCCACAAACCATCCACGCGTCTCCGGCGCTATTTACACAGCGCCGATTCTGCTCGCGCCGTTGTTGCAACAGGGAATTCCAGGTTATCCGCAGAAATAACATCCCTTATTAGTCTTATTACATTTATATATACATCATGAAGCTTGTTCAACTGGAACGCGATGCGCTGCTCAAGCCGCTGCAAGCGGTAACGGGGATCGTCGAGAAACGCCACACGCTGCCGATACTGTCCAATGTCCTGATCGAGCGCAGGCAGGGAAAGCTGCATTTTGTGGCAACCGACCTGGAGATACAGATCGCCACGAACGCGGAGCAGGGAGCGGGAAGCGGGGAAGATACCAGCCTCACGGTATCCGCGCGCAAGCTGCAGGACATACTGCGGGCGCTGCCGGAATCCGCGGAGGTTCTATTGGATGCGCAAAGCAACCGGTTGCAGGTGCGCTCCGGGAAAAGCCGCTTCAACCTGCAGACGCTGCCGGCAACTGATTTTCCGGGTCTGGCGGACCCGGGCGCGGCACAGAGCAAGATGACGATGCCGCAGAAGGCGTTGAGAGAGCTGCTGTTGCTCGTGCAATACTCAATGGCGCAGCAGGACATCCGTTATTACCTGAACGGCCTGTTGCTGGTGCTGGATGGCGGGCAGGTGAAAGTCGTCGCGACTGACGGGCACCGCCTGAGCTACGCGGCCCGGCCGCAGGGAGAGCAGGTGGAGAAGCGGGAAGTCATCCTTCCGCGCAAAGCGGTACAGGAACTGGGGAAGCAGCTGGGCGAGGTGGATGACCCGGTAACCATTGAGATCTATGCCAGCCAGGTCCGGTTTTCTTTTGGTTCCGTTGTGCTGACCAGCAAGATCATAGACGGCAAATTCCCCGACTATACGCGGGTCATCCCGACGAACTATCAGAAGCGCTTCACCATCGGTCGCCTGCAGCTGTTGCAGTCGTTGCAACGCGCCGCCATTCTGTCCAATGAGAAGTTCAGGGGCGTGCGGTGGATGATGACGGGCAACGGACTGCGGCTCTCGTGCACCAACAACGAGCAGGAAGAAGCGCAGGAAGAACTGGAGATCAATTACGGGGGAGAGGCGCTGGACATAGGCTTCAACATTACCTACCTGCTGGAAGTGCTGAACAATGTACATAGCGAGAATGTTGAATGCTCGTTCGGCGACGCAAACAGCAGCATGCTGATCACGTTGCCGGGTAACCGTGAATTCCGGTACGTCGTGATGCCGATGCGGATTTGAAGGAACGGTAGATGGCCCAGGCAAGCGAGAGAGCGCAGCAGCCGACCGCGGACGATTACGATGCGAGCAGCATCAAGGTCCTCAAGGGCCTGGAGGCGGTGCGCAAACGCCCCGGGATGTATATCGGCGACACCAGCGACGGCACCGGGCTCCATCACATGGTGTTCGAGGTGACGGACAACGCGGTGGACGAAGCGCTTGCCGGCTACTGCAACGAGATCACGGTCACCATACACCCTGACAACTCGATCAGCGTCGTCGATAACGGCCGCGGCATACCGACGGAGAAACACCCGGACGACGAGCAGGAGCGCTCGAGCGCCGAAGTGGTCATGACCGAACTCCACGCCGGCGGCAAGTTCGACAACAACTCTTATAAAGTGGCCGGCGGCCTGCACGGGGTGGGGGTTTCTGTGGTCAATGCGCTTTCCGAGTGGCTGCGGCTCATGATCCGCCGCGACGGCAAGGTGCATCAGATGGAGTTCCGCATGGGGGAAGCCGTCGCCCCGCTCAAGGCAACCGGCAAGAGCGAGAAGCGCGGCACCGAAGTGCACTTTCTGCCGAGCCGGGAGATCTTCGGCAAGGTCGAGTATCACTACGAGATCCTGGCGAAACGCCTGCGCGAGCTCGCGTTTCTCAACGGCGGGCTCAAGATCTTCCTGATCGATCAGCGCACGGGCAAGGAAGAGAAGTTCTCGTTCACCGGCGGCGTCAAGGGTTTCGTCGAATACATCAACCGCAGCAAGAACGTGCTGCACCCGAACATTTTCTACGCGATCGGCGAGAAGGACGGCCTCACGGTCGAGGTGGCGATGCAGTGGAATGACGCCTACCAGGAATCGGTCCAGTGTTTCACCAACAACATACCCCAGCGTGACGGCGGCACCCATCTTACGGGCCTGCGGGCGGCGATGACGCGCACGCTCAACCAGTACATCGAATCGAACAAGCTCGCCGAGAAGGCCAAGGTCGAGACCACCGGAGACGACATGAAGGAAGGGCTCACCGCGGTGCTCTCGGTGAAAGTGCCCGAGCCGAAGTTCTCCTCCCAGACCAAGGACAAGCTGGTTTCCTCGGAGGTGCGCCCGGTGGTGGAGGAAATCGTCGGGCAGAAACTGACCGAATTCCTGCTTGAGAAGCCCAACGACTCGCGTATCATCTGCTCCAAGATCGTGGATGCCGCGCGCGCGCGCGAAGCGGCGCGCAAGGCGCGGGAACTCACGCGCCGCAAGGGCGTGCTCGATTCCTTCGGCCTGTCCGGCAAGCTCGCCGACTGCCAGGAACGCGACCCCGCCCAGTGCGAGCTCTATGTCGTCGAGGGCGATTCCGCGGGAGGCTCGGCAAAGCAGGGACGCGACCGCAAGTTCCAGGCGATCCTGCCGTTGAAGGGCAAGATCCTGAACGTCGAGAAAGCCCGCCTCGACAAGCTGCTCTCCTCGCAGGAAATCATTACGCTCATCAGCGTGCTCGGCACCGGCATCGGCAAGGAGGAATACGCCCCCGACAAGCTGCGCTACCACCGCATCATCATCATGACGGACGCCGACGTGGACGGCTCGCACATCCGCACCCTGTTGCTGACCTTTTTCTACCGGCAAATGCCGGAATTGATCGAGCGCGGCCACGTCTATATCGCCCAGCCGCCGCTCTACAAGGTGAAGCACGGCAAGACCGAGCGCTATCTCAAGGACGAGCACGAGCTCAAGCAGTACCTGCTGCGGCTTGCCCTCTCCGAGGCCGAGCTCTATACCTCGGCCAAGGCACAGCCGCTGAAAAAGGACGCCCTGGAACAGGTCGCGAAGGAATACCTGCTGGCGGAGGCGGTGATCCAGCGCGTCGGCCGCCTGATCGACGAGGATGTGCTGCATGCGCTGCTGCGCCAGCCAACGGCTCTCGACCTCTCCGACGAGAAAGCAGCGCAAAAAAGCGCCAAGGCGCTCGCCGCCTTGCTTGCGGACCGGGATATGCGCGTCGAGGCCAAGTTTGACGACAAGAGCGAGCGCTATGTGCTGGCGGTGAGCCGCACCCAGCACGGCATCGTGCACCACAGCTACATCGACGTGGATTTCGTGCAGAGCGGCGATTACGCGCAGATCCAGCGCACCGCGAAGGTGCTGCAAGGTTTTCTGTCGGAAGGCGCTTGCGTCAAGCGCGGGGAGAAGCGGCAGCCGATCGCGGAGTTCCGCGAGGCGATTGACTGGCTGCTCGGCGAAGTGCAGCACGGGGTGAGTGTCCAGCGCTACAAGGGATTGGGCGAGATGAACCCCGAGCAGTTGTGGGAAACCACCATGGACCCCAAGACGCGGCGTCTGCTCAAGACCCGCGTCGAGGACGCCATCAGCGCGGAGGAGATATTCTCGACGCTGATGGGCGACCAGGTCGAGCCGCGCCGCAACTTCATCGAGGCGAACGCGCTCGGCGTCCGCAACCTGGACATCTGACGGTCAGGCGGCCTTGCGCCGCGCTTTCGCGGCCGGCTTGGTGACGGGCGCGGGTTTAGTGCCGCGCTTTCTGCGTTTCCCGGCGGCGGGCCGGGCGCTGCTGCTGCGGCGCGTGTCAGGCGCCGGGTCGTATGGGGCGCGAGGCTGTTCGGCCCGCAGCTTGCGCGGTTCGCGCGCCTGGAACTCGAAGCCGATCTTCCCGTCCGGCGTCTTCGCCAGAAAGGCCTTGAAGGGACGTCCTTTCTTGGAGATGAACCGCGACAGGAGTTCGGTGCGGCCGGTGGCGAGCAATTTTTGCATCTGGGCGCGCTCCACCGGCTGCTGCAGGATCATCTTGCCGGAGCGGAAGTCGCAACTGCGCCCGGGGCCGACCGCTTTCTCGCAGACGTAGGCCACGCCGTGCTCGAACACGCGCGCGCCGCACTTGGGGCAGGCGCCGAGGTTTTCCTGCGTACTGAAGTCCGGTGGCGCTCCGTTCTCCCCGCCCCGGTCCTGGCCGAAGTCGAACTCGATGCGAAAGTCATCGGTCAACCGGATGCCGGCAGAGAACGGTTTGCCGATACGGCTGCGGAAACCGGTAAGCGGTCCCACGAAGCGCCTGGTGATGAGTTCCGCGACCTCCTCAGGCGACCATTCCCGGCCCGAAAGCACGACCCAAAGCGAGAAATCGCAGCCCTGGCACTGGAACTTGCGGTAGTTTTCCTGCACCACCCCGCCGCACCTGGGGCAGGGGGCTTCCACGGTGGCGTAGGCCTCGTCGGGGATGCCGCCGCCCCTGATCCGCTCCACGAGGTCGCGGGTCGCCTGCTCGATGTGATCCATGAACACGTCGCGCTTGAGCTTGCCCGTCTCCATCAGTTTGAGCTTGTGCTCCCAGTCTCCGGTCAGCTCGGGAGAAGTAATCTCGGTGACACCGAAATGATGGAGCGCGAGGAGCAGCCTGAACGCTTTCCAGGTGGGCCTCAATTCCCTGCCTTCGCGATGCACGTACTTCTCTTGAATCAGCCCCTCGATGACGGCGGCGCGAGTGGCGGGCGTGCCGAGCCCCTTCGCCTCCATCGCGGCGCGCAGCTCGTCGTCTTCCACCAGCTTGCCCGCGCCCTCCATCGCCGAGAGCAGCGTTGCTTCCGTATAGCGCGGGGGGGGTTTGGTCTGGTTGGCGACGGCGCTCGCTTCGAGCACGCTCACCTGCTCGTTGGCCACCGCCGGCAGGTTCTCGCTGCTCTCCTGCGCGGACTTGCCGTAGATCGCGAGCCAGCCGGGGTTCCGCAGGACGCGGCCGTCGGTCCTGAAGTGATGCTCGCCCACGCGGGTGATGCGCGTCGTTTGCAGGTACTCGGCCGCCGGGTGGAACACGGCGAGGAAGCGCCGCACCACGAGGTCGTAGAGCTTGCTTTCGATCTCGTTCAGGTGCTTCGGCAATTGCAGGGTGGGAATGATGGCAAAGTGATCGCTGATCTTTGAGTTGTCGAAGATGCGCTTGTTCGGCTTGACCCAGCCGCTTTTGATCACGTTCTTCGCGAACGGCGCGTAATTCTTCTCCGTGGAGAACATTTCCATGGTTTTCTTGACGGTGGCGAGGTAGTCCTCCGGCAGGGCACGCGCGTCGGTCCGGGGATAAGTCAGGACCTTGTGCCTTTCGTAAAGCGCCTGGGCAAGGGAGAGGGTGGTTCTCGCCGAGAAACCGAAGCGGCCGTTGGCTTCGCGCTGCAGGCTGGTGAGATCGAACAGCAGGGGTGAGAGCTGGGCCGCCGGCTTGGTCTCTTCGCTGACGGACCCGGACCGGCCGTGGCACGCGGCGGCGACCGCCCCGGCTTCCGCCGCGCTCCACAGGCGCTCGGCCTTGCGCTCGGCGTCGTCGTCCTTCTTGAACTTGGGTTCGTACCAACGGCCGGCGTATTCGCCCGCCCTGGCGCCGAAGCGCGCGTGTACCTCCCAGTAATCGCGCGGCTTGAAACCGCGAATCTTCTCCTCACGCTCGACTAGGATGGCGAGCGTCGGCGTCTGCACGCGTCCGACCGTGGTGAGGTAGAAACCGCCTTCCTTCGAGTTGAAAGCGGTCATCGCGCGGGTGCCGTTGATGCCGACCAGCCAGTCGGCCTCGGAGCGGCATTTCGCAGCATCGGCGAGCGAAAGCAACTCGCGGTCCGGCCGCAGGCTTTCGAAGCCCTCGCGGATCGCGGACGGGGTCATCGACTGCAGCCACAAGCGCTGGATCGGCTTCCTTGCGTGTGCGTACTGCGCGATATAACGGAAGATGAGTTCGCCCTCGCGGCCGGCGTCGCAGGCATTGATGAGCCCGGTGACATCCTTGCGTTTGATCAGCCGCAGCAACAGATTCAGACGGGTCTCGCTTCTCTCGATCGGCGAGAGCTCGAAGTGCGGCGGGATCACCGGCAGGTGCGCGAACGACCATTTGCCGCGCTTGACGTCGTGTGCCTCCGGGACCGCGAGCTCGAGCAGGTGCCCGACCGCCGAGGAGAGCAGATAGTCCTTGTTCTCGAAGTAATCGCCGTGCCGCGTGAATCCGCCGAGCGCGCGCGAAATGTCGGCGGCGACCGAAGGTTTCTCCGCGATGATCAGCTGTTTTCCCATGCGTGCGTCGTGTCCGTCACTAGGCAAAAAGAGCGCAAGATGATAAGTACAAAAAATTGACTAGGCAAGCGCGAAAGGCCGGGGGGCGATAACGGGGCGCCAAAGCTCCGCACTCCGGCTAGCGGAGTATGCGCTGATACAACCCGCCCGGCAGGGCCGCGACGAGCCCGTCGAGCTCGAGTTGAGTGAGCAGGGCGGAAACCTCCGCGGCCGCGAATCCGCTGCGCGCAGCCAGCATGTCGGGATCGCACGTATCGTGGCCCAGTGCGTCGAGCAGCCGTTGCGCCCGCGGGTCCGCGGCGTTCTCGTGGATCGCCGGATTCGCCACGCGAGCGGACGGCAGCCGCAATTCCTCGAGCAGGTCCTGGGCGCTTTCCACGAGTTTCGCGCCCTGCTTGATGAGCGCGTGACAGCCTTTGGCGAGCGGCGAGTGGATCGAGCCGGGGATGGCGAACACCTCCCGTCCCTGTTCGGCCGCGAGGCGTGCCGTGATGAGAGAGCCGCTATCCGCGGCGGCTTCCACCACCAGGCAACCGCGGGCGAGGCCGCTGATCAGCCGGTTGCGGCGCGGGAAGTTGCCGCCGTGCGCCCGCGCGCCAAGCGGAAACTCGGACATCATGGCGCCGCGCGCAGCCAGTTCGTGCGCCAGCGTGCGGTTGCGCGCCGGGTACACGACATCGGGCCCGGTGCCGAGCACCGCCACGCTGCTCGAGCGGCCGGCGAGCCCACCGCGATGCGCCGCCGCGTCTATGCCGAGCGCCAAGCCGCTGACGATGGTCAGCCCCGCGTCCGACAGCGCCCGGGCGAAGGCTTCGGCGTTGGCCGCGCCGTGGACGGTTGCATTACGGCTGCCGACGATGGCAAGCGCCGGGCGGGAGAGCAGGCCGGGATCACCTTTGACGTAGATCAGGGGCGGCGGGTCGGCGATCTGCAGTAACTGCTGCGGGTAATGCGCGTCGGCGAGGGTAATGACGCGGTTGGAGGGATCGTCCAGCCAATCTCCGACGGCGGCGGCGGAACGCGCCGAGACGTCTTCCTTGATGGCGGCGGCCACCGCCTCCGGCACATGGCGGGCAAGCACCGCCCGGCTTGCCGCCAGCACCAGCCGCGGCTCACCGAACGCGGCGAGCAACCGGCGCAACCCCTCGCCGCCGAGACCCGGCGTGAGGCTCAGTCTGAGCCACGCTGCAAGATCCTCGTCGAGCGGCATGGCGCCGGGAAGGAGCACTCACGGCGCGCGCGAAATCCCGGGCGCGTGAACGCGCCCGAGCGCGCCAGTTCAGGGGTTGGTGACGATGTCGTGGACGGTGACCGGGCGCGAGGCCTGCATGACGAGGCCGAAGGAGGCGCGATCGAAAGTGCGGAACACCATGACCAGCCCGTAGCGCTCATCCGGCAGCTTGGCAATATCAGCCTGGCTGATCGAATTCCCGCTGGCATAGAGCGGCGCATCGCGCGAAGTGGCTTCCTGATAGTATGGCCGCGCTTCATCGCTTCCTGTCGGCCCCTGGCGCCCGTAGAGCGGCGAGGTCCTGTGGCTGTAACGCGAAGCGACCTGGTTGCGGTAGATCGCCAGCACGTGCCCCACTTCGAGGCCGTCGCGGCTGCCCTTGGACAGCGCGATGATGCTGGCCGGGCCGACTTCGTTCAAGCTGCCGTAGGCCGACACGATGCGGCCGCGCAGGGATTTCTGCGGCGCGCGCGGCGCGTAGGCAAAGGTGGGCGGCAGTTTTGACGCGGGCAGCAGGCGGTCGCCGACGTAAATTTCCTGCACGGACTTGACGATCTCGATGGTGCTTTGCTCGGCGAACATGAGCACCCGCGCATCGCCAAGATAGATCGTTTCGTAGCCGAGGGTCTCCTGCGTGTCCGGGTCGACCAGGGCGTCGCCGCGGCGGAATATCTGCCACACATCACCCTTGTCCTTGGTCAGGCCCCGGGCGTAAGCGGTGTTACCGGCGCCGATCGCGACGCGGCTCTCCTGGGTAGCGGTGATCGCGGCCGCGCCGTCGAGTTCGCTCTGACCGACCACCAGCGGTTTCGACAGGAACGGCTCGATGACCGACGGCTGGATGGCGGGGATTTCTTTTGCGGCGAGCGGTTCGGCTCGCACCCTGGGCGAGAGTTTCACGGTATTGGCCTCGGCCTCGAGCAGGCGCAGCCGGGCTTCCTGCGCCGAGCGGTCAAGCACCAGCACGTTGCCGGGATAGATACGGTGCGGGTTCTTGATCTGATCCTGGTTCATCTTGAACAGCTCGGGCCATTTCCAGGGGTCCTTGAGAAAGCGCCCGGAGATGCTCCACAAGGTGTCACCCGGAACCACGATATAGCGGTCCGGGGCGTCCTCTTTCAAGGCGCCGGCATCGGCCGCCAGCGATGGCAGGGCCGGAGTCAGCAGTAAAATCAGGGATATAATTGCTTTTCGCATGCACGCCCCCCCATCGCTGTGTGATCAAGACCCCGGCCCATAAAGCAGCCCGCCAGAGGTCAGGTAATGGTTTAAATTCTGCATCTAGTTGATTAAATTAGCAAGCTTTTCATGGCACTATTACACATTTTGCGCTACCCCGACCCGAGGCTATACACCGTAGCCGCCAGAGTGGACCGGGTGGATCACAGAATTCGTAAATTAATCAAAGACATGGCTGAAACCATGTATGCCGCACCTGGAGTGGGTTTGGCTGCCACGCAGGTGGATACGCATCTGCGTGTCATCATCCTCGACATTTCGGAGGCGCACGACCAGCTCGGGGTCTTCATCAACCCCGAACTCACCGCTGCGAGCGGCGTGGCAGACCGCGAGGAAGGTTGCCTGTCGGTGCCCGGGGTGTACGAAAAAGTGCGGCGCGCCGAGCGCATCACGGTCCGCGCGCTCGATGCGCAGGGCAAGCCTTATACGCTGGAAGCCGAAGGGCTGCTCGCGGTGTGTATCCAGCACGAGATGGATCACCTCGAGGGCAGGGTGTTCGTCGAGCGCCTGTCGCGGCTCAAGCGGCAGCGGATACTCGCCAAGCTCAAGAAACGGGGGCGGCGGGCGGCGGAGCCCGAGGCGCGCCGCCTGGCGCTCTGATCCCTGACGCGCCATACACGACACGCGTTGCGGAGTGACCGGATGAGGATCGTCTTCGCCGGCACCCCTGAATTCGCGGCGGTTTCGCTCGCGGCGTTGCTTGCCGCCGGGCACGACGTAGTGCTGGTACTCACGCAACCCGACCGGCCGGCGGGACGCGGCTTGAAACCGCTACCTTCCGCGGTCAAGCGACTGGCGCAGAGCCGCGGCCTCGCGCTGCTGCAGCCCGCGAAGCTCAAAGAAGATACGGCGACATTGGCAGCGGTCACGGCGGCGCAACCCGAGGCGATGGCAGTCGTTGCCTATGGCCTATTGGTGCCGGCACCGCTGATCGCGTTGCCGCGGCGCGGCTGCCTCAACGTGCACGCATCGCTGCTGCCGCGCTGGCGCGGGGCGGCGCCGATACAGCGCGCACTGCTCGCGGGTGATGCGACGACCGGCGTCACCATCGTGCAGATGGACGAAGGGCTCGATACCGGGCCGATCCTGCTGCAGGAGGCGATCCCGATCGCGGCCACCGACACCACCGGGACGCTGCACGACAGGCTCGCCACGCTCGGTTCCAGCCTGCTCGTGCGCGCGCTCGGCTCCGCGCCGAAGCCGCGCCCGCAGCCGGGCGACGGCGTTACCTACGCTGCGCGCATCGCCAGGGGTGAAGCCGAAATCGACTGGCGCCGGCCGGCCGCGGAAATCGAGCGCCAGGTGCGCGCATTCGATCCAGTGCCCGGCGCGCAAACACGGTTCGCCGGCGCAGCCCTCAAGATCTGGCGCGCGCGCATCGAGCACGGGATGTCGGCCGCACCCGGCGCGGTGTGCGCGGCGGATGCACAAGGCGTGGTAGTGGCCTGCGGTGTGGATGCCCTGCGCGTGACCGAGCTGCAACGCGCCGGCGGCAAGCGGTTGCCGGCCGGCGCCTTTCTCTCCGGAACGAAGCTCGCGCGCGGGGCGCGGCTCGAAGCAGCCGGTGGTTGAGATCCAGAAACTCGCCGCCGCGGTGGTGGGGCGCGTGCTGGCCGGGCGCAGCCTGGATACGGAACTCGGGACGGCGTGGCGGCGGCACACCCGGCTCGCGGCGCGCGAGCGCGCCGCCGTCCAGGACCTCGCTTATGGCACGTTGCGATTTCTGGGCCGGCTCGAAGCATTGCTCGAAGTGCTGCTGGACAAGCCGCTGCGCGACGCCAGGCTGCGAACGCTGCTTCTCGTCGCGCTCTACCAGCTCGAACACACGCGCGCCGCGCCGCATGCGATCGTGGACCACGCGGTGCGCGCCTGTGAAGCGCTAGGTTTGCCATCTGCAAAAGGCCTCGCCAACGCGGTATTGCGCAATTTCCTGCGCCATCGGGCCGGGCTTGCAGCCCGCGTGCAGCGCTCCGAGGTCGCCCGGTATTCACACCCGCAATGGTGGATAGACAGGCTGCGCGCGCAGTACCCGGCGCGTTACGCCGCAGTGCTTGAAGCGGGCAATCAGCGCCCGCCGCTCGCGCTGCGCGTGAACCGCCGCCGCGCCGACCCCGATGACTATCTGGCGCAGCTCGCCCGGCACGGTATCGCGGCGCATCCGGGAGGCGCGGATGCGGTGCTGCTCGACATTCCCGTGCCGGTCGAGCGCATTCCGGGGTTTGGCGAAGGCCTGGTCTCGGTGCAGGACGCGGCCGCGCAGCTTGCCGCGCCGCTGCTGGATGTCCGCGGCGGCATGCGGGTGCTTGATGCGTGCGCGGCGCCGGGCGGCAAGACCGCGCACCTGCTCGAGCGCGCCGACGCGGACCTCACCGCGCTCGACAGCGACGCGGCCCGGCTGGAGCGGGTGCGCGGTAATCTCGCGCGCCTGGGGCTTGTGGCAAACGTCGTCTGCGGCGACGCGTGCGAGCCGCCGGGCTGGTGGGACGGGCGTCCGTTCGAGCGCATATTGCTCGACGCGCCGTGCAGCGCCTCGGGCGTTACACGGCGGCATCCCGACATCAAGTGGCTGCGGCGCGCGGCCGACATCGCGCAGTTCGCGCAACTGCAGCGCCGCATGCTGGATGCGCTGTGGCAGTTGCTCGCCAGAGGTGGTAAATTGTTGTATGCAACCTGCTCGGTGTTTCACGAGGAAAATCGCGAACAGGTCGCGCAGTTTCTGGAGCGCCACGGCGACGCGACGCGCCTGAGCCTCCCCGCGGTCGATAACGACCCACAACTACCCGCGGGCCAATTGCTCCCGGATGAACGGCATGACGGCTTCTTCTACGCGCTGCTGCAGAAGGCATAGCTGGCTTGCCGCGCTGGCGGCGGCATTGTGGCTCTTCACCGCCGCGCCGGCCCGGGCCGACGGCATCGAGGTGAAGAAGGCCGCGCTGGTCGCGGCCGAGGACGGCTATTTTCTCGAGGCCGAGTTCGACATCGCGCTCACTCCTACCCTGGAGGACGCGCTCAACAAGGGCGTGCCGCTTTATTTCCTGCTCGAATTCGAGCTGATACGCCCGCGCTGGTACTGGTTCAACGAAAAGCTCGCCAACGCCCGGCAGCAATACCGGCTGTCGTACAACGCACTGACGCGCCAGTATCGCGTCGGGGTCGGCACGCTCTATCAGAATTTCGGCGCGTTGCCGGAAGCGCTCGCGTTCCTCTCCCGGGTGCGGTTGCCCGAGATCGTCGAAGCGGGCGCACTGGGCAAGGACGCGGACTACACCGCCGCGCTGCGCATGCGGCTCGACTCTTCCCAACTGCCGCGGCCGTTCCAGATCAGCGCGGTGGGCTCGCGCGACTGGAGCCTTTCCTCCGACTGGCACCGCTGGACGATATCGCCATGAGCCCCGTCCTTCCGCGCATCCGGTCGGCACTGTCGCATGTTGCGGTGCGCTATGCGCTCATCCTGTGCGTGGGGCTGGTCGCGATCGCGCTATTTCTGGTCGGCAGCTCG
This sequence comes from Betaproteobacteria bacterium, assembly GCA_016177355.1. Lineage (GTDB taxonomy): Bacteria > Pseudomonadota > Gammaproteobacteria > Burkholderiales > SG8-41 > SG8-41. Next base: position 4,747 of record JACOVL010000038.1, on the reverse strand, counting down.
AGCACCGACCCGGCTCTGTTCGCAGAACGCTATCCGCTGCTGCTCGTATTGAACGGCGTTGTGGCGTTCATGCTCACCGCGCTCGTTGTCTATCAGGTCATCACGCTGCGGCGCGAGCTCAAGGCCGGCGTGTTCGGCTCCAGGCTCACCCTGCGTCTGGTGCTGCTGTTCGCGCTGATGGCGGTGCTGCCGGGGGCGCTGATTTACGGCATGTCGGTGCAATTCCTCGCGCGCTCCATCGAATCGTGGTTCGAGGTGCGCGTGGACCGGGCGCTGGAGGGCGGTTTGAACCTCGGCCGCGGCATGCTCGATACCATGCTGAAGGATCTTTCCACCAAGGCCGATGCCATGGCGCTCGCGCTCTCGGCGCGCCCGCCCGCCGAGCACCTCGCCGCCCTGAACGCGCTGCGCGAGCAGGCCGGGACGCAGGAAGCCACGCTCTTCAACGAACGCGGCCGGGTGCTCGCTTTTTCCGGCAACGAGCGTGTGGGGCTGATGCCGGAGCTGCCGGCCGCGTCCGCGCTCAAGCAGTTCCGGGCGCAGCGCAGCCACAGCGCGGTCGAGGCGATCCCCGACAAAGGGCTGTACCTGCGCGTGCTGGTGCCGGTGTACGGCCTGGCCCTCGCCGACGAGCCGCGCGTGCTTCAGTTGCTGCAGCCGGTGCCCAGGCAGCTCGCGCAGGACGCGGAGGCGGTGCAATCGGGATACCGCGAATACCAGGAGCTCACCCTGTCGCGGCGCGGGCTGAAGCGCCTGTACGGCCTGACGCTCACGCTCGCGCTTCTGCTTGCCCTGCTGTCAGCGCTCGCCCTCGCCTTCGTGCTCTCCGACCGCCTGTCGGCGCCGCTCGGCGTGCTCGTTGAAGGCACACGCGCGGTGGCGAGCGGCGACTTCAGCCAGCGGGTGACGGTCGCCGCGCGCGACGAAATCGGCATGCTCACCGAGTCGTTCAACAGCATGACGCGGCAACTGGCGGAGGCGCGCGCGGAGAGCGAGCGCCACCAGGCCGCGCAGGCCGAGGCGCTGCGTGCGGCGGCGTGGGCGGAGGTCGCGCGCCGGCTCGCGCACGAGATACGCAACCCGCTCACGCCGATCCAGCTCTCCGCCGAGCGGTTGCAGTTGAAGCTCGCCGGGCGGCTCGCCGAGGCTGACGCGGAAGTGCTCACGCGCTCGACCCAGACCATCGTCAATCAGGTCGCGGCGCTGAAGAGCATGGTGGACGCATTCAGCCAGTATGCGCGCACCCCCGAGCCGTCCATGCGCGAGCTCGATCTCAATGCGTTGACGCGCGAGGTGCTGACGCTTTATGAATCCTCGCTCGGCCCCGGCGTACGGCTGGAGCTCGCCCCGGGGCTGCCGCCGGTGGTGGGGGATGCGGCGCAGCTGCGGCAGGTGATCCACAACCTGCTGCAGAACGCGCAGGACGCCCTGACCGACACCCGCGAGCCACATATCACCATCGCGAGCAGCGTTGCGGAAGACGCGATACAGCTCACGGTCACGGACAACGGTTGCGGGTTCCCGGAACAGCTGATGCCGCGTGCATTCGAACCCTACGTCACCACCAAACCGAAGGGCACGGGACTCGGGCTCGCCATCGTCAAGAAAATCGTCGAGGAACACGGCGGTGCGGCGACGATCGCCAATGTCGCGCCGCGCGGCGCCCGCGTCAGCATCCGGCTGCCCGCGGTCGCGCAGGACGCCGCGCGCAGGCGGGCAACGCAGGCCAGGGTGTAAACTACCAGCCCCCTATGCAGCAGATCTTGGTCGTAGACGACGAAATCGGCATCCGCGAGCTGCTGTCCGAGATCCTGGGCGACGAAGGCTACCAGGTGAGGCTCGCGGAGAACGCGAGCGCGGCGCGCGCATACCGCAGCCAGACGCGCCCCGACCTGGTGTTGCTCGATATCTGGATGCCGGATACCGACGGCATCACGCTCCTCAGGGAATGGGCGAGCGCGGGATTGCTCACCATGCCGGTAGTGATGATGTCGGGACACGGCACGATAGACACGGCGGTCGAAGCGACCCGCATCGGCGCCTACGATTTTCTCGAGAAGCCGATCGCGCTGCAGAAGCTGCTCGCCACGGTCGGGCGCGCGTTGAAACACGGCGTCGAGCAGGCGCAGCCCGCGCTGTCGCTGGCGAGCCTGGGGCGCGCGCCGCTCGTGGCCGAGCTCAAGCAGCGCCTGGAGCGGATCGCCAGCCTGCGCACGCCGCTGCTGCTCGCGGGCGAGCCGGGTTGCGGCGTCGAAATCGCGGCGCGCTTCCTGCACCCGCGCAACGCACCGTGGGTGGCCCCCGATAACCACGGGGCGCTGGCGGAAGCGCCGCTCGAACTGCTCGACCAGGCGCGCGACGGGACGTTGTTCCTGCACGAGATCGCCGACCTGTCCCGGGTGGAGCAGAAGGGCCTGCTGCTCGCGTCCTCCAAGCTCGAGCGCTACAACGTGCGGTTGATTTGCGGCGCGTCCCGCGACCTCGCGGAACTGGTCGCGCACGGCGTTTTCGACAACCGGCTCTACGCGGCGCTGGCTGCGACCGCCGTGCGCGTGCCCAGCCTGCGCGAGCACCGCGAAGACGTGCCGGATCTCGCCAACCTGATGCTCACGCGCATGATGGAGGCCAAGGAGACGCCGCCGCGCCAGTTCACCACCGCCGCGTTGAACGCGCTGCGCAATTACGAATGGCCGGGCAACCTGACCCAGCTCGAGAGCGTGGTGCGCACGCTCGCGCAGACCGCGCCCTCGGAGCAGATCTCGCTCGACGAAGTGGGCCGCGCGCTGCCGCGGCCGGCCCCGGCGCTGCCGGCCGCCCACGACCTGCCGTTCGACCTGCCGCTGCGCGACGCGCGCGATGCGTTCGAGCGCGTCTATTTCGAGTATCACCTCGCGCGCGAGGGCGGCAACATCAGCCGGGTGGCCGAGAGCGTCGGGCTCGAGCGCACCCATCTCTACCGGAAGTTGAAGCAGCTCGGCATACGCCTCGCCCGCAAGAACGGGAACGGCGAATAGGAAGACTGGATGAGCCTCCGTGCCGAACTGGCCAACGCGATCCGCGCGCTGGCGATGGACGCCGTACAGCAGGCGAACTCCGGCCATCCCGGCATGCCGATGGGCATGGCGGAGATCGCGGAGGCGCTGTGGAACCGCCACCTGCGGCACAACCCGGGCAACCCGGCGTGGGCCGACCGCGACCGTTTCGTGCTGTCGAACGGACACGGCTCGATGCTGCTCTACGCGCTGCTGCATCTCACCGGTTACGACCTGCCGATGGCGGAGTTGAAGCGCTTCCGTCAGCTGCACTCCAAGACCCCGGGGCACCCCGAGCGCGGCTGCGCGCCCGGCGTCGAGACTACCACCGGCCCGCTTGGCCAGGGCGTCTCCAACGCGGTCGGCATGGCGCTCGCGGAAAAGCTGCTCGCGGCCGAGTTCAACCGGCCGGATTTCGAGATCGTCGACCATTACACCTACGTTTTTCTCGGCGACGGCTGCATGATGGAGGGTGTCTCGCACGAAGCCTGCGCGCTCGCCGGGACGCTCGGGTTGGGCAAATTGATCGCGGTCTACGACGACAACGGTATTTCGATCGACTCCGACAAGGGCAACATCCGGCAGTGGTACACCGACGACGTCCGGCGCCGCTTCGAGGCCTACGGCTGGCAGGTGATACCGGGCGTGGACGGCCACGACGTCGAAGCGGTGGAGCGGGCGTTGAAGAAAGCCAGGCGCGAGAAAGCACGGCCGACGCTGATCTGCGCCAAGACCGTGATCGCGAAGGGTGCGCCGACCAAGGCCAACACCGGGGCCGCGCACGGCGCGCCGCTGGGGGAGAAGGAGGTCGCCGCCGCGCGCGAAGCGATCGGCTGGCGGCATCCGCCGTTCGAGATCCCGCAGCACGTGTATGAAGGCTGGGACGCGAGGAAGCGCGGCGCCAGCGCCGAGCGGCGCTGGAAGCGGCTTTTCGCCAGCTACGAAAAGCAGTATCCGGCGGACGCGGCGGAATTCCGTCGCCGCACGACGGGCGGGCTGCCGGGCGATTTCCGCGCCAGGGTGGAGGCGCTGGTGAGGGAAGCCGACACGAAAGCGGAAACGATCGCAACGCGCAAGGCCTCGCAAAACGCGCTCGAAGCGCTGCTGCCTTCGCTGCCGGAACTCGTCGGCGGCTCGGCCGATTTGACCGGATCCAACCTCACCATGACGAAAGTCTCGAAGGTGATCGGGCGCGAGTCCGGCGGCAATTACCTGTTCTTCGGGGTGCGCGAGTTCGGAATGTGCGCCGTGATGAACGGGATCGCGTTGCACGGCGGCTACATTCCCTACGGCGGCACGTTCCTGGTCTTCTCAGACTACGCGCGGAACGCGCTGCGCCTGGCGGCGCTGATGAAGCTGCGCGTGATCTACGTCTTCACGCACGATTCCATCGGCCTCGGCGAGGACGGCCCGACGCACCAGCCGGTCGAGCACGCGGCGAGCTTGAGGCTGATGCCCAACATGGACGTCTGGCGGCCGTGCGATACCGTTGAGACGGCCGCAGCGTGGGCCGCCGCGATCGGGCGCAAGGACGGCCCGACGAGCCTGCTGCTCACGCGCCAGAACGCGCCATTCGTGAAGCGCAATGCCGATCAGATTGCCGCCATCGCGCGCGGCGGCTACGTCGTTTCCGAGGCGGCCGGCGGCGCGGCGCGCGCGGTCGTGATCGCCACCGGCTCCGAGGTCGGTGTCGCGCTCGAAGCGCAGAAGCAGCT
>JACOVL010000031.1 GCA_016177355.1 Betaproteobacteria bacterium | reverse complement strand
TGGCGAGATCGCCCCGCATCGGAAACGGCGTGTCGGGCAGGTTGAGGGTTTTCTTGTAGTCAGCCATCAGCATTCGGCTGTCAGCGATCAGCCAACAGCAAGTTTTAACCGGCTTTTTTCGTCTTGGCGTCCTGGCGGTTGAAAAAGGACTTTGCATTTTCGACGTCGAGCGCGATCCGGCGCGTGAGCGCGGCGAGATCGGCGTATTTCTCCTCGTCGCGGAATTTGTGCAGGAACTCCACGCGCACGTGCCGCCCGTATAAATCTCCTTCATAATCAAATAGATGCACTTCCAGCACCGGTGCGCCTTGCTGCTTCACCGTCGGCCGCGCGCCGAGGCTCGCCACGCCGCGCAACGGCTGCCCCGCGATGCCGGCGAGCTCGACCGCGAAGATGCCGATCAGCGGCGGGCGGTTGTGCTTCATCTGCACGTTGGCGGTGGGAAAGCCGAGCTTGCGGCCGAGCCCGTCGCCGCGCACCACGCGCCCGCTGATCGAATAGGCCCGCCCCAGCAGCCGCGCCGCGCGGTCGAGATCGCCCGCGGCGAGCGCGTTGCGCGCCGCGGTGCTCGACACCCGCTCGCCGTCCAGCGTCACGCTCGGCAGCGCCGCGACCTCGAATCCGCAGCGCGGCGCCGCCTGTTTCAGCATGATGAGGTCACCGCCGCGCCGCGCGCCGAAGCGGAAATCATCCCCCACCAGCAGCCAGCGCGGGCCCAGCCCGCGCGCGAGGATGCGCTCGATGAAATCCTCCGCGGTTATTTGCGCAAAAGCGTAGTTGAAGCGGCAGATATGCACGCGGTCCACGCCCAGGCCCGCGAGCAGCTCCAGCTTCTCGCGCAGCGAGGTGAGCCGCGTCGGCGCCTGGTCGGGCGCGAAGAATTCGCGCGGATGCGGCTCGAAGGTGAGCACGCACGCCGGCACGCCGAGGCGGCGCGCCGCGCGCGCGAGCTCGGCGAGCATCGCCCGATGACCGAGATGCACGCCGTCGAAATTGCCGATGGTGATCGCAGTCGCGCCCGCAGCCGCGGCGGGAACGCCGCGCGTGATTCGCATACAACCCAGCCGGAAACGTCCTAAAAGCTTGAATTGTAGCGTGTTTTACAAGACAGGGTCCAGCGGTGAAAGGTCTACCCGGGCTGCTCGATCAGGCCGGCGGCCACCGTCTGGTTGGTCGCCTCGTCGATCAGGATGAACGCGCCGGTGGCGCGGTTCTCCGCGTAGGCATCGGCGAAAACCGGCTGCGCCAGCCGCAACGTCGCCCTCACGACATCGTTCATGGCGACTTCGCCGCCGGAGGCCAGGCGCTTCAATGTGTATATGTCTACGTTCTCTTTCACCGCCACGACCTTTGCCTTCACCGTGCGCGTAGTGTGCTTGAGAAGGTAGCGACCGGCCGGCGAGAACGGCCCGGTTGCCAGCCAGAACAGCGTCGCATCGACCGTGCTGACCGCCTGCGGAGCATGATGCGCATCCGCCAGCATGTCGCCACGCGAAATGTCCAGCTCGTCGGAGAGCAGCAGCGTCACCGAATCCTCCGCCAGCGCGATTTCGCGCGAGCCCTCCAGCGCAAGGATGTCCTTGACGACCGTGCGGCGCCCGGAAGGCAGCGCGACGATTTGCTGCCCGGACAGCACGACTCCGGAAGCCACGCGCCCCAAGTAGCCGCGGGCGCCATGCCCGGCACCCGGGCGAGCCACGAGCTGCACCGGGAACCGGAATGGCAGGGATGCCGCCGTCCGCGCCGGCTCCAGTGATTCGAGGACTTCCAGCAGGGCGGGCCCCCTATACCACTTCATGTCATCGCCACGCTCGACCACCATATCCCCGCGCAGCGCCGAGACCGGTATGAAGGCAAGGCCCGGGATCGCGAGCGGCGCCGCGAACTCCTCGAATGCCGCGCGCACGGCCTGGAATACCCCGCGATCAAAGCCGGCCAGGTCCATCTTGTTGACCGCCACGATCACGTTGCGGATGCCGAGCAGATGCGCGATGAGCAGATGCCGTTTCGATTGCGCCAGCAGGCCCTTACCGGCATCCACCAGGATGACCGCTGCGTCGGCGGTGCTGGCGGCGGTCGCCATGTTGCGCGTGTACTGCTCGTGGCCGGGCGTATCGGCGATGATGAACTTGCGCCGCGGCGTCGCGAAGTAGCGGTAGGCGACGTCGATGGTGATGCCCTGCTCGCGCTCGGCCTCCAGGCCGTCGGTCAGCAGAGAAAGGTCGGGCTCGTCGAAGCCGCGCTTCCTGGAGGCATGCGCGACGGCGGCGAGCTGGTCCTCGAGGATCGCGCGCGCGTCGTGCAACAGGCGGCCGATCAGCGTGCTCTTGCCGTCGTCCACGCTGCCCGCGGTGATGAAACGGAGCACGCCGCGGTCTTCGGCCACGCTCCGGACAGCGTTCTTCTCGATCTCGCCCAGCAGGCTCATCAGAAATATCCTTCCTTCTTGCGCCGCTCCATCGACGCTTCCGAGGTCTGATCGTCCATGCGCGTCGCGCCGCGCTCCGTGATGCGCGTGGCCGCCGTCTCGACGATGATCGCTTCGGCCGTCGCCGCCGTGGACTCCACCGGGCAGGTGCAGCTGATGTCCCCCACGGTGCGGAAGCGCACCGGGATCTCCTCGACGTTCTCGCCCGGCCGCGGCGGCGTCAGGCCGGTAACGGGAACCAGCAGTCCGTTCCTGCGCACGACCTGCCGGCGGTGCGAGTAGTAGATCGAGGGCACCGCGAGCCGCTCGCGGGCGATGTACTGCCATACGTCGAGTTCGGTCCAGTTGCTGATCGGGAACACCCGCACGTGCTCGCCGCGGTGCACGCGCGGGTTGTACAGGTCCCACAGCTCGGGGCGCTGGTTCTTCGGGTCCCATTGCCCGAACTCGTCGCGGAAGGAAAACACGCGCTCCTTGGCGCGCGCTTTTTCCTCGTCGCGGCGGGCGCCGCCGATGGCGGCGTCGAATGAAAACTCCGAGATCGCCTCGAGTAACGTCACCGACTGCGCCGCGTTGCGGCTCTCGTCCGCCGCCCGCAGGCGCACCGTCCCGCGCCGGATCGAGTCCTCGACCGACCGCACGATGAGCCGCTCGCCCAGCTCCGCGGCGCGCCGGTCGCGGAATTCGATCACCTCGGGGAAATTATGTCCGGTATCAATATGCAGCAGGGGAAACGGGAAGCGCCCGGGACGGAACGCCTTCTCCGCCAGCCGCAGCAGCACCAGCGAATCCTTGCCGCCGGAGAAGAACAGGACCGGGCTTGCGCATTCGCCCGCCACTTCCCGCAGGATGTAGATCGCTTCCGACTCGAGCCAGTCGAGATGGCCGCGCGCGGGGAGAGCGGCGCGCAGCGGCGCGCGGGCATCGGCGGCGAGGCTCATGCCGGCTCCTTCGCGCGCACGACACCTCCGTCCGGACGCGCGTGCAGACCGCATTCCTTCGACCCGGGGCTCTCCCACCACCAGCGCCCGGCGCGGATGTCCTCGCCGGGGGCTACGGCGCGCGTGCACGGTGCGCAGCCGATGCT
>JACOVL010000043.1 GCA_016177355.1 Betaproteobacteria bacterium | reverse complement strand
GTATTCGCCTTCGGAATTCTCGCGGACGATCACCCAGTCGATCGCCTCGCCGTTCGCGAGCGGGCTCCTGATCCCCGGCAGCGCGCGCGGGTCGAACGTTGGCGTACTGGTCGAAGCCCTGGCAGATCGGCAGCCGCAGGCCCCACAGCGAGATGTGGTCGGGCACCTCGGGCGCTCCCACCGCGCCGAAGAAAATCGCGTCGAACCGCTGCAGCCGGTCGAGCCCGCCGTCCGGTATGTAGTGGCCGTGCTCGAGGTAGTAGCTGCTGCTCCAGGGAAAATGCTCGACCTGGAGCCTGAAGCCGCGGTCCTTGTCCGCCAGTACTTCCAGCACCTTGAGCCCGGCCGCGATGACCTCGACGCCGATGCCGTCGCCGGGAATGGCGGCAATCCTGTATTCGCGCATGGCGGGCGCATTATACGCTGGCGCGATGGTCTAGAATTGGCGCGTGAAGATTCTCGCTCTCGATACTTCCACCGAATACTGCTCGGCGGCGCTGTGGCGCGACGGTGAGGTGGACGCGCGCGATGCGCTGGCCGGGCAGCGGCACTCCGAGTTGCTGCTGCCGATGGTGGACGGGCTGCTGGGCCGTCACGGCTTGAGGGTCGTGGACCTCGACGGCATCGCCTTCGGACAGGGGCCGGGGTCGTTCACGGGCCTGCGCATTGCCTGCGGCGTAACCCAGGGGCTCGCCTTCGGCGCGGGGCTGCCGGTGGTGGGCGTGAGCACGCTGCTCGGGCTCGCACATGCGGCGCGGGTCGATCGCGCGGTGTGCTGTCTGGATGCGCGCATGGGCGGGATCTATCTTGCCGCGTACGATGGCACGGCGGGCCGGTGGAGCGCCGTGCGAGAGCCCATCTTGTGCGCGCCGGCGGAGGCGCCTCTGCTGCCGGCGGGGGCATGGACCGGTTGCGGCAGCGGATTCGCCGCGCACGAGGCGGCGCTCAGGCAGCGCTACGGCGGCCAGCTCTCCGCCGTCATGCCCCGGTTGTTTCCGCACGCGAGGGACATCGTGCAGCTTGCAGTTCATGAATTCGAGCAGGGCAGAGCGGTTCCCGCCGGGCAGGCGGCGCCGGTCTACCTCCGCGACAAGGTGGCGTTGAAGAGCAACGAACGATGAGCGCCCGACTGGACACGCTGCCGCGCTACCGGCGCATGACCGCGAACGACCTCGGTCCGGTGATCGCGATCGAGCGGGCGGTCTACCCCCACCCATGGACGCCGGGAAACTTCAGCGATTCGCTCGCGGCCGGCTATCACTGCTGGATCGTGGAGTGCGGCGGCGAAATCGCCGGCTACAGCGTGGTGATGATCGCCGCCGGCGAGGCGCACCTGCTCAATCTCAGCGTGTCCGCGCCGTGGCAGCGGCGCGGCCTGGGGCGTGAGCTGCTCGGCTTCGTGCTCAAGCTCGCGCGCGATGATGCCGCCCGCAGGATTTTTCTCGAGGTGCGGCCGTCGAACGCCGCCGCGCGCGCGCTTTATGCCGCCGCCGGCTTCTCCGAGATCGCGGTGCGCCGCGACTATTACCCGGCGGGCGAGAGCCGCGAAGACGCCGTCGTGCTGGAGCTGACGCTCCAGTGACTGATACGACGTGACTGATATAGCGTGACTGATAAAGCGTGACTGATGGTGCGTGACCAGTGAAAACCCGCCGGGATCTCATGCTCGAAGAAATGGGGCTGACGCCCGTCTGGCGGTTGCGGCGGCAGGAACCGAATGGCGAGCCGGCAGCGGCTGTCGATTCACCCGTCACGCCGCACCAGTCACGCGGTACCAGTCACGCAACACCAGTCACCGACGCAGGCGACCGCCGCGCCACGATCATGCGCATGGAGTGGCCCGGGCTGAAGGAGGCGGTCGCGTCCTGCGTCGACTGCCCGCTGCATGCGAAGCGCAACAAGACGGTATTCGGCGTCGGCGACGAGAACGCGGACTGGCTGTTCGTGGGCGAGGGCCCGGGCGCCGACGAGGACGCGCAGGGCGAGCCGTTCGTGGGGCAGGCCGGCAAGCTACTCGACAGCATGCTCGCCGCGATCAACCTCAAGCGCGGGAAGAACGTTTACATAGCCAATGTCATAAAATGCAGACCTCCCGGCAACCGCAACCCGGCGCCGGGCGAGGCGCTCGCCTGCGAGCCCTACCTGCACCGGCAGATCGAGCTGATCCAGCCCCGGCTCATCGTCGCGCTGGGCAAGGTCGCCGTTTCCAACCTGCTCGCGACCGATGCCAGCATCGCGAGCCTGCGCGGCAGATTGCATCAATATCGCGGCATCCCGCTGATCGTCACCTATCACCCGGCGTACCTGCTGCGCAGCCTGCCGGACAAGGCCAAGGCCTGGGCGGATTTGTGCTTTGCGGTCAAGGCGATGGGAGACTTGCAAAGCGGAAAGAATGGCTCAATATAAGGGCAAGGACTGACAGGGAGATAGCCATGTTCAAGCGACTTCTGGCGATTGCCGCGGCTGCGACGACCTTGCTCCTGTCCGGTTGCGGCTACAACACGATGCAGGCGGGGGACCAGCAGATCAAGGCGGCGTGGGCCGAGGTCGTGAACCAGTACCAGCGGCGCGCCGATCTCATCCCCAACCTCGTCGAGACCGTGAAGGGCTTCGCCGGCCAGGAGCAGGCGGTGCTGCTCGGCGTCACCAACGCGCGCGCCAGGGTGGGTGCGATCCAAGCCACGCCGGAACTCGTCAACGATCCGCAGGCATTCGCCCGGTTCCAGGCGGCACAGGGCGAGCTCACTTCCGCGCTGTCGCGCCTGCTGGTGGTCGTGGAGCGCTATCCCGAGCTCAAGTCCGACCGCAACTTCCGCGACCTGCAGGCCCAGCTCGAAGGCACCGAGAACCGCATCGCGGTCGCCCGCAACCGCTACATCAAGGCGGTGCAGGAGTACAACACCGTCGTCGTGCAGTTTCCCACCAACTTGACCGCGATGCTGTTCAGCTTCAAGGAGAAGCCGCAGTTCGCGGTCGAGAACGAAAAGGCCATCGCGCAACCGCCCAAGGTGGACTTCGGCAAGCCCGCCGCGCCGCAACCGGCGCCCGCCGGCAAGTAGACCATGGCATTTCCGGCGTTGCCGCGCGCGTTGCTCGCAGCAGCGTTGCTGTTCGCGGCCCATCCCGCCGGGGCCGAGGTCGCGGTTCCGCCGCTCAAAGCGCGCGTCACCGATCTCACTTCCACGCTGTCCTCGAGCCAGGCTGCCGCGCTCGAGCGGAAGCTCGCGGCGCTGGAAGCGCGCAAGGGCAGCCAGGTCGCGGTGCTGATGGTGCCGACGGTCCAGCCCGAGGCGGTCGAGCAGTACGCGACCCGCGTCTTCGATGCGTGGAAACTCGGCCGCAAGGGGGTGGACGACGGCGTGCTGCTCGTCATCGCCAAGAACGACCGCAAGCTGCGCATCGAGGTCGGCTACGGGCTCGAAGGGGCGATACCCGACGCGATCGCCAAGCGCGTCATCGACGAGGAGATCGTGCCGCTGTTCAAGCAAGGGAATTTCGCCGGCGGGATCAATGCCGGTGTGGATCGCATCACGAGGCTGGTGGACGGCGAGCCGATGCCGCGGCCGAAAAGCTCCGGGAGGCCCGGCTTCGACTGGAATGCCGAAGTGCTTTACGGGCTGTTCCTCGGATTTTTCTTTCTAATGATGGCGGCGCCATTTCTCCATGTGGTGTTGGGACGGGCGCTGGGTGCCGGAGTGGCCGGTATCGCGGCCGGGGTCATCGGCTATGTGCTCGCGGGCTTGGGTTTCGCGCTGATCATTGCCCTGATCGCGTTCGTGATCGCACTGTTTGTCGGGGCGACCGGGCGCAAGGGCAGCGGCTGGTCGTCAGGTGGCAGTGGCTGGTCTTCCGGCGGCGGGAGCTGGTCTTCCAGTGGCAGCAGTGGTGGCGGTGGCTTCAGCGGCGGGGGCGGGAGTTCCGGCGGCGGCGGCGCATCGGGGAGCTGGTAGATGAGCGCGAAACGCATACTCAAGCATTTGCTCACCCCGGACTGGAGCGTGCGCCGGACCCTTCCGCGCGCGGCTTTGAAGCGGATCGAGGAGGCGATCAGGGCCTCCGAGAAGTCGCACGACGGCGAATTGCGCTTCGCGGTTGAGGCCGGGCTCGATTTCCTGCCGCTCTTGAAGGGCATCACCCCGCGCCAGCGCGCGCGCCAGGTCTTCGGGCAATTGAACGTCTGGGACACGGAGCACAACAGCGGGGTGCTGATCTACCTGCAGCTCGTGGACCGCGATATCGAGATCGTCGCCGATCGCGGCATCGGCGCGAAGGTGCAGCAGGCGGCCTGGGACGCGGTCTGCCGCCGCATGGAAGAGGCGTTCCGGGCCGGGCGCTTCGAGCAGGGGGCGCTCGACGGCATCCAGGAGATCACCACGCTGCTCGCCCGGCATTTCCCCGCCCGCGGCGACAACCCCGACGAGCTGCCCGACCGGCCAGTTGTTCTGTAGGCGCGCGCGCCGGGCGCGAGCCGAGCCGGGTTTCAACGTGTTCTGCTATGCTCGCGTATGCTGGAAGCGATAACCAGCGGGCTTGCGGCATTATTGACGCCCCAGGCCATCCTGTTCATGTTCGTCGGGGTGGTGTACGGCCTGGTGATCGGCATCCTGCCGGGCCTGGGCGGGGTCGTCGCCATGGCGCTGCTGCTGCCCTTCACCTACGGCTTCGAGATCGCCGCGACGCTCGCGCTCCTGCTCGGCGCGCACATCGCCACCATCTGGGGCGACTCGGTCACCAGCATCCTGTTCAGCGTGCCCGGCTCGGCCAAGGGCCTGGCGCTGTGCTTCGACGGCTACCCGATGACCAAGCAGGGGCAGGCGCAGCGCGCCCTGTCGGCTTCGGCCACCGGCGCGCTGATGGGCGGCCTCATCGGCGCGGTGTTCCTCGCGCTTTGCATCCCGCTGATCCGCCCGATCATCCTTGCGCTGGGACCCAGCGAGTACCTGATGATGGCGCTGTGGGGCCTCACGGTCATTGCGACTTTCAGCCAGGGCTCGTTGATGAAAGGCCTTATCGCGAGCGTGCTGGGCGTGCTCGTCGCTTTCATCGGCATGGACGTCGTGACCGCCACCCCGCGCTTTACCTTCGGATCGGAGTTCCTGATGGACGGCATCTCGTTCCCGGTGGCGATGATCGGGCTCTTCGCCGTATCGGAAATGATGAAGCTCGCGATCAAGGGCACGCCGATAGTGGACCGGACGCTGGTGCAGGAGACCAGCACGGTGTGGCAGGGCGTCAAGGACGCGTTTTCCCATTGGTGGCTGGTGGTGCGCTCGAGTTTCCTCGGACTATGGATCGGCGTTCTGCCAGGCGTTGGGGCGAGCGTAGCCGGGCTCGCAGCTTACGCGCAGGCGGCTCAGACCTCGAAGACACCCGAGCGCTTCGGGAAGGGCGCGGTGGAAGGCGTCATCGCCCCGGACGCAACGATGGGCGCCAACGAAGGCGGCGGCCTGATGCCGACGCTCGCCTTCGGCATACCCGGCGGCGAGAGCATGGCGATCCTGCTCGTAGCGTTCATCGGTCTCGGCGTCGTGCCAGGCCCCGACATGCTGACCAAGAACCTGGACCTGGTCTTCAGCATGGTGTGGATCATCGTGATCGCGAACGTCCTGGTCACCCTGATCGGCCTCGGCATCACGCCGTGGCTCGCGCGCCTGCCGTCGCTGCAGGCGAACCTGATGGTGCCGATCGTGCTGTCGGTGTGCTTCGTTGGCGCCTACGCCACCCGCAGCCGCATCGAGGACGTGCTGGTCGCCGCCGTGTTCGGCGTGCTGGGCTACGTCATGGACAAGTACCATTACTCGCGGGCGAACTTCGTCATCGGCATGGTGCTCGCCATCATGATCGAGCGGAACCTCCACATTTCGCTCACGCTCTACGGCAGGGATTTCCTCCTGGACCGGCCGATCGCGCTCGCAATGCTCGTCTTCGTCGTGGTGACCGCCGCGCTGCCGTTCATCCGCAACTGGCGCCGCGAGAGGGCACGGGCGGCCGCGCGGCCGCAAGGGGGGGCGGCATGAGCCGGCGTGCCCAGGAAAATCTCGTCGCCGCGGCGCTGCTCGCGCTGTTCGCGGGCGTCATCTGGCTCGCCCAGGACTTCGGCCCACGCGCGCGCATGATCCCGCTGCCGCTCGCCATCTTCGGCATCGTGCTGACCGTGATCCAGATCCTGTGGCAGAACTTGCGCTCGACCGACGAGCTGCAGATGGACATGATCGCGGTCCAGGCGCCCGGCGCAGCGGGGAAGCCCGAGGGGGATGCCGAAGCGGCGGGAGCCCCGGCCAAGCGGGTTACCTGGCGGCAGGAAGCCGGCGCTTTCGGCATCGTCGCGGCCCTGCTCGGCCTGATCTTCGTGGTGGGCATCGTACCGGCTGTCTTCCTGTTCACCGGCGGCTATTTCCGGGTGACCCGGCTGTATTCATGGCGGGCGAGCTTGATTTACACTGCTGTCCTGACGGCGGCGGTTTACCTGCTGTTCGTGGTGGCGCTGCAGGTACAGCCCTACCACGGGCTGCTGGCGCCGCTGGTGGATCATTTCAGATAAACCGGCATACGCAGGAGATGAGCGATGAAAGCGATGCGCAGAAAAATGGTGTTCGCGGGAGCGCTTGCGCCCGCGGTGATGGGCATCCCAGGGCGCGGACAGGCCCAGGCCTCCAACTATTACAAGGACAAGATTGTCAACATCAACGTGGCCGGCGGGCCGTCAGGGGGGCACACGCGCTATGCGCGGCTGATCCAGCCCTACCTCCAGAAGCATATCGGCGCGCGCGAGGTGCGGATCACCAACATGCCGGGCGGCGGGGGCCTCAAGGCCGCCAACTACATCTGGCGCGCCAAGCCCGACGGGCTCCAGATTTTCTTCGGCAACGTGTCCACACTGATCCTGGCGCCGCTTGCGGGCAGCCCCGGCGCCACGTTCGATTCCACCAAGCTCACCTACCTCGGTCGCGCCACCAGCGAGCCGCGGGTACTCGCCGTCGGCGGCAAATCCGCGATCCAGTCGATCCAGGACGTGCAGAAACTGAAGCGCCCCTTCGTCTACCCCTCGCAGGGCACGGACGAGGATTTCTACACCATGGCGGTGCTCGCCGATGCTTTCGGCTTCAAGGTGAAGGCGGTGACCGGATACGAGGGCAACGCCGATACCGCACTAGCCGTCATCAAAGGCGACGGCGACGGCCACATCACCGGCTGGAGCGAATCGCTGGGGCCGATCCGGTCCGGCGACAAGCACCCGATACTCATGGTGACCTCGCAGAAATCACCGGATTTCCCGTACATACCGGTCGTCACCGAGATCGCGCCCGCGCCCAAGCGTGCGACCGCCCGCGCGATGGCGAACATCCTCGAGACTCACCGCAGCTACATCGGCCCTCCCGGGATGGACCCACAGGCGGTGGCCGCCTTCCGCGCCGCGGTGACCGCCGCGCTGAAGGACCCGGCCCTGCTGGAAGAAACGAGAAAAGGCGAGCGGCCGGTGGCGCCGATGGAAGGCGCGCGGCAGCAGAAGGTGATCGAGGAGATCACCCGGGCCAGCGCGAGCCTCTCGCCCATTCTCAAGGCGGCGGTGAAAGAGATTCAGTAGGCGCAGGCCCGAACGCACGGCCTTGGAGAAAATCATCTCGTGAAGGCTGACTGGACGACGCTCGATGCCGATCTGCTGGTGGTCGGCGGCGGCGTTGCGGGCACCATGGCCGCGATCCCGGCGCTGGAAGCCGGGCTCAAGGTAGTGATCTGCGAGAAGGGCAAGGTACTCGACCACTGCGGCAGCATCGGCTGCGGGGTGGATCATTACCTCACGGTGATGGACACCGGCCCGGAGTGGGATACGCCGGATTTCCTCATCAAGCACGTTCCCGAGCTGACCGACCACATCGTCGACATGGCGGTCGCGGGTCGCGTCATTCGCGAGATGCCGCGGATATTCCGCAAGATCGAGTCCTTCGGCGTCGATTTCAGGGATCGCAAGACCGGCGACTACTACCGCCTGCGCTCGTTCGGACTTCCCGGCACCTACCACATCAATTTCGACGGCACCGATTTCAAGAAGCACATCGGCGAGCGCGTGAGAAAGGGCAAGGCGACGGTGCTCATGCGCACGATGGTCGTGCAGCTGCTGGTGGAGGACAACCGGGCGTACGGCGCCGTCGCGTTCAACTTCCGCACCGGCGAGTGGCACGTCATCCGCGCGAAGGCCGTCGTGCTCGCGGCCGGCGACGTGAACCGCATTTCGCGAAACGCGTCTGGCCTCGCGTTCGATTCGTGGCATTTCCCGTACAACACCGGCGACGCGCAGGCGATGGGCTACCGCGTGGGCGCCGCTCTCGCCAACATGGAATCGGTCGAGACGACGCTCACGCCCAAGGGTTTTTCCTGCCAGGGATTGAACGCCCTGGTGAGCCTGGGCGCTTATTTCGTGAATCGGCGCGGCGAGCGCTTCATGTTCAAGTACGACAAGAAGGGCGAGAACGCCCGGCGCGCCGTGATTGCCGATGCCGCGATCAACGAGTACCTGCTCGGCAACGGGCCGGTCTACCTCGACTGCCGCCACCTGCCCCAGGAAATACTCGACCGCATGGAATACACGCTGCAGGTTGACCGCTACACGCTGCCGGCGTACTACAAGCAAAAGGGCGTGAATTTCCGGAAGGAGCTCGTGGAAATTTCCGTGTCCGAGCTCTCGATCCGGCGCAGCGGCGTCTACTTCCGGGGCAGCGGCCTGGCGGTGGACGAAAACGGCGAAACCTCGGTCGAGGGCCTCTTTGCCGCCGGCGACTGCGCCACGGTGAGCGGCGGCATTGCGGGCGCCGCGGTGCTGGGGCACATCGCGGGGGAGGGCGTGGTGCTGCGGGTGCGATCGACGAACGGCGCGCTGCCTTCCATTACCCCGGAGATGGTTGAAGCAGTGCGGGCGCAGTCGGATTTGCATCTCAACCGCGGGAACGGGATGACCTGGAAGCAGTTCGAGAACGAGACGCGCCAGACCGTGACCGACTACGTGGGCGTGCGGCGCACGGAAGCGGGGCTCAGGCTTGCGCTGCAAACGCTGCATTCGCTGGCCGGTCGCGAGCCGACGCTCGTGGCCGACGATCTTCACGGCCTGATGCGCGTGCACGAGGCGAAGAACATCCGCATGAATGCAGAGATCATGGCAACGGCCTCGCTTTCGCGGAAGGAAACCCGCACCGGCTCGTCGCACTGGCGGCTCGATTACCCGGAGACGGACGACAGGAACTGGCGCAAGTTCGTGCTGGTCGATCGCGGCGGGGACGGCCCGCGCATCCGCACCCTCTCCACCGAGCGCCCCCTCTCCGACGCTTTCGACCGCAGCGCCGCCTGACCCGTCATATCGTCACTGCGTCGCTTCATCACCCTTCATGGCGGACGCCAAAGTCCACAACCCGATCCGGATCGACCCGCAGAAATGCGTGCGTTGCGACCTGTGCGACTGGATCTGTCCGGGCGACCTCATTTATCACGAGGAAGGCAACAAGGAAAAGCTGCCGGTGGTCGCCTACCCGGACGAGTGCTGGTATTGCGGCCTGTGCCAGTCCATCTGCCCCGTCGACGCCATCAACATAGTCTTTCCCGAGCAGATGGTGCGCAACCAGACCGAGGTCCTCACGCTGCTCGGCAAGGTCGTGGACGAAACGGTGACGCAGTGACGTCGTGACGGACGGGGCAACGCTTGCTCGCGTCCTGTCCAGGATATAAGCTACCGATATTGAAGGGATTTCCTGGTCAGGATTGAATGAAGACAGCAGTGAATCGCTTGCGCGGGATCGAGCGCGACATCGTGCAGGCGCCGCAGCCGGGCGACGCCGTGCCGTACTACGAGCCGCAAAGCAACGAGATCGCGGTGTTCGAGGCCGCCTACAAGAAGCGCCTGCCGGTGATGCTGAAAGGCCCCACGGGCTGCGGCAAGACGCGCTTCCTCGAGTACATGGCGTTCCAGCTGAAGCGCCCGCTGGTGACCGTCTCCTGCCACGAGGACCTGACCAGCTCCGATCTGGTCGGCCGCTTCCTGCTGGAGGGCGCGGAGACGGTGTGGCAGGACGGCCCGCTGACGCGCGCCGTGAAGGTGGGCGCGATCTGCTATCTCGACGAGATCGTAGAGGCGCGGACCGACTCGACCGTGGTGATCCACTCGCTCACCGACCACCGGCGCAAGCTGACCATCGAGAAGAAGGGGCAGGAGATCGAGGCGCACGAGGACTTCATGCTGGTGATCTCCTACAATCCCGGCTACCAGACGGTGCTGAAGGACCTGAAGCCCTCGACCAAGCAGCGCTTCATCGCCATCCATTTCGATTTTCCGGCGGAGGACATCGAGCGCAAGATCGTCATCAACGAGGCGCCCGGCATCGGGCCCGAGACCGCGTATCAACTGGTGGCCGCCGGGCGCAAGGCGCGGCTGCTGAAGGACCACGGTCTCGAGGAGGCGAGCTCCACCCGCGCGCTGGTGTACGCCGCCAACATGATCAACGCCGGGCTCGATCCCGTCGCCGCCTGCCAGGTGGCGATGGTCAACCCCATCACCGACGACGAGGAGCTCGCCGAAGCGCTGATGGAGGTCGTGCAGGCGCACTTCGGCGCCTGAAAGGGAACCGCAGATAAACGCGGATGAACGCAGATAAATCGAACCCTGACACATTCGCTCGGGTGATGTTGGATCGGCGCGTATTGGCGTTCATCGGCGGTTAGTAAATGGCGGACACTTCCAAAGAGCAGGCGATCGGCGAGTTGCTGCTGCAGCTGAGCGACGCGAGCCCGGTCGCGTGCCGCGAGGTCGAGCAGGTGCTGCCGGTCATCCGCCCGCACGGCGCCGAAGTGACGTTCGCCTGGGTCATGGCGTGCCGCACGTTGCTCGACTACGATCGGGAAGCGGGCCGGGCTTTCATCCGCGGCAGCCGCGAGGCGGAGAAGGTCTCCGAAATCGTTCTGCAGTGGACGGAGCAGGCGCTGCAGTTCGCGCTCTGGCGTAATACGCGGCGCGCCCTCGAGGGCTTCATGGCAAACCTGC
Organism: Betaproteobacteria bacterium; assembly: GCA_016177355.1. Taxonomy (GTDB): domain Bacteria; phylum Pseudomonadota; class Gammaproteobacteria; order Burkholderiales; family SG8-41; genus SG8-41. The sequence goes on along the minus strand of JACOVL010000043.1, from coordinate 3,195 downwards.
CCCGCGCCTACGGCTCCCTCGGCCACGCCGGGCAGCGGCGCTGGGCCGAGATCGGCTTCTTGTGGTGCGAGCGGCAGGTCGAGAGCGGCTGCGCCTACTTCACGACGCCGGTGGTGGACCTGTCGGGCCGCCAGGGCATCACCGGCATCGAGCAGGTCACGCAGCCGGCCGAGGAGCTGTTCGAGACGCGCAAGCTCCTGCTCGCCACCTATCTCGCCGGCGCGATCCGCGTGCGCAACCTCCTCGGCCCGCGGGCGATCCTGCCGTGGGCGACGCGCGGCGCCGACATCATGCAGACCGCGCGCGCCCGCGGCGAAGCCTATTTCCGGCTCGAGTCGGAAGAGAGCCTGGCGCTGTTGCTGGAGCAACTGCCCGGCTTCCGCCTCGCCGAGCGCAACCGCTTGCTGTCGATGCTGCTCGACGTATGGTACGGACACGGTTTCGAGTTGAAGGAGAGCAGCTGGTCGCCGGAAAAAGGCCGGCCGTTCGTCGAGACCGACGGGCGCGGCATGTATTTTCCCGCGGTGATGCCCGGCCGCGACGAGGCGGTGCTCTCGGCTCTGCACGCCGCCGGGCACATGCGCTTCGGCACTTTCGACCGCCTGGCGATGAAGGAACTGTTCGGGGAAGCGGGCGTGGATTTTCCCGAACCGGGGCCGGTGTCCTGGGCGCCGCTTTACGCGCGCTACAGCGACGACGCGCTGCGCTTCCAGCTGATCTTCGACCTGTGCGAAGACCTGCGGGTGGACTGCCGCATCCAGCAGCTGGTGCCGAATTACCTGCAGCGGCTGCTCGCCGCCGCCCGCTCGGGCGCGCGCCACCCCGAGACCGGCGTCTATTACGGGCTGGCGGTCCGCAGCATCGAGCAATCGCTGGCCGCCGCCCGCAACGGCGGCGTGCGCGACGATCGTTTCGCGCCGCTGCTGCGCTCCGCCGCGACCGTGGCCGACGCCTGGCGCATCGCCGCCGCCATCTACTCGAAGGACGACTTGCCGCGCGTGTCCGATCTCGAGGCGTTCCACGCCGCGTACCTGCCCGGTCGCGGGCCGAACGTGACGCGCCTGGTGCATCCTCAGCAGCGCCAGGACCAGCGTCAGCAGACCCAGTCCGGCGCGGAGGGCGAGCGTGAGCCGCAGGAGCAGGGCGAGGAAGAGAGCGAGGCGCCGCAGAACGCGGAAAACGGCGACCAGCAGGATGGCGGCAAGCAGCAGGAAATCACCGGGATCAGCGAATCCAGCGACGCTTCTGCCCAGGCCGCCGGACGGTCCGGGGAAAGGCGCCAGACCGACGCCGGGGGCGAGAAAGGCGTGCCGTACCCGGAGTGGGATTACCGCGAGTCGCGCTACAAGCGCAACTGGAGCTGGGTGCAGGAGAAAAAGCTCGCGGAGTCGAACATCACCGAGACCCACCGGCTGATGAACCAGTACGCAATGGCGCTGAAGCGGCTGAAGAAGGCGATCCAGGCGCAGAAGCCGACGCGGCTCGCGCCGCGGCTGCGGCAGCTCGACGGCGAGGACATGGACCTGAACGCGGTGGTGAGCTACGTCGTGGAGAAGCAGGCCGGGCGCTCGCCCAAGCCCGCGATCTACCGGCGGCGCGAGATGCGCCAGCGCGAGATCGCGGTGACGCTGCTCGCCGACATGTCCACCTCCATCATGCAGCACCTGCCGGAAGGCGGCGGGCGCCTCGTGGACCGCGTGCGCGCCGGGGTGCTGCTGTTCGCGGAGAGCATGGAGGAGGTGGGCGACGCCTATTCCATCGCCGGCTTCTGCTCCAAGTACCGCGACCACGTGAGCTATTACGCGATCAAGGACTTCGACGAGCCGCTCTCGCACGAAGTCCGCAGCCAGATCGGCGGCATGTCGGGGCGGCTCGCCACCCGCATGGGCGCGGCGATCCGACACGCCACCGCCGGCTTCGAGGACATCGAGAGCCGGCGGCGCCTGCTGCTGATCCTCTCCGACGGGCGGCCCGAAGACTACGACGACGGCGGCGACCGGCGCTACCTGCACGAGGACACGCGCATGGCGGTGAAGGAGGCGGTGGCGAAGGGCGTGCACCCGTTCTGCATCACCGTGGACACCATGGCCAACCAGTACCTGCCGCAGATCTTCGGCCGCGGCCACTACCTCGTGCTCGACCACATCAACTCGCTGCCCAACAAGCTGCCGGAGATCTACTTCCGCCTGCGGCGGTGATCGGGGGCCGCGGGTTCCCGCGCTGCGGCAGGACATCCGCTACCCCGCGAGTTACGTAAGGAATTGATGCCCGGCGCGACTAACCTGGCGTCCGGCATATCATCGTAAAGGGGAAAACAAATGACCAAGCCAGCCGTGCGGCGCCAGAGCGAGTACGTGCCGCTCACCAGGGAGCAGTTCCGCAGCCGTTTCTTCTCGAAGTTCTACGACCCCGCGTTCGACAAGGTGCGCCCCGAGCTGGAGAAGGTGTTCGAGGTCGCGTGGGACGGCTACAGTGTCTATCGCAAATCACCCCGTACCAAACCGGCGGGAAAGGGTTTTGCGGACCCGAAGTTCCCGGTGGCCGTCGAGTGGCTCGAAACCCGCGCGAAGATCGAGGCCGCGGAAAAGCATCAGAAGGACCCGAAATCGCCGTCGCGGATCCTGATCGTCAACGGCTCGACCCGCAGCGAACACACCTGCCCGGGCGAAATTTCCAAGACGCGGCGCCTGGCGCAACACGCGCAGAAGACCATCGCGGCAATCTCAGGCTATGAGGTTGATTTTATTGATATTTCAACGCTCGCCGACGAGCCGTGGAAGGTGATACATCCGTGCAAGGCCTGCGTGTCCACCGCGCAGCCGCTGTGCCACTGGCCGTGCACCTGCTACCCCAACCATGCGCTCGGGCAGACCAACGACTGGATGGCCGAAATCTACGAGCGCTGGGTCGCCGCGCACGGCGTCATGATCCTGTGCCCGGTGCACTGGTACCAGGCGCCGGCGAGCCTGAAGCTCATGATCGACCGCCTGGTATGCGCCGACGGCGGCAACCCCGACCCCACTTCGACGCACGGCAAGGATCCCGCGATAGCGAAGGCGCTGGAGCTGAAGGGCTGGGACTATCCCAAGCACCTCGCGGGGCGCGCGTTCTCGATCGTCGCGCACGGCGATGCAGCCGGGCCGGAGAACCTGCGGCGCATGCTGGCGGACTGGCTCACCGACATCGGCATGATTT
>JACOVL010000028.1 GCA_016177355.1 Betaproteobacteria bacterium | reverse complement strand
TGCGCGAAGCCGGTCAACACGGAGGCGGCGCCGATACCGGTGAAGAACACCACCATCATGCCGCGACGGCTCCAGCGGTCGGCGAGCCATCCCGCCGGCAGCGATCCCGCGCCGAACGCAATGAAGCCGCCGAGCGCGAGCGGCAGCATCTCGCTGTACGACCGCCCGAACTCCGGCGCCATCGCCAGCACCACCGTCGGAAAAATCAACAAGAAAAGATGGTCGAGCGTGTGCCCGATGTTGAGAAACAGCTCGCCGTTGCGGATGCGGCCCAATCCGGTCTCCTGTCCCTGCAACCCGAACTTACGAAATCCCGACCACGGCCCGGCCTTTTATCTGCCCTTTCAGCATCCTGTCGAAATAGCCGGGCAATTCTTCCAGCGTGATGGGTTGCGCGATATCGCCGAGATGGCGCGGTTTCAGGTCGGAGCCGAGCCGCCCCCACACTTTGCGCCGCAGCGGCATCGGCGTGAAGCCCGAATCCACGCCGATCAGCCGCACGCCGCGCAGGATGAAAGGCAGCACCGTCGCCTTGAATTCGATGCCGCCGGCATTGCCGAAGCTCGCGATCAACCCGCCGGGCTGCATGGTGCGCGTGAGCCAGGCGAGGCTCTCGCCGCCCACCGAGTCGAACGCCGCCGCCCACAACGCCTTCTCCAGCGGCCGGCTGCCCGGTTCCGGCTGCTGGCGCGGCAGGACTTCCGCCGCCCCCAGTTTCCTCAGGAATTCATGCTCGGCATCCTTGCCGGTGACAGCGACCACGTGATAACCGAGCCTGGAAAGCATGTCGATGGCGAGCGTGGCGACGCCGCCGGTCGCCCCGTTCACCAGCACCTTGCCGTTGCCGGGCGCCATGCCGTTCAGCTCGAGCAGCTCCATCGCCAGCCCCGCCGTGTAGCCCGCGACGCCGAGCGCCGCCGCATCGAACAGGGTCAACCCTTTGGGCAACGGCACCACCCAATCGGCGGGCACGCGGCAAACCTGCGAGTAGCCGCCGTCGTGCGCGACGCCGAAATCGTAGCTGGTGCAGATCACCTCGTCGCCCGGCTGGTAGCGGGCATCGCCCGATGAAATCACCACTCCCGTAGCGTCGATGCCGCCGATCAGCGGGTATTTCCGTATGATTTTTCCTCCGCTCCCGGTGCACGCCAGCGCGTCCTTGTAGTTGACGCTCGAGTACGCGGTTTTGAACACGACTTCGCCCCCGGACAATTCGTCCAGGGCGGCCTCCACCACGCGCCCGGCGACCTTGCCGGCCTCGCTGTATATACGTAATGCATTGAATTTATTCATGTATCGTGCCTGGCCTTGGGCCGGCCCAGGTACTCGCGCGTCCGCATCTCGGCGAGACGGCTCGCCGTGCGGTCGAACTGGAAGACCAGCGCCTGCAGCTGCGCGTCCTGCACCTCGGGCTCGCGCAACAGCAGATGGTCGGCGGGCGCGGCGGCGGACAGGATAAGATTCACGCGCTGATCGTACAGCACATCCACGAGCAGCGTGAAGCGGCGCGCTTCATCCGCGCGGTCGAGCCCCAGGCGCGGCACGCCCGAGACGATGACGGTGTGGAAACGCTTGGCGAGATCTATGTAGTCGTTTTGCGAGCGGCCCCAACCGCAGATCACGCCGAAGTCGAACCACACCACGCCGCCGGCGCGGTGGCGGTAGGGTATGACGCGCCCTTCCACGTCGAGCTCGTGGAACTCCTCCTCCACTTCGGCGAGTCTCCGGAATGTTTCCATCAGCGCCCGCTCGGCTGCGGGCGTGAGCGGCGCGTGGTAGGCCCTGACCTGCTGCAGCGCGAGCTTGCGGTAGTCGACGCCGCCGTCCACGCGCAGCACGTCGAGCCTCTCCTTGATGGATTCGATGACGGGAAGAAAGTCCTCGCGCTTGAGCCCGCCCTGGTAGAGCTCGTCCGGTTGATAGTTCGACGTCATGCAATAGACCACGCCGCGGTCCATGGTCCGCGTGAAGAGGCGCCCGAGCAGCATCGCGTCCGCCACGTCGGAAACTGCGACTTCGTCGAAGCAGATCAGCCGGTAGCGCCGTGCGATGCGGTCGGCGAGCGCGTCGAGCGGGTCGGCGGTGCCCTTCAGTTCGTCGAGCTCCCGGTGCACGTCGCGCATGAAATGATGGAAATGCACCCGCCGCTTGCGCTCCAAAGGCAGGCAGCGGTAGAAGCTGTCCATCAGGAAGGTCTTGCCGCGCCCCACGGCGCCCCACAGGTACACACCGCGCGGCAGCGGCGGCTTCACCACCAGCCGCTGCAGCGCCGTGCGCCGGCGCCGCTTGTAGTCCGACCATTCCTCGTAGAGGCGCTGCAGCCGCCGCACGGCGGCGTGCTGGCTCGCGTCCGACGCGAAGCCTCTTTTCCTGAGGGCTTCCTGGTACCGCTCGAGAACGGAGACCGGTTCCGCCGCGGCCGGGACGGGCTGTTCCTGCTTCACAGGTTGAGGGTGCGCTTGTGCACCGCGAGCGCCGCTTCCTTCATCGCCTCCGACAGCGACGGGTGGGCGTGGCAGATGAGCGCGATATCCTCCGACGAAGCGCGGAATTCCATGGCGACCACCGCTTCGGCGATCAACTCGGAAGCCATCGGCCCGATGATGTGGACGCCGAGGATGCGGTCGGTCTTCCCGTCGGCCAGGAATTTCACGAATCCGGTGGTGTCGCCGAGCGCGCGGGCGCGGCCGTTGGCCATGAACGGGAACTGCCCGGCCCGGTACTTCACGCCTTCGTCCTTCAACTGCTGCTCGGTTTTGCCCACCCACGCGATCTCGGGCGAGGTGTAGATCACCCACGGGATGGTGTTGAAATCCACGTGGCCGTGCTTGCCCGCGATGCGCTCGGCCGCCGCCACGCCCTCCTCTTCCGCCTTGTGCGCGAGCATGGGGCCGCGCACCACGTCGCCCACCGCCCATACGTTGGGCAAGTTGGTGCGGCAATCGCCGTCCACAGCGACGAAGCCGCGCTCGTCGAGTTTCAAGCCCACCGCCGCGGCATTGAGCCCATCGGTATTGGGCACGCGGCCGATCGAGACGATGAGCTTGTCCACCGTCAGCGCCTGCGCCTTGCCGTCGCTGTCGGCATATTCGACCTTGACGTCCTTGCCGGCCGTCACTCTTCCGACCTTCACCCCCATGTGCATGGCGAGGCCCTGTTGGGTGAAAACCTTGAGAGCTTCCCTGGCCACCTGCTCGTCCGCCGCGCCGAGAAACGCCGGCAGCGCCTCCAGTATCGTGACTTCGGCCCCCAGCCGCCGCCAGACGCTGCCCATCTCGAGGCCGACGACGCCGGCGCCGATCACGCCCAGGCGCCGGGGCACCTCCGGTATCGCCAGCGCGCCGTCGTTGTCGAGGATCAGCTTGTTGTCGAACGCGGCGCCCGGCAGCGCGCGCGGGCTGGAGCCGGTGGCGACGATGACGTGCTTCGCGGTCAGCGTCTCCTCGGGCTTGCCGGCGACCTTGATGTCCCAGGCGCCCGCGCTTCCGCCGGCGAAGCTGCCGCGGCCATGGTAGAAGGCGACCTTGTTCTTCTTGAACAGATAGAGGATGCCCTCGTTGTTCTGCCTGACGACCCTGTCCTTGCGCTTCAACATCTGCGCCACGTCCACCGACAGGCCCTTCACCTGTATGCCGTGCTCGGAGAAAGCATGGCCCGCGTGCTCGTAGTTCTCCGACGATTGCAGCAGCGCCTTGGACGGGATGCAGCCGACGTTGGTGCAGGTGCCGCCCGGCGCCGGCTTGCCGTCGGCGGTCTTCCATTCGTCGACGCACGCCGTCGCCAGCCCCAGCTGCGCGGCGCGGATCGCGGCGATGTAGCCGCCCGGCCCGCCGCCGATCACCACTACGTCAAAGGTTTTCGCCATGGCGCCCGACTAGATGTCGAGCAGGATCCGTGCGGGATCCTCCAGCGCTTCCTTGATCGCGACCAGCGACAGCACGGCCTCGCGGCCGTCGATGATGCGGTGGTCGTACGAGAGCGCGAGATAGTTGATCGGGCGGATCACCACCTGCCCGTTCTCGGCCACCGGGCGCTCGCGCGTCGCGTGCACGCCGAGGATCGCGCTCTGCGGCGGGTTGATGATCGGGGTGGACAGCATCGAGCCGAACACGCCGCCGTTGGAGATGGAGAACGTGCCGCCGGTGAGCTCCTCGAGGGTGAGCTTGCCGTCCTGCGCGCGCTTGCCGAAATCGGCGATGCTCTTTTCGATGTCGGCGAGCGAGAGCTGGTCCGCGTTGCGCACGATCGGCACCACCAGTCCGCGCGGGCTGCCGACCGCGATGCCGATGTCGTAATAGCCGTGGTAGATGATGTCGGTGCCGTCGATCGAGGCGTTGACCACCGGATATTTCCTGAGCGCGTGCACCGCCGCCTTCACGAAGAACGACATGAAGCCGAGCTTCACGCCGTGCTCCTTCTCGAAGCGGTCCTTGTACTTGTTGCGCAGCTCGATCACCGGCTGCATGTTGACTTCGTTGAAAGTGGTGAGGATCGCGGCGGTCTGCTGCGACTGCACCAGTCGCTCGGCGACGCGCACCCGCAGCCGCGACATCGGCACGCGCTGCTCGGGACGCTCGCCGGGCGCGCCCGGATCGATCGCAGTGGCCGACGCGCGCAGTGGCGCCCTGGCGGCCGGCAGAGCGCCGCCCTCGGTTGCGCGCTGCACGTCTTCCTTGGTGACGCGTCCGCCGCGGCCGGTGCCGGCGATAGTTCCGGTATCGATCTGCTTCTCCGCCGCGAGTTTTTGCGCCGCCGGCATCGCCGATGTTCCCGCCGTTTTCGCTGCGGGTACAGCCCTGGTCTCGGCCTTCGCCGCGGCGGCCGGAGCAGCGGCCTGGGCCTCATTTTTCCCCTCATTTTTCCCTTTGGCCTCGGTGTCGATCTGCGCGATCACCTCGTTGCTCGTCACCGTGCCGCCGTCGCCCTTGACGATCTTGACGATCACGCCCGAATCCGGCGCCGGGGTCTCGAGCACGACCTTGTCGGTCTCGATATCCACCAGGTTCTCGTCGCGCTTGACGAATTCGCCCGCTTTCTTGTGCCAGCTCAGCAACGTCGCTTCGGCAACCGACTCGGAGAGCTGCGGCACCTTGACTTCGATCAGCATGATAATTCCTTGTAAATCAAGGTGTTATTTTATACCATCGGCGCGTGAAACGACACCGACGCTCAATGCGAGGCGCACCAGCTCCTTCTGCTGCCGGTCGTGCAGCGACTTGTAGCCCGCCGCGGGCGAAGCCGAGGAGTCGCGCCCGGCGTAGATCAGCTTCTGGTGCGGCAGCAGGTGCCGTTCCAGGTAATGCTGGATGCGGTGCCACGCGCCCTGGTTGCGCGGCTCCTCCTGGCACCATACGATCTCGGCCGCCTTCTTGTAGCGCTCGATCTGCGCCTGGAAGTCGTCGTGCGGAAACGGATAAAGCTGGGCGATGCGCGCGAGCGGCAGGTCCTTCAGCCCGCTGGCCTTGCGCTCCGCGCGCAGGTCGTAATAGACCTTGCCGCTGCAGAACACCACCCGCTTCACGTTGTCGGGATTGATGTCCTTCGCTTCCCAGTCCTCGTTGACCGGCTTGAACCTGTCGGTGGCGAACTCTTCCAGCGGCGACGCCGATTCCTTGTGGCGCAGCAGGCTCTTCGGCGTGAACAGGATCAAGGGCTTCCGGAACGGCCGGACCATCTGGCGGCGCAGCAGGTAATAGAGCTGCACCGGGGTCGCCGGGACGCAGACCTGCATGTTGTAGTCGGCGCAGAGCTGCAGGTAGCGCTCGATGCGCGCCGAGGAATGCTCCGGTCCCTGGCCCTCGTATCCGTGCGGCAGCATCAGCGTGAGTCCGCACAGCCTGCCCCATTTCGCCTCGCCCGAGGCAATGAACTGGTCGATGACAACTTGCGCGCCGTTGGCGAAGTCGCCGAACTGGCCTTCCCAGATCACCAGTTCGTTGGGCGCGGAAGTCGAGTAGCCGAACTCGAAACCCATCACGGCTTCTTCCGAGAGCAACGAGTCGATCACCACGAAATCGCCCTGCTTGTCGCTCACGTGCTGGAGCGGCACGTAGGTGCCCTGGTCCCATTTCTCCCGGTTCTGGTCGTGCAGCACGGCGTGGCGATGGAAGAACGTGCCGCGCCCGCTGTCCTGTCCCGAGAGCCGGATCGAGTAGCCTTCGTCGAGCAGCGTGGCGAATGCGAGGTGCTCGGCCATGCCCCAGTCGAGCGGCAGCTTGCCCTGCGCCATCAGCCGCCGGTTGTCGACGATCCGCTGCACCGCGGGATGCAGCTTGAAGGTGTCAGGCACGAATGTAATGCGCTCGCCGAGCATCTTCAGCGTCCCAAGCGGCAGCCGGGTGTCGTCGCGCTCGTTCCACTTGCCGCTCTTGTACTGGCTCCAGTCGATCTCGAACGGCGGCTTGTAGCTGGAAAGCACGGTCTTGTTGGTGTGATGGCCGCCGTCGAGCGCCTTGCGGATGTTCGCGACCATCTCGTCGCCGCCGCTCTCCGCCATGGCGCCCGCCTTTGCCAGCCGGCCGGCGTAGAGCTGGCGCGTGGTGGGCAGCTTCGCGATGGTCTTGTACATCAGCGGCTGGGTGACCATCGGCTCATCCTGCTCGTTGTGGCCGAGCCGGCGGTAGCACACGAGGTCCACCACCACGTCCTTGTGGAACTTCATGCGGTAATCGAGCGCGATTTCGGTCACGAGGCACACCGCTTCCGGGTCGTCGCCGTTGACGTGGAAGATAGGGATTTCCAGCATCTTGGCGATGTCGGTGCAATACAGCGTCGAGCGCGCGTCGCGCAGATCGGAGCAGGTGAAGCCGACCTGATTGTTGACGACCAGGTGCACCGTGCCGCCGGTGCCGTAGCCGCGCGTCTGCGCCATCTCGAACGTTTCCATGTTCACGCCCTGCCCGGCGAACGCGGCGTCGCCGTGGATCAGGACCGGCAGCACCTGGTCGCCGGTGAAGTCGCGGCGGCGGTGCTGGCGCGCGCGCACCGAGCCTTCGACCACGGGATTGACGATCTCCAGGTGCGACGGATTGAACGCGAGCGTCACGTGCATCGGGCCGCCCGGCGTCATGATGTTGGAGGAGAAGCCCTGGTGGTACTTGACGTCACCGGCCAGGAGGTCGTCGCCGTGCCTGCCTTCGAACTCGGCGAACAGGTCCTTGGGCATCTTGCCCATGGTGTTGACCAGCACGTTGATCCGGCCGCGATGGGCCATGCCGATCACCAGTTCCTGCACCCCCGCTTTCCCCGCCGCCTGCAGGAGATGGTCGAGCTGGGGTATCAGCGATTCCCCGCCTTCCAGCGAGAAACGCTTCTGGCCGACGAACCTGGTATGCAGGTATTTTTCCAGCGTCTCGGCGGCGGTCAGGCGCTCGAGGAGGTGCTTGCGGTACTCCGCGTCGTACGACGGCGTCGAGCGGATGCTCTCCAGCCGCTCCTGCACCCAGCGCTTCTGCGCCATGTCGGTGATGTGCATGTACTCCACGCCGACGGTTCGTGAATAGGTGTCCTTGAGAAACCGCAAAAGGTCCTTGAGCTTCATCTCCCGCGGACCGGCCAGCGTGCCGGTGTTGTACACCGTCTCCATGTCGGCTTCGGCGAGCCCGTAGAACGACGGGTCGAGCTCGGGGATGGCGGGCTTTTCCCGGCGCTTGAGCGGGTCTATGTCGGCGTGGCGACCGCCCAGGATGCGGTAGGCGGTGATGAGCTGCAGCACCGCGAACTGCTTCTCGCCGAGCTGCGGGCGGCCGGCCACCACGGCCGGAGCGCCCGCGCGGCGCTCCCTGGCGAGCCGCGCGAAACGTTCCTGCACCTCGAAGTGGGAAACGTCCGCCGCCCCCTGGTCGAGCCGCTGCAATTCGTCGAAATAGTCGCGCCAGCGCGGCTCGACGTCGGCCGGGTCCCTGAGCCAGGACTCGTAGAGCGCCTCGATGAACGGCGCGTTGGCGCCGAAGAGATACGAATTGCCGAGCATCTCCCGCATCGCAGCCATGGCCGCCTCCTACTTGCGCTTGCCCATCGGCACGAACTCGCGGCGCGCGGTGCCCGCGAACAACTGCCGCGGGCGGCCGATTTTCTGATCGGGATCGGTGATCATCTCGTTCCATTGGGCGATCCAGCCGACGGTGCGCGCCAGCGCGAAGACCGCGGTGAACATGCTGACCGGGATCCCCAGCGCCTTGTAGACCACGCCGGAATAGAAGTCCACGTTGGGATAGAGCTTGCGCTTGACGAAATACTCGTCCTCCAGCGCCACCTTCTCCAGCGCCAGCGCCAGCTTGAACAGCTTGTCGTCCTTGAGGTCGAGCTCCTCCAGCACCTCGTGGCAGGTTTTCTGGATGATCTTGGCGCGCGGGTCGTAGTTCTTGTAGACGCGGTGGCCGAAACCCATCAGCATGGCGTGGTCCTGCTTGTCCTTGACCTTCTTGATGAAGCCGGGGATGTTCTGCGCGTCGCCGATCTCTCCCAGCATCTTGAGCACCGCCTCGTTCGCGCCGCCGTGAGCCTGGCCCCACAGGCTCGCGACGCCCGCCGAGATGCACGCGAACGGGTTCGCCCCGGACGATCCCGCGAGCCGCACCGTGGAGGTGGAGGCGTTCTGCTCGTGGTCGGCGTGCAGGATCAGGATGCGTTCCATCGCCCGCACCAGCACCGGATTCGGCTTGTATTCCTCGCACGGCGTGCCGAACATCATGTACAGGAAATTGTCCACGTACGACAGCGCGTTCTTCGGGTACATGAACGGCTGGCCGGTGTTGTACTTGTAGGTCATCGCGGTGATCGTGGGCATCTTCGCGATCAGGCGGAACGCCGAGATCTCGCGGCTGCGCGCGTCGTAGATGTTGATCGAGTCGTGGTAGAACGCGGACAGCGCCCCTACCACGCCGCACAGCACGCCCATCGGGTGCGCGTCGCGGCGGAAGCCCGAATAGAAACGTATGAGCTGCTCGTGCACCATGGTGTGGTGGGTGACGATGCCCACGAACGCCTCGAGCTGCCGCTGGCTGGGCAGCTCGCCGTTGAGTATCAGGTACGCCACCTCGAGGAAGCTGCAGTGCTCGGCCAGGTGCTCGATGGGATAGCCGCGGTACTGCAGGATGCCCTGGTCGCCGTCGATATAGGTGATCCTGGAGCGGCAGCTGGCCGTGGACATGAAACCCGGGTCGTAGGTGAACTTCCCGGTCTTGCCGTAGAGCGCGCGGACATCGATCACGTCCGGTCCTTCGCTGCCGGTCAGGACCGGGAAGTCGATCGAGGGTGTGCCGTCGCTGAAGCTCAGGGTCGCCAGTTTTTCAGCCATTTTTATCTCCGTAATTCAATGAGTTACGAAACACTGTTAAAGCCTGATGTTATCCCGGGCGCGGTTCGGTCCGCGCGCAGCAAGGCCAGCACCGGATGGTAGCGCGGATCGGCGGGCTCGCCGCGCCCCAGCGCCCAGTCCAGCAGATCGTTATCCGGCTGGTCGAGCAGCTCGTTGAACAGGTCCCGCTGGCGCGCGTCGAGACGGTCGAAGTGGCGCTCGAGGAATTGCTTCAGGATGAGATCGAGCTCGAGCCGGCCCCGGCGGCAGCGCCAGCGTATGCGATCGACTTCCGCCATGCGCGCGTCCTCACACCGTGCGTTTGACCAGCAATTCCTTGATCTTGCCGATCGCCGCCGTCGGGTTGAGGCCCTTCGGGCAGACATCCACACAATTCATGATCGAATGGCAGCGGAACAGCCGGTACGGATCTTCCAGGTCGTCGAGCCGCTCGTTGGTGGCCTGGTCGCGCGTGTCCGCGATGAAGCGATAGGCCTGCAGCAGGCCGGCCGGGCCGACGAACTTGTCCGGGTTCCACCAGAACGACGGGCACGACGTCGAGCAGCAGGCGCACAGTATGCACTCGTAGAGCCCGTTCAGGGCTTCGCGCTCTTCAGGGGTTTGCAGCCGTTCTTTCTCGGGCGGCGGGTCGTTGTTGATGACGTAGGGCTTGACCGAGTGGTACTGCTTGAAGAACTGCGACATGTCCACGATCAGGTCGCGGATCACCGGCAGCCCGGGCAGCGGCCGGATCACGACCGGCTCCTTCAGGTCGGCGATGCGCGTGATGCAGGCGAGCCCGTTCTTGCCGTTGATGTTCATCGCGTCCGACCCGCATACGCCCTCGCGGCAGGAGCGGCGGAACGCCAGCGTATCGTCGTGCCCCTTGAGGCGCACCAGCGCGTCCAGCAGCATGCGGTCGGTCGGCTCGAGCACGACGTCGTAATCCTGCATGCGCGGCCGGTCCTCGGACTCCGGATTGTAGCGGTAGATGGAGAAGCGCATTTAATACACTCTCGCTTTCGGCTCGAACGATTCCACTGACAGCGGCCGGGTATGCACCGGCTTGTAGGCGAGCCGGCTGCCTTCCTTGTACCACAGCGTGTGCTTCATCCAGCCCGCGTCGTCGCGCCGGTGAAAATCCGCACGGTCGTGGGAGCCGCGGCTTTCCTTGCGCGCCTCGGCGGAAATCAGCGAGGCGACCGCGGTCTCGATCAGGTTGTCGAGCTCGAGCGCTTCCACCCGCGCGGTATTGAAGGTATTGCTCTTGTCCCTGATTTCGGTGCGGCGGGCGCGTTCGGCGACATCCTTGATCTTCCTGACGCCCTCGGCCAGCAGGTCGGGAAAACGAAACACGCCGCAGTGCAGCTGCATGGTGCGGCGCATGTCCGCCCCGACATCGGCCACCCGTTCGCCGTGCTTCTGGCCGTCGAGGCGCGCAAGGCGCGAGAGCGTGGGATCGCCTGCGTCCGCGGGCAGGCTCGGGTGCGCTTTCCCGTCCCCCTTGAGGTCGCGGATCACCTGTTCGCCGGATGACTTGCCGAACACCAGCAGATCGAGCAACGAGTTGCAGCCCAGGCGGTTGGCGCCGTGCACCGAGACGCAGGAACACTCGCCGGCCGCGTAGAAACCGGGCACGACCGTTTCCGGGTTGCCGTTCACCGGCACCACGACCTGGCCGTGATAGTTCGTGGGTATGCCCCCCATCTGGTAGTGGCAGGTCGGAACCACCGGGATAGGTTCCCTCACCGGGTCCACGTTGGCGAACTTCTTCGCGATCTCGCGGATGCCGGGCAGCCGCTTGCTGATCACCTCCTCGCCGAGGTGATCGAGCTTGAGCAGGATGTAGTCGCCGTCCTTGCCGGCCCCGCGCCCTTCCTTGATCTCCGTCGCCATCGCCCGCGACACGACGTCGCGCGAAGCGAGATCCTTGGCGTTCGGCGCGTAACGCTCCATGAAGCGCTCGCCGTTCTTGTTGAGCAGATAACCGCCTTCGCCGCGCACGCCCTCGGTGATCAGCACGCCGGCGCCGGCCACCCCGGTCGGGTGGAACTGCCAGAACTCCAGGTCCTGCAGCGGAATCCCGGCGCGCGCGGCCATGCCCAATCCATCGCCGGTGTTGATGAAAGCATTGGTGCTGGCCGCAAAGATGCGCCCGGCGCCGCCGGTGGCGAAGACCGTTGCCTTCGCTTGCAGGATCATCACCTCGCCGGTCTCCATCTCGAGCGCGGTGACGCCCAGCACCGAGCCGTCCCGCGCGCGGATGAGGTCGAGCGCCATCCACTCGACGAAGAACTGCGTGCGCGCCTTGAGGTTCGCCTGGTACAGCGTGTGCAGCAGGGCGTGCCCCGTGCGGTCGGCC
>JACOVL010000027.1 GCA_016177355.1 Betaproteobacteria bacterium | reverse complement strand
TTCCGACCACGCGGCCCTCACCGCGACGCTGCTGCCGCTATGACGGAATATATTGACGGCAACCGCATCACGCTGCTCGAGAGCGGCGCGCAGTATTTTCCGGCGCTGGTGGCTGAATGTGACACCGCCCGGCGCGAGATCCACGTCGAAACCTACCTCTTCGAGGACGATGCGACGGGCCGCTCCGTCGCCGACGCGCTCGCGCGCGCGGGCCGGCGCGGGGTGGCGACCCACGTCCTGGTGGACGGCTTCGGCTCGAAAAGCCTCGACCCGGGGCTGGTCTCGGGGCTCAAGGCGGCCGGCGTGCGCTTCCTCGTCTACCGGCCGAAAATCTCGCCGTGGACCCTCAAGCGCGCGCGGCTGCGGCGCATGCACCGCAAGATCGCCGTGGTGGATGCGCGCGTCGCCTTCGTCGGCGGGATCAACATCATCGACGACATGAATGCGCCCAATCAGACCCCGCCGCGCTTCGATTACGCGGTGCGCGTCGAGGGGCCGCTGGTGACGAGGATCCACCCGGTGGTGAAGCGGCTGTGGGCGCTGGTCACGGCGACGCAGTTGAGGCGGGGCTGGCCGCGGCTGCGCGACCTGGGACCCTTCACCGTTCCCCGCGGCGGCCAGCGCGCGGCCTTCGTCGTGCGCGACAATCTCCGTCACCGCCGCGACATCGAGGAGGCGTACCTGGCGGCGATCGCCGGCGCGCGCAGCGAGATCCTCATCGCCAATTCCTATTTCTTCCCGGGCCAGAGCTTCCGGCGCGCGCTGACGGAGGCGGCCGCGCGCGGCGTGCGCGTCGCGCTGCTGCTGCAGGGACGGGTGGAGTACGCGCTGCTGCACTACGCCTCGCGCGCGCTCTACGGCTCGTTTCTCGACGCCGGCATCGAGATCCACGAGTACCACAGGAGCTTCCTGCATGCCAAGGTCGCCGTCGTAGACGGGCACTGGGCGACGGTCGGCTCCTCCAACATCGACCCCTTCAGCCTGCTGCTCGCGCGCGAGGCGAACCTGGTGATCCAGGACGACGGCTTCGCCGGCGAGCTGCGGGCGAGCCTGCTGAAAGCGATGGCGGAGGGCGCGACGCTGCTGAGGCGCGAGCGCTGGAAGGAGCAGCCGTTGACGCTGCGCACCGCCACCTGGATGAGCTACGGCCTCGCGCGCTTCCTCACCGGCGTCTTCGCCTACGGCCGGGCGGAGGAATTCACCTAGCCGATTCTGACGAGAGCGGGAACCTGGTCGAAACCGGAATCGAAAGTCATGATGCGCGTCACGTTGCGACGCGTCATGACCGCGACGTGCAATGCGTCCCGCGCGGACAGCCCGGAAAATCCCGCCAGCACGTCTTTCGCGCGCTCGACGTCGCGCTGCTCGACCGGGAAGACTTCGTCGGCGATGCCCAGAATGGCGTCGAACGCGGGCTGGATCGCGTCGCGGCGCTCGATCGCGACATAGCGATGCAGGATTTCCTGGAGCACCTCGGCGTCGGTGACAAGCCGCTCGCCATCGGCGATCGCGCGCTCGAGCAGCCGCTGCACGCTCGCCTTGTGCGGGTGTTCCGCCCCGATGAGGTACATCGGGACGTTGGAATCGACGAAGATCAAGGCCGGCGTGCCCCGCCGGTGTAGCCGGTTTCGATCTCGGACAGCATCCGGTCCACGTCGGCGGTGGGGAAGCGATGCCGGCTGCCCGCGCGCACGACGGCGAGCTTGCGCGCCGGGTCTCCGCGCGGCTCGCCGCCGCGGGCCTCGCGCAGCGCCCGGCGCACCCATTCGGCGACCGTCACCTTGCGGCGGCGCGCGGCCTGCCGTACTTCGCGCAACTCGGATGCCTCGAGCAGGACCTGGAGCCTCTTACTCATCCTGACAGCATAGATGACTCATAAGCATGAGTCAATCGAAAACCTCAAAAAAACGGCGCCCGAGGGCGCCGCGCTTCTGCTTGCTGCTGGCTGTCCGGTATCAGTAGCGGTATTGGTATCCGCCGGGATTGTTGACCGGCGTCGGCGCCGTGTCGCTGGGGGCGGGCGGGTTCACGTCGCGCACGTTGGAGCCCATCATGCCGGCGGTCGGGGCGCTGGCCGCGGGCGCGTTGTCGATCACGCTCAGGCCGACGCGCACGGTGCTGCCCGGGTTGTAGGGAAGCGTGGTGGTGATGTCGCGGCCGTTGTAGCGGTAGACCACCGTGTAGCCTCTCACGACGTCGCGGATGGTCTCGACCGTGCGGCAGCGCTGGTTCGGCGCCGAAGCGGTCTGCGGGTTCTGCACGCGGTCGCCGACCACGGCGCCGCCGATGGCGCCGGCCGCTGCTGCTGCGTTGCGACCGCTGCCGCGGCCGACCTGCGCGCCGAGCAATCCACCCGCCGCGCCGCCCACGACCGCGCCGGTCATCGGGCGGTCGCTCTCGGGATTCGCCACGCGGTCGCCGATGAGTGTGCCGGCGACGGCGCCTGCGGCGGTGGCCGCGGTCCTGCCGCTGCCGCGGCCGACCTGGCTGCCGAGGAGGGCGCCCGCGACCCCGCCCACGATCGGCGCGACCATGCTGCGCTCCTGCGCCGGGGCTTGCGCGCCGGCGGGCACGTTGCTGCAATCCTGGCGCGGCTCGGTGACGCGATCGATGATCGGCGTCGAGGAAATGACCTGCGCGGTATCGGTGAAATCGGGCGCCGCGACGCTGGCATTCGCCAGCGCCAGCAGTACTGCGGCTGAAATGACTGTTCTCATCTTCGTATCCTCTTCCTGGTTGACGCTAATTAGAACGCAAAACTCCCGCCGGAGTTACACCGGTTACATAAATTTACATATCCCCTGCCCCGCGATGGTGCGCGCCGCACCCCCGGGTGATATCATAACTCGTTGATTTAATTCACAAGCCATGAACCCGCACCAGGGCGCCATTCCAGCAACACTTCCCGCCGCCGGCCCGCGCCGCCGCAACGAGTGGCGCGTGGTGCCGTTGCTGCTGCCCTATCTTTGGGAATTCAGGGGCAGGGTGGCGCTTGCGCTCGCGTTCCTCGTCACTGCCAAGCTCGCCAACGTCGGCGTGCCGCTGGTGCTGAAGGAGGTCGTGGACGGCCTCGATGCCACCCGGGCGGCGCTCGCGCTGCCGTTCGCGCTGCTGGCGGCCTACGGCGTGCTGCGTTTCTTCGCGACGCTGTTCGCGGAGCTGCGCGACCTGGTGTTCGTGCGGGTGACGCAGCGCGCGATCCGCCGCGTCGCGCTCAACGTGTTCCGGCATTTGCACAGCCTCTCGCTGCGCTTCCATCTCGAGCGCCAGACCGGCGGCGTCTCGCGCGACATCGAGCGCGGCTCGCGCGGCATTTCCACGCTGCTGTCCTACATGCTGTTCTCGATCATCCCGGTGGCGCTCGAATTCAGCCTGGTCGCCTTCATCCTGCTCTCGCGCTTCGACTGGCGCTTCGCCGCGATCACTTTCGCCGCGGTCGCGCTCTACATGGGGTTCACGATAGCGGTCACCGAGTGGCGCATGGAGATCCGGCGCCGGGCGAACGAGCTCGACTCGCGCGCCAACACGCGGGCGATCGACAGTCTGCTCAACTACGAGACGGTCAAGTACTTCGGCAACGAGGAGTACGAGGCGCGGCGCTACGACGAGAACCTGCGCCACTACGAGACGGCGGCGGTCAGGACCGAGGCGTCCCTCGGGCTGCTCAACATCGGCCAGAGCTTGATCATCGCTTGCGCGGTGACGGCCCTCATGATCCTCGCCGCGCAGGGCGTGGTGGCGCGCGCCCTCACGCTGGGCGACCTGGTGCTGGTCAACGGGCTGCTGATCCAGCTCTACATCCCGTTGAACCTCCTCGGCATGGTCTACCGCGAGATCAAGCAGTCGTTGATCGACATGGACCGCATGTTCCGCCTGCTCGGCGAGCACCGCGAGGTCGAGAACCGGCCGGGCGCGGTGGAAGTCCCCCCGGGCCCGGCCAGGATCGGCTTCGAGCGCGTCGGCTTTTCCTACGAGCCGAAGCGGCAGATCCTGTTCGACGTGAGCTTCGAGATCCCCGCCGGGGCCAAGATCGCGGTGGTGGGGGCGAGCGGCGCGGGCAAGTCCACGCTCGCGCGCCTGCTCTACCGCTTCTACGACGTGAATGCCGGCCGCGTCGCGGTGAACGGGACGGACATCCGCGACTTGAGGCAATCGAGCCTGCGCGCGGCGATCGGCATCGTGCCGCAGGACACGGTGCTGTTCAACGACACCATCTACTACAACATCCAGTACGGCCGGCCCGATGCCGCGAGCGAGGAGGTCATCGAGGCGGCGCGCGCGGCGCACATCCACGGTTTCATTGACAGCCTGCCCGACCGCTACGAAGCGCGGGTCGGCGAGCGCGGGCTGAAGCTCTCCGGGGGCGAGAAGCAGCGCGTGGCGATCGCGCGGGCGATATTGAAGAACCCGCGCATCCTGATCTTCGACGAGGCGACCTCCGCCCTCGATTCCGCGACCGAGCAGGCGATCCAGGACGAATTGAGCCGCATAGCGCGGGGGCGCACCACGCTCATCATCGCGCACCGGCTCTCGACCGTGCTGGACGCGGACCAGATCCTGGTGCTTGACGGCGGGCGCATCATCGAGCGCGGCACCCACCGCGACCTGCTCGCGGCGGGCGGCGCCTACGCCCGGATGTGGGCGCTGCAGCAGGAGGAAGCGGAACGCGAAAAAGCCGTCACGCGCGCGGAAAGATGACGCTCACTAGGACACCGGCGCCGTCCGCCCCGCCCGACAGGGAGACGCTGGCGCCGTGGCTTTGCGCGATCTCGCGCACGATTGCGAGCCCGAGGCCGCATCCCTCGGCGCCGGTACCGAGCACGCGATGGAAGCGCTCGAACACCCGCCCGCGCTCGGCTTCCGGTATGCCCGGGCCGTTGTCTTCCACGGACAGCATTACCTCGCGCGCGCCGGACGC
>JACOVL010000026.1 GCA_016177355.1 Betaproteobacteria bacterium | reverse complement strand
TTGTTCGGGGCGTACCAGCGCCGGTAGAAGTCCAGCGCGTCTTCCACGCGCAGGTTCTCGATGTCGTTCATCCAGCCGATGATGGGGCTGCGGTAGGGATGGGCGGTGAGCGCGGTCGCCATCAGCTGCTCGTACAGGAGGGAGCGCGGCTGGTCTTCGGTACGCAGCCGCCGCTCCTCCATCACGACCTTGATTTCCTTCGCCCATTCCTCCGCCGCCAGCACGAGGTCCGCCATCCGGTCGGCTTCGAGCCTGAACGACAGCTCGAGCTGCGACTTGTGCAGCATCTGGAAATAGCCGGTGTAGTCCTTGCTGGTGAAGGCGTTGTCGCGCCCGCCGGCGGCGGCGACGATGCGCGAGAATTCGCCGGCCGGCACGCGCTTCGTGCCCTTGAACATCATGTGCTCGAGCGCGTGCGCGACGCCGGTCGCGCCGTTCACCTCGTCCACGCTGCCGACCTTGTACCACACCATGGACACCACGACCGGGGCACGGTGGTCGGGCTGCACGATCACGCGCAGGCCGTTGGCAAGCTCGCGCTCGGCGGTGGCGGCCGCAGCTGCCGCCGGCAGGAACAGAGCGGCCGCAAGCGCCGCACCTCCTGCGACATGCAGTAAATACCTCTTCAGTACCATGCGCTTCGCTTCGGGTGTGGTATGTTTCAGGCTGGAATTGTAACCAATTCGGCGGGGCGCGGAGGCACTCCGCTTCTGACTGCGAGCCGGATGCTAAGTTTCCTCAAATCCCCATCCAACAACAACGGCCGCGGCGGCTGGCTCGAGCGCCTGAAGGCGGGCCTCGCCAAGACGCGCGAGCAGCTCGACGGCCGTCTCGGCGCGCTGCTCGGGGCCGCGCGTCCGCTCGACGAGGCTTTCTACGAGGAACTCGAGACGGCCCTGATCGGCGCGGACGTCGGGGTCACCGCCACGGCTCACCTGCTCGACCAGCTCCGCGCGCGCGCCCGGCGCGAGCGCATCGCCGATTCCTCCGGGCTGAAACAGGCGCTGCACGAGTCGCTCACCGCGCTGCTCGCGCCGGTCGCCGTGCCGCTCGATACGGGGTCGCACAAGCCCTTCGTCATCATGCTCGCCGGCGTGAACGGCAGCGGCAAGACCACCTCGATCGGCAAGCTCGCGCATTACTACCAGGCCCGCGGACTATCGGTGCTGCTCGCCGCGGGCGACACCTTCCGCGCCGCGGCGCGCGAGCAACTCCAGGCGTGGGGCGAGCGCAACAACATCGCCGTCATCGCGCAGCAGTCGGGGGACGCCGCCGCCGTGATCTACGATGCGGTGGGCGCCGCGGTCGCGCGCGGCACGGACGTCGTGCTCGCCGACACCGCGGGGCGGCTGCCGACGCAGCTGCATCTGATGGAGGAGATCAAGAAGGTGAAGCGCGTCATCGCCAAGGCGTTGCCGGGCGCGCCGCACGAAGTGCTGCTGGTGCTTGACGCCAATACCGGCCAGAACGCGCTCGCCCAGGTGCGCGCGTTCGACGCCGCGCTCGGCGTCTCCGGCCTCGTTCTCACCAAGCTCGACGGCACCGCCAGGGGCGGCGTCATCGCCGCCATCGCACACATGCAAACGAGCTCCTCCCGCGAGAAGCCGGTGCCCGTGCGGTTCATCGGCGTGGGCGAAGGTCTCGACGACCTGCGGCCGTTCGACGCCAGGGAGTTCGTCGGCGCCCTGCTCGACTGATGACGGGACTCAGGATGATCCAGCCAAGTGAGTAAGTCCTAACTACAGCCATGATCTCCTTCAGCCACGCCTCCAAGCGCTACCCGGGCGGCCTGGAAGCGCTCAGGAATATCACGCTGGCGATCGAGGCCGGCGAGATGGTGTTCGTGACCGGCCACTCGGGGGCGGGCAAAAGCACGCTGCTGAAGCTCGCTGCGGCCCTCGAGCGGCCCTCGACCGGCAGCGTCATCGTCAATGGCCAGAACGTGGGCACGCTGCGACCGGGCGCCATTCCGTTCCTGCGCCGCAATTTCGGCCTCATCTTCCAGGACCAGAAGCTGCTGTTCGACCGCACGGCGTTCGACAACGTGATGCTGCCGCTCCACATCAACGGCTTCGAGCGGCGCGAGGCCGCGCGCCGCGTGCGCGCCGCCCTCGACAAAGTCGGGCTCCTCGCCAAGGAAAAAGCCTATCCCGTGACGCTCTCCGGCGGCGAGCAGCAACGGCTCGCGATCGCGCGCGCCATCGTGCACCGTCCGGCCATTCTGCTCGCTGACGAGCCGACCGGGAATCTCGATGCCGTCCATGCCGCGGACATCGGCGAGCTGTTCCGGTCGTTCAATCAGGTCGGCGTCACCGTGATCGTCGCCACCCACGACGAAGCCTTCGCGGCGCGGCTGAAACCGCGCGTGATCGCGCTCAAGGCAGGAGCGTTGGCGCAATGAAGGCCTGGCTGTGGCACCACTTCGACACTTTCGCCGCCACGTGCGCGCGCTTTGCGCGCGCGCCGGTGGCGACCCTGTTCAACGTCGGCGTGATCGGCATCGCGCTCGCGCTGCCGGCCGGGCTCTACGTCTCGCTCGTCAACCTGCAGGTCCATGCGCGCACGCTCGCTTCCGACCCGCAGCTTTCGGTGTTCCTCGCGCTCGATACCGGCCGCGCCGAAGTGGAGAAAACCGAGGCCCGCTTGAAGCGGCATCCGGGCGTGCGCGAAGCACGCTACGTATCCCGCGAGGAGGCTCTGAAAGAGCTCAAGGCGGACACCGGGCTCGCCGACGTGGTGGACAGCCTCGCCCAGAACCCCCTGCCGGACGCGTTCGTGGTGCAGCCGCGTGAGACCGCGCCGCAGGCGCTGGAGAAGCTGCGGGACGAGATCAGCCGCTGGCCCAGGATCGCGCACGTCCAGCTCGATGCGGCGTGGGCGCGCCGTCTCGAGGCCGGACTGAAGCTCGCGCACCTTGCGGTGGGCCTGCTCGCCGCGCTGTTCGCGTTCGCGCTGGTGGCGGTGACCTTCAATACCATCCGGCTGCAGATACTCACCCGGCGCGAGGAAATCGAGGTCGCCAAGCTGATCGGCGCGACCGACCCCTTCATCCGCCGGCCCTTTCTCTACTTCGGCGCGCTGCAAGGACTCGCCGGGGGGCTCGCCGCCTGGCTCATCATCTGGGCGGGCCTGTGGCTCCTGAACGGGGGGCTGGCGGAGCTGGCGCAGCTCTACGCCGCGCGCATCGAGCTGCGGCATTTGAGCGCCGGGGACAGCGCCAGCCTGCTCGCGTTTTCCGCCTGGCTCGGCTGGCTTGGGGCCTGGTTATCGGTCAACCAGCACCTGGCCCAGATCGCCCCGCGCTGAGGTTCCACAAGCCCCTGATTTGACGCCGATTTCGGGTCAGGTGTAGAGCCATAAGCCACTGAATGGAAGGAACTTTCCCCGGTTGTTGGCACTCCAAAGACTAGAGTGCTAAACTTATCCAGCGGGAGGAATTTGATGACCATTTTGGCTCTGCCCATACCGTCCGCGGCCGGCAGCCTGGAAGCCTATCTCCAGGCCGCCAACCGCTTTCCGATCCTGACCCGGGAGCAGGAGGCCGAGTACGCCCGCCGCTTCCGCCGTACGGGTGACCTCGAGGCGGCGGGGCAACTCGTGCTCTCGCATCTGCGCGTGGTCGCCGCCATCGCGCGCGGCTACCTCGGCTACGGGCTGCCGCAGGCCGACCTGATCCAGGAAGGCAACATCGGGCTGATGAAGGCGGTCAAGCGTTTCGACCCCGAGCGCGGCGTGCGGCTGGTGTCGTTCGCAGTGCACTGGATCCGCGCCGAGATCCACGAATACATCCTGCGCAACTGGCGCATCGTCAAGGTCGCGACCACCAAGGCGCAGAGGAAGCTGTTCTTCAACCTGCGGAGCCTCAAGCAGAGCCTGAACACGATGGGCGCCGGCGACGTGAAGGCGGTCGCGAAGCAACTTGGCGTCAGGCCCGACGAAGTGGTCGAGATGGAAACGCGTCTCTCCGGACGCGACGTCGCGCTCGAGCCCGCGGACGAGGATGGTGACGAGGCATACACCCCGATCAGCTATCTCGCGGCGGAAGACGCGGAGCCCGGCCGCCTGCTCGAGCACGAGGAAACCGGGCGCCTGAACAGCGCCGGCCTCGACCGGGCGCTCGCGGGCCTCGACGCGCGCAGCCGCCGCATCATCGAAGCGCGCTGGCTCGACGAGAAGCAGCCGGCCACGCTGCACGATCTCGCCGCCGAGTTCGGCGTCTCCGCCGAACGCATCCGGCAGATCGAGGTCAAGGCGCTCGCCAGGATGAAAGGCGTGATCGCGCAGCACGCGGCGTAACCGCGCAACCGGTTACGCGGGCATCAAGCCCCGGCAAGTAGAAGTCGGATATCGTGCAGCAGGCCTTTCGCGCCCTGCCCGTATTGCGCAAACAGGCGCAGCCTGCCCTCGCGGTCGAGGATGAAGGTGCCCGCGCCGTGGTCCACGCTGTAGCCACCGTCCTTGACCGGCTGCTTCTGGTAATACACCTTGAATTCCTTCGCCGCACGCGCGGTGGCATCAAGGTCGCCGTAGAGCCCGAGAAACTCGGGATTGAACGAGGGCACGTACTGCTTGAGCACCTGGGCGGTGTCGCGCTCCGGGTCCACCGTCACGAACAGCACCTGCACCTTGGCGCCGTCGGGGCCGAGCTCCTTCACGACCTGCGCCATCTCGGCGAGCGTGGTCGGGCACACGTCGGGACAATGCGTGAAGCCGAAGAACACCGCCACCACCTTGCCACGGAAGTCCGCTAGCGTGTGCGGCTTCCCGTTGTGATCGGTGAGATTGAGCTCCTTGCCGAAGCCCGCTCCCGTTACGTCGGTCAATGTGAACTTCGGCGCCCGCGGCGCATCGCCACCGCAACCTGCGAGCAGCGTCGAAAGAATCATTG
This sequence comes from Betaproteobacteria bacterium, assembly GCA_016177355.1. Classification (GTDB taxonomy): domain Bacteria; phylum Pseudomonadota; class Gammaproteobacteria; order Burkholderiales; family SG8-41; genus SG8-41. The sequence goes on along the minus strand of JACOVL010000026.1, from coordinate 13,977 downwards.
CGAGAAGAAACTTCATGCGAGGACCGCACTGCCCGGTGCAGTTACAGCGGGATGCGGAAGTAGTGATCGACCAGCAGCGCCGCGAAGAGCAGCGCGAGGTAGGCGATGGAGTAGCGGAAGGCGCGCTGCGCCAGGCGGTCGCTGTAGGCGGCGTAGAGCCTGACGGCATACCACAGGAACACCGCATCGAGCGCGACCGCCGCAACGAGATAGATCGCGCCGCTCATGCGGGTGACGAACGGCAGCAACGTCACCGCCGTCAGGATCACGGTATAGAGCAGCACGTGCAGGCGCGTGAACTTGTCGCCGTGCGTGACCGGCAGCATCGGCACGCCGGCCCTGGCGTACTCGTGCTTGCGGTACAGCGCGAGCGCCCAGAAGTGCGGCGGGGTCCACGCGAAAATGACGAGGAACAGCAGCAGCGCGTCGGGCGCAATCTCGCCGGTGACTGCGGCCCAGCCGAGGACCGGCGGCATCGCGCCGGACGCGCCGCCGATCACGATGTTCTGCGGCGTCATCGGCTTCAGGACCACCGTGTAGATGACGGCGTAACCCACGAACGTGGCGAGCGTCAGCCACATGGTGAGCGCGTTGACCCACTGGTGCAGGATGAGAAGTCCCGCGCCGCCCATGATACCCGCGAAAGCGAGCGTTTGCAGAGAGGTCACCTGCCCGCGCGGCAGCGGCCGCCAGCTCGTGCGCGTCATCAGCGCGTCGATCTTCCGCTCGACCAGGCAGTTCACGGCTGCCGCGGCTCCCGCCGTGAGCGCGATGCCGAGCGTGCCCGCGACGAGCGCCTGCAGCGGCACCATGCCGGGCGTGGCGAGGAACATGCCGATCACCGCCGTGAACACGATGAGCGACACCACGCGCGGCTTGGTGAGCTGGTAGAACTGCCCGAACCGGGATGCGAGCGGCTGGCTGGCGAGGCTGGACGACATTCAGTGAGCGGCCCGTTTGAAGACGGTGAAGTTTAGCACCACCAGCGCGACCAGCAACAGCGCGGCGGCGCCGTTGTGCGCGCTAGCGAGCGCCAGCGGCAGCCGCAACAGCACGTTGGCGATGCCGAGCCCGGCCTGGGCGGCGAGCAGGACGAAAATCACCGCCCCCTGCACGCGCAGCGCGGGTATCCAGAGCAACCGGAGCGCGAGCCCGCCGAGGATGATCAGCGTCACCAGCGCCCCGAGGCGATGGCTCCACTGGATCGCGTTCAGCGCTTCCCGGGAAAGCGGCGCACCCGCCGCGGTCACGCCGAGCTCGCGCATCGCATGGAACGCGTTCCCGAAATCCATGTCCGGCAGCCATTGCCCGTGACAGGTCGGGAAATCGGCGCAGGCGAGCGCCGCGTAATTGGCGCTGACCCAGCCTCCCAGCGCGATTTGCGCGACGAGCACTCCCAATCCGATGGCGGCCCACGGCCTGAACGCGCGCCCCGCCGGCACCGGGCGCGGATTGATCTCCCGCAGCGCAAGCCAGGTCACCAGCGCGAGCGCCGCCATGCCGCCGAGGAGGTGCAGCGTGACGACGGCGGGCTTCAGCAGCATCGTCACCGTCCACATGCCGAGAGTCGCCTGAAACGCGATGAGCAGCGCGAGCGCGGTGGCGAGCCAGGGCGGGCGGCCGATCCCGGCGCGCCTGCGCCACGCCAGCACCGCGATCGCCAGGATCAACAGGCCCAGCGCGCCGGCAAGATAACGGTGGAACATCTCCTTCCACGCCCGCCCCGCGTCCACCGTCTTTCCCGGGAAGGCCTGCTCGGCCTTGGTGACTTCATGTACCTCTTCCGGCACGCCGAGGAGCTGCCCGTAGCATCCCGGCCAGTCGGGACAGCCCAGCCCCGCATCCTCCAGCCGCACGTAGGCGCCCACCACGACCACGAGGAAGGTGAGGGCGGCGGCGCACAGGACCAGAGGACGATACATCAGCCCACCTGCGACGCCTTGAGCAGCCGCGTGAGGTCCTTGATCATGCGCCGGGGATCGGGATCGCGCGGGTAGCGCATCATGAGATTGCCGAGGGGGTCGATCAGGTAGATGTGGTCCGAGACCGGCCCTTGCGCCGGAAACAGGCCCGGCAGCCCGGCCCCGGCCGCGCGCACCAGCCAGGTCCCCGGGTACTGCGCGACCACCTCGGCGCGCGGCGCGACTTCATCGCTGATGAGCCATACCCGTTCCACGCGCTCCCGGTCCTTGCCTTGCGTGAGCCGCAGTTGCCGCATGTAAATCAGCTTCCCGTCGCAGTTTGCGTCGCAGCGTCCCGAATCCACGGTCACCAGCACCCATTTGCCCCTCAACTGCGAGAGCCGGAACGGCGTCCCGTCGGCGAGCGCCAGCTTCGGGTCAGGCAGCGGCCCGGCCTCGAGCAATTCGCCGTAATTCACGGTATGCCCGGGCTGCCAGAAATAATAGGCCAGGTACGAGGCCGCCACCGGCGCCACCGTCAGCCCGATGATAAGCCAGAGGCTAATCAGTCTTCTCTTCGGGGCGGCGTTTGACATGGATCACGAGGTAGAACACGAGTATCGTGGCGGCGAGCGCGAACCACTGGAACGCGTAGCCGTAATGCCTGTCCACGCCGAGGTTCGGCGGGTCCCACTCGCGCGCAAGACCGTCGTCGAGCGGGCTCTCCTGCTGGATCACCACCGGCTGCAACGCGATCGGGAACGCCTCGCGGTAGCGCTCGAGCGTCAGGTTCTGCCAGACGCTGCCTTCCTTGACTTGCGTCGAGAGCTCCAGAAAGCGCCGGCTCGGCGTCACCGCGAGCCCGGTGACTTCCACCGCGCCCTCCGGCGTTTTCACCCGGGGCAGGCTGGCCCGCTCCGGGGATCCGGCAATCCAGCCGCGGTTCACCAGCACGTACAAGCTGCCGCCGCCCCTCATTTTCCCCACCTCGAGCGGCATCACCACGTGATAGCCCGCCACGCCGCGGCGCATCCGGTTGTCCAGGTACACGGCGTAGCGGGGCTCGAAGCGCCCGCGCGCCGTCACCCGCCGCCACTCGACGTCCTCCGCCCTCGCCTCCGCCGCTGTCAGCGACACCGGCGCGTCCCTCGCCAGCAGTTCGAGCCGTGCGGCCAGCCCTTCTTTCTCGTGCGCGCGGCCGAGCTGCCAGTTGGCGAGCGCCAGCGTGAGCGCGATGCCGGCGGCGGCGGCAAGCGTGGTGACGAGGCGGGGCTGGAATTGGTAGCGGGCGGGCAAAGTAGTCAGTGGTGAACGCTTGGGCTACACTGAATTGCCCGTGAAAATCGTCGTCATCCTGTTCCTCGTCTTCATCGTCGTCAGCCTTGCCTCGGCGCTTTACTTCATGGTCAAGGACCGGGGCCAGGGCGAGCGCACGGTGAAGGCGCTCACGGTGCGGGTCACGCTGTCGGTGGTGCTGTTCGCGCTGCTGATGCTCGGATTCTACTTCGGCCTCATCCCCGGCAAGCTGGAATAGCTCCGGTCCGGCCCCGAAAAAAAACGCGCCGCGCTCGTGGCGCGGCGACCGTTCCCCTACCGACGGGGTCTCCCCTATCGGCTTATAGCCAGTAGACGAAAATGAAGAGGCCGAGCCATACCACGTCCACGAAGTGCCAGTACCAGGCCACGCCCTCGAAACCGAAATGGTGGTCGGGCCTGAAATGCCCCGCGACGCAGCGGAACAGGATCGTCGTCAGCATGATGCAGCCCATGGTGACGTGGAAGCCGTGGAAGCCGGTCAGCATGAAGAAGGTCGTCCCGTACGCGCCGGTGGTGAGCTTGAGGTTCAGCTCGGAGTAGGCGTGCCCGTACTCGTAAACCTGGAGAGCGAGGAACAGCAGGCCCAGGCCGATGGTCGCGAACAGCCACGCGATGAGCTTGGTGCGGTCGTTGCGCAGCAGCGCCCAGTGCGCCAGCGTCACCGTCACGCCGGACGAGAGCAGCAGCAGCGTGTTGAACGCCGGGATGCCCCAGGCGGCCATCGGCGTGAACGGGTCCTTCAACCCGGGCCCGGTGGCCGGCCAGCCGGCGGTGAAATCCGGCCACAGCAGCTTGTGCTCGAGGTCCCCCAGCCAGGGCACCGACAGCACCCGCATGTAGAACAGCGCCCCGAAGAACGCCGCGAAGAACATGACTTCCGAGAAGATGAACCAGCTCATGCCCCAGCGGAAGGAGATGTCCACCTGCTTGTTGTACTTGCCGGCCTCGCTCTCGTGGGCAACGGTGTGGAACCAGCCGACGATCATGTAGGCGAGGATCGCCACGCCGGCGAGCAGGATGAACTTGCCGGGGGACCAGCCGTTGAACCAGGACGCGGCGCCGGAGGCCATGCTGAGCAGCGCGATGGAGCCGGTGATCGGCCAGGTGGACGGGTCCGGTATGAAATAGCGTGCCGATGGGTTCAACATCTCACTCTCTCCCTATTGACTGGTAATAAAGCGCACCAGCATGACCAGGCTCAACACGAAGATCGCCGCGGCGATCACGCCCGCGACGATCACCTGCAGCGGCGTCAGCGTCACCACGTCCTTCTCGTGCGCCGCGCGCCTGCGGATGCCGACGAAGGCGGACAGCACCGCCTTCGCCACCTGCAACGGCGTCGCCTTGCGCGGCGATTCCGATTCCAGCGTCATCCGCATCAACCGTCCTTCCCGTTCTTGCCCTCCACCTCGAAAAAGGTATAGGACAACGTCACGGTATTCACGTCCTGCGGCAGGCCCGGCTCGACCACGAACACGACCGGCATGCGCCTCGCCTCGCCCGGCGCCAGCGTCTGCTGGGTGAAGCAGAAACAGTCGAGCTTCTTGAAGTAGCGGCCCGCCAGCTGCGGCCCGAAGCTCGGGATCGCCTGCCCGGTGACGGGGCGGTCGGAACGGTTGCGGATTTCGAACGTGACCTGCGTCAGCGCGCCGGGATGGATGCGCACGCTCTTCTCGACCGCGGTAAAGGTCCACGGCAGGTCGCTGCGGAGGTTGGTATCGAACTCGACCGTGAGGAGCCGCCCCGCGTCCACCTGGGTATTCGCCACCGCGTCGGGCTTGACGACGCTGTTCAGCCCGAGCGCATCGCACAGCGCGCGGTAGAACGGCACCATCGCGAAACCGAAGCCGAACATCAGGACGGCGACGAGGAGGAGCTTGACCAGCGTCTGCTGGTTGGTCTGTGACTGCTGGCTCACCATAACCAGTGCCTGATCACGACCCCGATGAAGAAAACGGCCGCGATGGAAGCGAGGATCAGCGCGGTCTTGACGTTGCCGGTCATGTCGCCGTCCCTCGCGCTATCGCGTTACTTGACCAGCGGCGGCGTCTCGAAAGTGTGGTACGGCGGCGGCGAGGGCAGCGTCCACTCCAGCCCGTCCGCGCCTTCCCACACCTTGTCGCTCACCTTCTCGCCCGCGCCGCGGATGGCCTTCACCAGTACGTATACGAAGATCAGCTGTGCCAAGCCGAACCCGAATGCGCCGATGGTCGAGATCATGTTGAAATCGGCGAACTGCATGTTGTAGTCCGGCACGCGCCGCGGCAGCCCCGCGAGCCCGGTGAAGTGCATCGGGAAAAAGGTGATGTTGAAGAAGATCATCGACAGCCAGAAGTGCCACTTGCCGAGCGTCTCGTCGTACATGCGGCCGATCCACTTCGGCAGCCAGTAGTAGGTGCCGCCAAAGAGCGCGAAGAGGGACCCCGCCACCAGCACGTAGTGGAAATGCGCCACCACGTAATAAGTGTCCTGCAACTGGATGTCCACCGGCGTGATCGCCAGCACCAGCCCGGTGAAGCCGCCCATCGAGAACACGAAGATGAAGCCGCACGCGAACAGCATCGGGGTTTCGAAGGTGAGCGAGCCCTTCCACATGGTGGCGATCCAGTTGAACACCTTCACGCCGGTCGGCACCGCGATCAGCATCGTCGCATACATGAAGAAGAGCTGCGCCACCGCGGGCATGCCGACCGTGAACATGTGGTGCGCCCAGACGATGAACGACAGGATCGCGATCGAGGCCGTGGCGTAGACCATCGAGGAATAGCCGAACAGGGGCTTCCTCGCGAACGTCGGCACGATCTGCGACACGATGCCGAAGCCCGGCAGGATCATGATGTAGACCTCGGGGTGGCCGAAGAACCAGAACACGTGCTGGAACAGCACCGGGTCCCCTCCGCCGGCGGCATTGAAGAAGTTGGTGCCGAAGTGACGGTCGGTGAGCACCATCGTGACCGCGCCCGCGAGCACCGGCATCACCGCGATCAGCAGGTAGGCGGTGATCAGCCAGGTCCAGACGAACAGCGGCATCTTCATCAGCGCCATTCCCGGCGCGCGCATGTTGAGGATGGTGGTGATGATGTTGATCGAGCCCATGATCGAGGACGCGCCCATGATGTGCAGCGCAAAGATCGCGAGGTCCATGCCCGGGCCCATCTGCGTCGAGAGCGGCGCGTAGATCGTCCAGCCCGCGGCGGTCGCGCCCCCCGGCACGAAGAACGAGGCGACCAGCAGGATCGCCCCGACCGGCAGCAGCCAGAAGCTCCAGTTGTTCATGCGCGCAAACGCCATGTCGGGGGCGCCGATCATCATCGGCACCTGCCAGTTGGCGAAGCCGACGAAGGCCGGCATGATCGCGCCGAACACCATGATCAGCCCGTGCATGGTGGTCAACTGGTTGAAGAACTCGGGGCGCCAGAACTGCAGGCCGGGCTCGAACAGCTCGGCGCGCAGCATCAACGCGAGCAGGCCGCCGACGAAGAACATCGTCAGCGCGAAAAACAGGTAGAGCGTGCCGATGTCCTTGTGGTTGGTGGTGGTGATCCAGCGCATGAGCCCCGAGTAGTGGTGGCCGTGCGCGCCGTGACCGTGTCCGTTGTGTGCGTGTGCAGCTTCCATTACGTTCTCCAGGATGCCCTTCGTATATCCGGTTACTTCCGCGCAGCCTTGACGTCAGCCGGGGCAACCGTTTCTCCGGTCTTGTTGGCCCAGTTGTTTCTCGTGTAGGTGATGACCGCAGCGATGTCCACGTCCGAGAGGTGCTTGAACGAGACCATCGCGGTCGGTTTGCCGTCCTTGACCACGCCGTTCAGGACAACCTTGATCTGCCCGTCCTTGGGGCCGGTCACGATTTTCGAGCCGGAGAGCGCCGGGAATGCCCCGGGCACGCCCATGCCGGTCGGCTGGTGGCAGGCGACACAATTGCCGGCGTAGATCTTCTCGCCGCGGGCCTTCAATTCGTCGAGCGTCCACTGCTCCCCGGAATCCGGCGCCGCCGCGGCCATTTTCTTTTTCTGCTCCGAAACCCAGGATGCGTACCGCTCGGGCGTCACCACCTCCACCACGATCGGCATGAAGCCGTGGTCCTTGCCGCACAGTTCCGCGCACTGCCCGCGGTAGATGCCGGGCTTGTCCGCCTTGAACCAGGTGTCGCGCACGAAGCCGGGGATCGAGTCCTGCTTGATGCCCAGCGCGGGCACCCACCAGGAGTGGATCACGTCGTTGGCGGTGGTGATGATACGCACCTTCTTGCCGGCCGGCACCACCACCGGGTTGTCCACCTCGATCAGGTAGTTCTCGCCCTTGGGCACCTTGCCCTCGATCTGTTCGCGCGGGGTGGAAAGATTGCTGTAGAAGCTGATGCCCTCCTGCAGGTAGTCGTAGCCCCACTTCCACTGATAGCCGGTCGCCTTGATCGTGACCTCGGCGCCGGAGGTGTCCTTCATCGAGATGATGGTCCTGGTCGCGGGCCAGGCCATGCCGATCAGGATGAAAAACGGAATGATGGTCCAGACGATTTCGACCGTGGTGTTCTCGTGGAACTGCTCGGCCTTGTGCCCGGCCGACTTGCGGTGCATGACGATGGCGTAGGTCATCGCGCCGAACACGACGACGAAGATGCCGACGATGATCCACATGATCAGCGTGTGCAGATCGTAGATCTCGCGCGCGATGATGGACTGCGGTTCCTGCAGGTTGTACTGGTTGGCCAGCGCCGGCGCCGCGGCGAACCACGCCGCCGCGACCGCAAACGATCGTAACCCCTTGCTGATCATGCTTCCCTCGCCTGTGAGTCAGTTCGTTGTGATGGCAGGCACGGCAGCATGGCCGCCGCCGGCGCGCAGCTGGCGTTTGAGCTCCCGCGCCAGATTCGATTTCTGCTCGTCGCTCATGTAGTGCCCGATCTCGACCTCGCGGCCGTGGGAGCGCAGTGCGAGCCGCCCGGTGTCATCGCCCGCCACCACCTGCGCCCAGCAGCGGTTGAATTCGTGACTGCGCACGCGCCCCAGTTCGGAAAATTCGACTCTCACCTTGTCGCCTTCGATCGCGATGCGCTCGTAGTCCGCGGCATGGCGATCCACGTAGCGGAACGCCAGATAGAGCACCAGCATCTCGAGCCCGGCAAACGGCAGGATCAGCCACGCGCCGAGAGCCGCGAACGCCGCGGCGATGCCGACCGAAACAACGAAGATGAAGATAAAAACAAGAAGCCTGCCGGTGGAACCGAGCGAGTTGTTGCGCCTGGCGATCAGCGAAAATTCAGCGGCGTGCGCCACTTCGGTGCATCCCATCCCTGCGGTCATTGTATGCACGCGCTGATATCCGCATCGAGCGGGTGGAATTTATCACAGCCCCCCCGACTAGGCAACCGAAAAACCGGGCAAAAACTCCTGTATAGACCGCGAGTTGCGCCGCGCGTGTCACAGCAGTTTGCCGACATTCAGCAGGGAGGCGATCGCTGCAGGATCGGGTGCCGGGACGTATGCGATGCGGGCGAGTCGCGGCGCGGGAATGCGCTCATCAAGCGCCCGCACATTCTCGTCCGCCGCGACCATTTGCGGGTCAACGTGATTTGCGATCCAGGCGGCGAGTTCGAGGCCGCGCGCCGCGATCGCCTCCGCCGTCAGCAGCGCATGGTTGAGACAGCCGAGCCGCATGCCCACCACCAGCACGACCGGGAGCGCCAGCCGCGCCGCGAGTTGCGCGGCATCGGCGGCGGGGCCGAGCGGCACGCGGAACCCGCCCACCCCTTCCACGATCACGACGTCGGCGAGCGCGGCGAGCGCGCGGAAGCTCTCCTCGATGCGCTCGAGCCCGATCTCCGCGCCAGCCTGCTGCGCGGCGATGTGGGGCGCGATCGGCGGCTGGAAGCAGTAGGGATTGACGTGCTCGCGCGGCGCGACGACGTTGCCCGCCGCCGCCAGCCGCTCGACATCCTCGTGCTTCCATCCCCGCGCACCGGGTTTCGCGCCGGCGGCGACCGGCTTCATGCCGACTGCGCGCAGCCCGCGCGCGGCAAACGCCTTCAGCAGGCCGCATGCGACCAGGGTCTTGCCGACGCCGGTGTCGGTGCCGGTCACGAAAAAACCGTGACGGGTGAGACGTGACGGGTGAGACGTGACTGGACAAAGCGAATCCTTATCGGGGCTTGATTTCGATCACCGGCCGGCCGGTGGGGCTCGTGCGCGGTGCGGGCTTCCAGGCGTGCCCGTAGACCACCTCGAACGTCGCGGGGAGTTTCCCGTCGCGGCGGAACTGCTCGTAGTTGCGCGTCACCCGCTCGAGCAGCGACTTCCCGCTCAGCGCGCCGGGACGCCCGGTGGTCGCATTGCGCGCGCCGATAGTCTTCAGATCGCGCATGAGTTCCCGCGCGCCGGCGTAAGTCAGCGTCATGGTCTCCATGTCCATCACCGGGTCGGTGTAGCCGCAGGCGACCAGCATGTCGCCCAGGTCGTGCATGTCGATGAAGCGGTGCACGTGGGTGTGCCGGTCCGCATCCCTGGACGCCGCTCGCAACTCCTTGAGCGTGTCCGGCCCGAAGCTGCTGAACATCAGCAGCCCCCCCGGCCGGAGCGCGCGGTGGAGCTCGGCGAAGGCGCGCTGCGGCTCGCCGATCCACTGCAGGGTGAGATTCGACCACACGAGATCGAACGAGCCGCCGGCGAGCGGCAACGACTCGATGTCGCCGCACACCACGCCGAGCCGCGCGCCGCGCGGGTCTAGCAGGCTGCGCCACCACGGCCGGCGCGCACGGACGCGCCGCACCATGGCGTGCGCGAAATCGAGCGCAACGAGTCGCGCGCGCGGATAGCGCGCGAGCATCCCGGCAACGGCGTTGCCCGTCCCGCTGCCCGCATCCAGCACGGCGGCTGGATCAAGCTTGATGTAGTCCAGGCGCGACAGCATGCGCCGGCATACTTCGCCCTGCAGCACCGCCGCGGCGTCGTAGGTCGCGGCGGCCCGCTCGAATGACTGCCGTATGCGCCTCTTGTCCAGCCTGAGCGGGTCACTCATCGAAGAACTCCCGCAGCGCCGCCGCCACCCGCGCGGGCTGCGACAGGAACGGCGCATGCGCGCAAGTCCGCAGCAGCTCGAAGCGCGCGTTGGGCAGGGCGGCAGCAAGCCGGCGTCCCGCGGCGGGCGGCACGATGCGATCGCGCGCCCCATGCAATACCAGCGCCGGCTGTCCCACCCTGGACAGCTCGCGCCGCAAATCGGTGTTCGACAGAATAGCGAGGCCCGCCGCCAGCACGTCAGCCGGCGGACCGCTCTCGTTGAACCGCTGCAGCACGCCGGCAAACCGCCGCGCGCGCGCGTCACCCTTCGCCTGCACCGCGGTAAAGCGCGCCAGCGTGCCTGTGCGGTCCGTGGCAAGCGCCCGCCCGAATTCACGCAGCACCGCGGGTGCCGTCGCGCACGGCCAGCCGGGCTTGCTCGTAAAGCATGGGGTCGTCGCAATCAAGGCCAGGCGCTCCACCTGTCGCGGCGCGCGCCGCGCCCAGGCCAGCGCGATCTCGCCGCCAAGCGACCAGCCGACGACGCCGCAGCGGCGCGGCGCGGCGCGCGCGACGGCGGTAACGATCGCCTCGAGCGAGAGCGCGCGCGCCGTATCAGGGCCGTATCCCGGTAGAGGCAGGGCGTGGGGGCGAAATCGCGGTTCCAGCCGCCGCGCAAGGTCGTCCCAAATGCCGGCGCCGCTGCCCCAGCCGTGCAGCAGAACCACGTCCCGCAGGCTCATTGCAGGGCGTTGAGCGCGAAGGCAAGGCGCTCGACGTCCTCGACCTCGTGCGCGGCGGAAAGCGAGATGCGCAGCCGTGCCGTGCCCTGTGGCACGGTCGGCGGCCGGATCGCCGGCACCAGCAGACCCGCGCGCGCGAGCGCGTCGGATGCCGCCATGGCCTCCTCATTGCCGCCGATCACCAGCGGCTGGATCGCGGTGCGGGATGGCATCAGGCGCCAGCGTTTAACCATAAGTCGTTGTTTTAAAACATATATTAGTTGCATCAAGCGCTCGCGCCGCCACTCCTCGCAGGCGATCAGCTCGAGGCTTTTCATGAGCACATGCGCGAGCAGCGGCGGCATCGCCGTGGTGTAGATGTAGCTGCGCGCTCGCTGCAACAGGATTTCGACGACATCGCTCTGCGCCGCGACGAAGGCGCCGAACGCGCCGGCCGCCTTGCCGAGCGTCGCCATGTAAATCAAGCGCGGCGACGCGGCCCCGAAGCACGACAGCACGCCGCGCCCGCCCTCGCCCAGCACGCCGAAGCCGTGCGCATCGTCGAGCAGCAGCCACGCGTCGTGGCGCTCGCACAGCTCGAGGAGCTGCGGCACCGGCGCGACGTCCCCGTCCATGCTGAACACGGCGTCGGTGACGACGAGCTTGCGTCGCGCGCGGGTCGCGGCGAGCAGGCGCTCAAGCGCTTCGAGATCGAGGTGCGGATAGCGCTTGAGCTCCGCGCGCGAGAGCAGCGCGGCATCGTTGAGCGAGGCATGATTGAGCCGGTCCGCGAACACCGCGTCCCCGCGCCCGACGAGCGTGGTAACCGCCCCGATGTTGGCGAGGTAGCCGGCCGAGAACAGCAGCGCGCGCGGCAGCCCCACGAAGGCGGCGAGCGCTTCTTCCAGCGCGTGATGCGCGGTGGCATGCCCCAGGATGAGATGCGAGGCGCCCGCTCCCACGCCGCAGCGCGCGGCGCCTTCGCGCGCGGCCTCGATCAGCGCGGGGTGACCGGCGAGCCCGAGGTAATCGTTGCTGCAGAAGGCGAGGTATTCGCGCCCGTCCACCGTGACGCGCGCGCCCTGCGGCGTCTCCAGCAGTCGCCGCCGGCGCTTCAGGCCCCGCGATTCGAGTTCGGCGAGCTCCGCCGCGAGCGCCTGCTGGAGTGACGGGTGGCGGGCGGCGGGTGGCGGGCGGTTCACTTCAGCGAGCGCAGCCCGAGCTTCGCGAACAGCGCGCGGTCCGCCTCGACGCCGGGGTTGCCGGTGGTGAGCAGCTTCTCGCCGTAGAAGATGGAATTCGCGCCGGCGAAGAAGCACAGCGCCTGGACCGCTTCCGGCATCTCCTGCCGGCCCGCGGAGAGCCGCACCATGGCGCGCGGCATGGTGATGCGCGCGCAGGCGATGGTGCGCACGAATTCGAGAGGATCGAGCCGGTCGGTGCCGGCGAGCGGCGTGCCCGGCACCTGCACCAGGTTGTTGACCGGCACCGACTCGGGATAGGGGTCGAGGCTCGCGAGTTGCGCGATCAGCGCCGCGCGCGTGCGGCGCGTCTCGCCCATGCCGACGATGCCGCCGCAGCACACGTGGATGCCGGCGCGGCGCACGCGCCCGAGCGTTTCCAGGCGGTCGTCCTGGGTGCGCGTGGTGATGATCTCGCCATAGAACTCGGGGGCGGTGTCCAGGTTATGGTTGTAATAGTCGAGGCCCGCCGCCTTCAATTGCTCGGCCTGGCCTTGCTTCAGCAGCCCCAGCGTCGCGCAGGTCTCGAGGCCCTCGGCGCGCACCGCCTTGATCATCTCCGCCACCCGCTCGAGATCGCGCTGCTTGGGACCGCGCCAGGCCGCCCCCATGCAAAAGCGCGTTGCGCCGTTCTCCCGGGCGAGGCGCGCCGCCGCCGCCACCTGCTCGACCGACAGCAGCTCTTCGTCGGCGACGCCGGTGTGATAACGCGCGGCTTGCGGGCAGTAGGCGCAATCCTCCGGGCAGCCGCCGGTCTTCACCGAGAGCAGCGTCGAGAGCTGCACCGCGTTGGGATCGAAATGGCCCCGGTGCGCGCCGTGGGCGCGGTGGAGGAGATCGTTATCCATAAGGACTGGCCTCGGGTTGCGGGAGTCGGTACGCGAGAAAAAAATCCAGCGTTTTTAACCATTTGTATCATTGCCCATGATCTTCCGGCTGTCAAATCTCCAGCCATTGATTTTAAACTTCTGCGCAGAAATTGGGCGCTCGCTGCTGCCGCAAGCCTGCGTGCTGTGCGCTGCGCCGTCCGGCACCAAGCTGATCTGCGCGGAATGCGATACGGATTTGCCGCGCCTGCCGTGCAACTGCTGCGCGGTGTGCGCCTTGCCGCTCGCCACCGGCAGGGTATGCGGCGCCTGCCTCGACCGCCCGCCGCGCTACGCCCGCGTGAGGGCGCCTTTTGCCTACCGTTTCCCGGTGAATGCCTTGATCCACGCCTACAAGTACGGCGGCCGGCTGGCGCTCGCGCGGCCGCTGGGCGAGCTGCTCGCGCAGACGGTCGGGCGCGACGTGGACGCGATCGTGCCGATGCCGCTCGCGCCGGGGCGCCTTGCGGAGCGCGGCTTCAATCAGGCGCTGGAGCTCGCGCGCGTCGTCGCCGGGCGCACCGGCATCCCGCTCATGCCCCATGCCTGCCGCAAGGTCGTCGAGACCCCGTCACAGGCGGCGTTACCGTGGGGCGAGCGCGCGAAGAACGTGCGCCGCGCCTTCGTCTGCGATGCCGATCTTCACGGCAAGCGGGTTGCGGTGATGGACGACGTGCTCACCACCGGCGCCACGTTGAACGAGCTCACGCGCGTGCTGCGAAGAGCGGGCGCGCGGGAAGTCAGCGGCTGGGTGGTGGCGCGGGCGCTGCCGAGATAAGCGGTCAGCGTTCAGCTCTCAGCGGTCAGCTTGAACATGCTGAATGCTGATTGCTGATTGCTGATAGCGGGCAACTGCTATTGCAGTTGCCGTAGCCGTTGGTCGGCGAAGGCGGTGAGCTCGGGATTGAGGCTCCCGGTCGCCTTGGCCCGCTGGT
>JACOVL010000019.1 GCA_016177355.1 Betaproteobacteria bacterium | reverse complement strand
GCCGTGCCGTGCGTGCTCGACGGCGGCGCGGCGGAAGTCGGCATCGAATCCACCATCGTGGACCTGTCGGGCGCTGCGCCTCGGCTGTTGCGCCCCGGCTGGATCACGGCGGAACAAATCGCCGCCGTCCTCGGTGTTCCGCTCGCGGCGGCGGAAGCGGGAGCGCCGCGCGCGCCCGGCACGCTCGCCATCCACTACGCGCCGCGCACGCCGCTCACGCTGGTGGAAGATGGCGATCTGTTGACCGAGCTGGCGAAATCGCTCACGCAGCAGGGCCGGAAGGTGGCGGCGCTCGCGCTGTCCGCGAGGCGACCGCTCGATCCCGGCGTCATCTGGATCGTCGTGCCGCGCGAAGCGGCACATTATGCCCATGATTTATATTCTAATTTGCGCGCGCTGGACGAAGCGGGCTGCGACGCGATACTGGTGGAGCGGCCGCCGCAGGCGCCCGAGTGGGTTGCGATCAACGATCGCCTCGCTCGCGCCGCGGCGGCATCGTGACATGCACAATCATCGGGCATCCGTCCGGCGCGCCGCGACCCGCTTTTCCGGCACCCCCGTCACCAGCCACCGCGGCGGTTTCTCCCCGCCCCGCCATCCAGAAAGCCACCGGTAACAGGGACTTATGCTTACGGTACGCTTACGACTATGGTAGCCAAAACTCTCGATATCCCCCGATAAATCCGCTAGAATCCGCATCGCACATAGTGGACCGACGCCGGCATCCTTGTCACGGGCGCCTGGCGCAATCCGCTGGAGGCAGGGTGTAAGGGGCAAAAAAATGCGGATAACGACCCCCCTTATACAGTGTGAAGGGTATTTTTCCACGGTTCGTGCCCCGTTCTGCACCCGCGGGGCTGCTGTGTCTGGGCGAGCCGACCGGTCCCGGCCGCCGTCGAGGAAAAGGAGGGTAGATGAAGGTCCAGTTATGGGATAACAAGGATTTTCTGGCCGGCCTGCTGATGATAGGCATCGGCGCCATCGCGTTCTTCATGGCGCTGGACTACCCGTTCGGCAGCGCGCTGCGCATGGGGCCCGGGTATTTCCCGCGGGTGCTCGCCGGCATCCTCATCGTGTTCGGCGTTTACGTCGGCTGGCGCGGCCTGCGCGCGGCCGAGCAAGTGGAGGGCGTCTGGGGCTGGAAGGCGCTGGCGTTCATTACGGTGTCGCTCTGGGTGTTCGGCTGGCTGATGGACCGCGTGGGGTTGATCCCGTCGCTGGTGGTGTTGTTCTTCGTGTCCGCGCTCGCCGGCCATGAGTTCAAGATCAAGGAAGTCATCATCCTGGCTACGGTCATGATCCTGTTCGCGTGGGCCGTCTTCATCTACGGGCTCGGCCTGCCGTATCGCCTTTTCTGGTGGGATTGACCATGGAAATCTTCAACAACCTGATCTTCGGTTTCAGCGTCGCGCTGTCGCTGCAAAACCTGATCTATTGTTTCGTCGGCGTGTTCGTCGGCACGGCGATCGGCGTGCTGCCCGGCGTCGGTCCGCTGGTCACCATCGCCATGCTGCTGCCGCTCACCTTCAACCTGCCGCCGATACCGGCGCTCATCATGCTGGCCGGCATCTATTACGGCTCGCAGTACGGCGGCTCCACCACGTCCATATTGATGAACCTGCCGGGCGAGACGGCTTCCGTGGTGACCTGCATCGACGGCTACCAGATGGCGAAACAGGGGCGTGCCGGACCGGCGCTCGCGATCGCCGCGATCGGCTCGTTCGCCGCCGGCAGCGTGGGCACGCTGCTGATCGCGCTCTTCGGCCCGCCGCTGGCGGAGGCGGCGTTGAAGTTCGGGGCGTCGGAGTATTTCTCGCTGATGCTGATGGCCCTGGTCGCGGCCGCCTGCCTCTCGAGCGGCGACATGGTGAAGTCCCTTGCCATGGTGGTTTTGGGGCTGCTGCTGGGCATCATCGGCACCGATGTCAACTCCGGCATGGCGCGTTTTTCCTTCGGCATCGCGGAACTCACCGACGGCATGGGTTTCACCGTGATCGCGGTCGGTCTGTTCGCCGTTTCCGAAATCGTGAAGAACCTCGAAACCAAGGAACGGGGGGATGTGTTCACCAGCAAGATCAAGAACATCATGCCGACCGTGGCCGACCTCAAGAGCTCCTTCTGGCCGATCGTGCGCGGCACGGCGGTCGGCTCCTTCTTCGGCGCGCTGCCCGGCACCGGGCCCGCGATTTCCTCGTTCTCGGCCTACATGGTGGAGAAGAAGGCGTCCAAAACGCCAGAGCGTTTCGGCAAGGGCGCGATCGAGGGTGTGGCGGGGCCCGAGTCGGCCAACAACGCGGCCGCGCAGACCGCGTTCATCCCGACGCTGACCCTGGGCATACCCGGCAGCGGCACCATGGCGCTGATGCTGGGCGCGCTCACCATCCAGGGCATCGCGCCGGGGCCGCAGGTGATGACCTCCAAGCCCGATCTGTTCTGGGGCCTCATCGCCAGCATGTGGATCGGCAACGCGATGCTCGTCGTGCTCAATCTGCCGCTGGTCGGAATGTGGGTGCAGTTGCTCAAGATTCCCTACCGCTGGTTGTTTCCGTCGATCATCATGTTCTGCGCGGTGGGCAACTACAGCATCAACAACAGCGCGATGGACCTCTACCTCGTCGGCATCATGGGCATCCTGGGCTACATCCTCGTGAAGCTCGAGTGCCCGCCGGCGCCGCTGATCCTGGGCTTCGTGCTGGGGCCGTTGATGGAGGAGAACCTGCGCCGCGCGCTGCTCATTTCACGAGGCGATCCGACGGTGTTCTTCACGCGCCCGATCAGCCTGGCGTTCATGATCGCGAGCGCCGCGATCCTGTTCACCATGATCATGCCCTCCATCCGCAAGAGGAAGATCGAGGCGTACGAAGGCGGGGGTGGGGGCGGTCCCTGACCGGAGAGCTGCAATCGGGGATGAAGGGGGGCTGCGCCAGCCCCCTTTTAGTTTGCGGAGGTCCGGTTGCCGGACGTTCATGTTGCGGTGCAATATTTGACGTTTTGCCAGATGCGATATTGGCATCATAACTAGTTGATAATATTGAATGTTGCTAAATTAATACAGGCTGCGTTTGATTTCGCCGCAACGCAAGAGTAAGGTTCGCGGCCACGCGTTCGTTGGAACTGCAGGATGGCCAACGGCACACATCTTCAGCAATCCCGCGCCGCGCTGACGCTCCTCGCGCTCGGCATCGTCTTCGGCGACATCGGCACGAGCCCGCTCTACGCGGTCAAGGAGACGTTCGCGCCCGGGCACGGGATCGCGCTCACGACCGCCAACATCCTCGGCGGGCTGTCGGCGATATTCTGGGTGCTGATCGTCGTCGTATCGCTCAAGTACGTGCTGCTGGTGATGCGCGCCGACAACCGCGGCGAGGGCGGCATCATGGCGCTGATCGCGCTCGCCAGCTCCGCCGTTCGCGAGCGCCCGGATTTACGGTTGTTCATCGTAACGCTGGGACTATTCGGGGCGTCGTTATTCTACGGCGAGGCGGTCCTGACTCCTGCGATATCAGTCGTTTCGGCGGTCGAGGGACTGGAAGTCGGCACTTCCGCGTTGAGGCCCTACGTGCTACCCGTGGCGGTGGGAATATTGATCGCGTTGTTTCTGTTCCAGCGGCGCGGCACGGCGGTGGTCGGGGCGCTGTTCGGGCCGGTGTGCGTGCTATGGTTCCTCGCGCTTGGCGCGGTCGGCATCTGGAACATCGTGCAACACCCGGTGGTGCTCGAGGCGCTTGACCCGCGGCATGCCTTCGGTTTCGTTACCGGGCACGGTTTCGCATCGTTCGTCGTGCTGGGCGCGGTGCTGCTCGCCTTCACCGGGGCCGAGGCGCTGTATGCCGACATGGGGCATTTCGGCAGGTGGCCGATACGCATGGCCTGGTTCGGCCTGGTGCTCCCCGGCCTCGTGCTCAACTACTTCGGCCAGGGCGCGCTGCTGATCGCCAGCCCGCAGGCGATCACCAATCCCTTCTACCTTGCATTTCCCTCGTGGGCGCTCTACCCGATGGTTGCGCTCGCTACCGCGGCGACCGTGATCGCCTCGCAGGCAACGATATCCGGCGCTTATTCGATGACCAAGCAGGCGATCCAGCTCGGGTTCCTGCCGCGCATGAACGTCGTGCACACCTCGGCGCGGCAATTCGGCCAGATCTACATCCCGGCGATCAACTGGGCCCTGCTCGTCCTGGTGGTCGCCGCGGTGGTCGGCTTCGGCAACTCCTCCAACCTCGCCTCGGCCTACGGCGTGGCGGTCACCGGCACCATGACCGTCACCACCATCCTCACTTTCTTCGTGATCCGCTTCGGCTGGGGCTATCCGCTCGTGCTGTGCATTTTCTCGTCGGCGTTCTTTTTCATCATCGACGTCACGTTCTTCTCGTCGGCGCTGCTGAAGCTCATGGATGGAGGCTGGTTCCCGCTGGCACTCGGCGTGGCGATGTTCGCGCTGATGATGACCTGGCGGCGCGGGCGCGAGATCCTGTTCGCGCGCCTGAGAAGCTCCACCGTGCCGATCGAGCCGTTCATCGAGTCGCTGTTCCGCGACGCGCCGCAGCGCGTGCCGGGCTCGGCGGTGTTCCTGACGGCGACGCCCGACGTGGCGCCGCACGCCCTGCTGCACAACCTCTATCACAACAAGGTGCTGCACGAGCGCGTGGTGTTCCTCACGGTGGCGGTGAAGGACGTGCCGTGGGTGCCGTTCGACGAGCGCGTGGCGGTGGAGCCGCTCGGGCACCACTGCTACCGCGTCACCATCCACTTCGGCTTCATGAACCGGCCCGACGTCACGCAGACCCTGACCGAGCTGTGCCCCGATCACGGGCTCGATTTCGACCTGATGCAGACCTCGTTTTTCCTGAGCCGCGAGCGGGTGATCCCGGCCGAGGGCGTGGCAGGCGGCATGGCGCTGTGGCGCGAGCGGCTGTTCGCGACGATGCAGCGGAACTCCGGCAGCGCGGTCGAGTACTTCAACATCCCCACCAACCGCGTGATCGAGCTCGGCACGCAGGTGGAAATTTAGTTGCGGTTCACGCTTTATTTCCCTTTGAAGCCGGGCTTTCTTTTCTCCAGGAACGCGGCCACGCCTTCCTTGTAGTCTTCCGTGTCGAAGCAGGCGTAGCCCTCGTCCCATTCGTCCGGCGAGAGCCGTGCGGTGACGGTGAGTCGCCCGATGAACTGCTTGTGCCAGCGGTTGACGAGCGGCGCGCCGTCCGCGATGCGCGCGGCGAGCGCGTACGCCTCCGCCTCCACGTGCTCGTCGGGCACGACGCGGTTGACGAGACGCTTGCGCAGCGCTTCTTCCGCGTCGAACACGCGGCCTTCGAGCAGGAGCTCGAGCGTCACCGCGCGCCCCGCCAATGCGAGCAGCCCCATCAGCTCGCCGTAAGCCATGGTGAGCCCCAGCCGGTTGACCGGGATGCCGAAGCGGCTCGAGCGCCCGGCGACGCGCAGGTCGCACATCGCGGCGATCTCCAGCCCGCCGCCGACGCACGCGCCCCGGATCAGCGCCACCGTCGGGTGCCGGCAGCGCGCAACCGCCTGCATCGCCTCGTGGATCAGCTCGCCGTAGGATTTCGCCTGCTTCGAATCCGCGCGCTCGGCGGCGAATTCGGCGATATCGGCGCCGGCAGCGAACGCCTTCTCCCCCGCGCCGCGCACGACGATACAACGCAGGTGTTCGTCCGCCGAGAGGCCGCGCATTGCGTCGCGCAGGTCCCGCCACATCGCCTTGTCGAGCGCGTTCAGGCGCTCGGGGTGGTTCAGGATGACGGTCGCAATCGCGCCGTCGCGGGAGACGAGGATGGGGTTAGGCATTCGAGACAAGTGACGATTAAGGGTGACGTACAAACCGCTGTTTGTCACCCGCACCTCGCCACCCGTATCTCGTTACGCCGTCAGCGGTAGAACAGGTTGACCAGCGACAGCGGGACCGCCGGCACGTAGGTCACGAGCAGGAGCACCAACAGCAGAACGCCGATGAACGGCAGGTTGGCCTTGCTCACGTCCCAGATGTTCTCCTTCGCGATCGAACATGCGGTCATCAGCACGCTCGCGACCGGCGGCGTCTGCTGGCCGATCGCGAGGTTCAACGTCACCACGATCCCGAAATGCACCGGATCGATGCCCACCGCCGTGACCACCGGCATCACGATCGGCACCACCAGGATGATCGCCGCCGCCGAGTGCAGGAACAGCCCGATGACGAGAAAGAAGACGTTGAGGAGCGCCAGGACCACGTAAGGATTGCTGGTGAGCCCCGTCATCCATGCCGCGAGCTGCTGGGGCACCTGCACTTCGGTGAGATAGATGCCAAGCAGCGCGCTCGAGGCCACCAGCAGCATCACCACCGCGGTCTGCACGACGCCGTCCACGATCGCGGTCTTGAGCTGCTTCCAGTCGATCTCCCGGTACCAGAACGCGACGCCGAGCGCGGCGACGACGGCAAGCCCCGCCCCCTCGGTCGCGGTGACGATGCCGCCGAAGATGCCGCCGAGGATGATGACCGGGAGCAGGAACGCGAACGCGGCGTCCCTGAAGGCCCGCCACAGGTTGCGGAGGTTAAAGGCCTCCTCGACGGGCCAATTGAAGCGCACCGCATACCAGTAGGCGAGCGCCATCATCAGGAGCCCGCCGAGCACGCCCGGCACGATGCCGGCGACGAACAACTGCACCACCGAGGCGTCCGCCATCACCGCGTAGAGGATCATCGGGATGGACGGCGGGATGATGATGGCGAGCGAGGCCGCGGAGGAGGTGACCGCGGTGGCGAACGGCCCCGGATAGCCCTTCTTCTTCATCGCCGGTATCAGCACCGAGCCGAGCGCTGCGACGTCGGCTACCGCCGACCCGGAGATTTCCGCGAAGAACATGGCGGTGCCGACGTTCACCATCGCAAGTCCGCCGCGGACGAAGCCGAGCAAGGCGGAGGCGAAAGCGATGAGCCGCCGCGAGATGCCCGAGGTATTCATGATGGCCCCGGCTAGAATGAACAGCGGGATCGCGATCAGCGGGAAGTTGGTCGCGCCGTTGTACATCACGATCGCGAGGTTGGGCAGGACGTCGGCGCCCTGCGTGGCCAGCATCGCGGTGACCGCCGCGATGCCGAGCGCGACGGCGATCGGCACGTTGAGCAGCACCAGCGCGAGCACGCCGACGATCAGCAGCAGGATCGCCACTAGGGGTTGACTTCCGCGTGATGCGCCGCGGGCCCGCCTGCCGCCGCGCGCAGCAGCTCGGGCAGGCGCAGCAGCTCGGCGATCACGAACAGCGCCGCGCCGATCGGGATCACCGACTGCGTGTACTTGACCGAGACCTCGGGGATGCTCACCAGGAAATCGGTGGCGAGCACGTCGAGCACCGTGACCCCGATCCATGCCATCAGGGCGAAGAAGCCGATCACGCAGGCCTCGGCGAACAGGGCGGCCGCGATCCGCAGCGGGCGCGGCAGGGCCTCGACCAGGCCCGGCACGCCGATATGCGCGCCGCGCAGCGCGGCGAGCGCCGCGCCGTAGAAGGTGATCCAGGCGAGCAGGATGGAGGCAACCTCGTCGTACCACACCAGCGAGTTGCCGGACCAGCGGAAAACGACGCCCACTGTGACCACGCCCGCGAGCGCGACCATCAGGACGAAGGCGACCGCCTCGAGGAACTTCTCGTATGCGTTACGTACGCGAGCGAGCATCGTCAAGCAATGCGGAATGCAGAATGATGAATGATGAACGGAGCGGAAACGTGAGGCGGAACGCCGTTACAGGGCATTCCGCACCCATCATTCCGCATTCATCATTTCGCCAGGCTGAGCGCCTTGTCGATCAGCGCCTTCGAGCCCTTCACCGTCTGGCCGAACTCGTCGTAGACGGCCTGACTGGCCTTGACGAACGCCGCCTTATCCGGCTCGTTCACCTGCACGCCGGCGGCCTTGATCTTGTCAAGCAACTCGTTCTCGTCCCTG
>JACOVL010000017.1 GCA_016177355.1 Betaproteobacteria bacterium | reverse complement strand
CTCCTGGGTATTACCTGAGATTCTCATGGTAATACTTAAAGCCGGGACGCGCAACAGACACAAAAAAGCCGGTTTTTGGCCGGCTTTGAATAGGCTACGCGGTGCGTTTTATGCAGCCTTGGCGGCCGCCTCCTTCTTCGCCCCTTTTCTGGCCCCCTCCTTGTTGTCCTTTCCGGCTTCCGCGCCGGGTTCCGTGCGGTCCATCAGCTCCACGTACGCCATCGGCGCATGGTCGCCGTGGCGGAAGCCGGACTTGAGGATGCGGAGATAACCGCCGTTCCTCTTGGCGTAGCGCGGCCCGAGCTCGCCGAACACCTTGATCACCACCTCGCGGTCGCGCAGCCGGTCGAAAGCGAGCCGGCGGTTGGCGAGCGAGGGCTTCTTGCCGAGCGTGATGATCGGCTCGACCACGCGCCGCAGCTCCTTCGCCTTGGGCAGCGTGGTCTGGATCACCTCGTGCCTGAGCAGCGAGTTCGCCATGTTGCGGAACATCGCCAGGCGATGGCTGCTGGTGCGGTTGAGCTTCCTCAGTCCGTGACGGTGACGCATGATTCGTTCCTCATCACTCTCACGTTGTCAGTTTTTCCAGCCCGACCGGCGGCCAGCTCTCCAGCTTCATGCCCAGCGTCAGCCCGCGCGTGGCGAGCACTTCCTTGATCTCGTTCAAGGACTTGCGGCCGAGGTTGGGCGTCTTCAGCAGTTCCGTCTCGGTGCGCTGGATGAGGTCGCCGATGTAATAGATGTTCTCGGCCTTGAGGCAGTTGGCCGAGCGCACGGTGAGCTCGAGATCGTCCACCGGCCGCAGC
Organism: Betaproteobacteria bacterium; assembly: GCA_016177355.1. GTDB lineage: Bacteria > Pseudomonadota > Gammaproteobacteria > Burkholderiales > SG8-41 > SG8-41. Next base: position 3,177 of record JACOVL010000017.1, on the reverse strand, counting down.
AGCACCGGGTCGATTTGCGTCGCTTTTTTCTCCTCGATGTGCGTCGGCAGGCCCTTCAGGTCGGCGAATACCGTGAGCTGCTCGACCAGGATGCGCGCCGCGTGGCGCAGCGCCTCCTCGGGATCGATCGCGCCGTTGGTCTCGATGTCGAGGACCAGCTTGTCGAGGTCGGTGCGCTGCTCCACGCGCGCGCTCTCGACCGCGTAGCTGACGCGGCGCACCGGGCTGAAGGAAGCATCGAGGAGGATCGAACCGACGCTGCGCCCTTCCTCGGGTTTCGCCTTGCGGGTCGTCGCCGCGATGTAGCCGCGGCCCTGCTCGACCTTGATCTGCATGTCGAGCTTGCCGCCGGCGGCAAGGTGCGCGATCACGTGATCGGGATTGACGATCTCCACGTCGTGGATGGCCTCGATGTCGCCCGCGGTCACCGCGCCCTCGCCGCTCTTCTTGAGCGAGAGCAGCGCCTCCTCGCGGTTGTGCATCTTCAATACGATGCCCTTGAGGTTCAACAGCAGGTCGACCACGTCTTCCTGCACGCCGTCGAGGGTCGAGTACTCGTGCAGCACGCCGGAGATCCTGACTTCGGTCGCCGCATAGCCCGGCATCGAGGACAGGAGCGTCCGGCGGAGCGCGTTGCCCAGCGTGTGGCCGTAGCCGCGCTCGAACGGCTCCATCGTGAGCTTGGCGTGGTACGGCGAGAGGTTCTGGACGTCTATGATGCGGGGCTTGAGAAATGCGCTGCTTGGCATGGTTCGGTTACCTCTGAGAAATTACTTGGAGTAGAGCTCGACCACGAGCGACTCGTTGATGGTGGACGGGAGTTCCGTGCGTTGCGGCCGCGCCTTGAACTTGCCCTTGAGGCCCTTCGCATCCACTTCCAGCCACTCCGGAAAGCCGCGGCCCTCCGCGGCCTCGGCCGCGCCCTTGATGCGCAGCTGCTGTTTGGCCTTTTCCGCCACTTCGATCACGTCACCCGGCCGGCACTGGAACGAGGGCGTGTTGACGCGCCGGCCGTTCACCCGGATGCCGTTGTGGCGCACGATCTGGCGCGCCTCGGTGCGGGAAGACCCGAAGCCCATGCGGTAGGCCACCGTGTCGAGACGGCTCTCGAGCAACTGCAGCAGGCTCTCGCCGGTGATGCCCTTCATCTGCTCGGCCGCGTGATAGGTTTTGCGGAACTGGCGCTCGAGCAGCCCGTAGATGCGGCGCACCTTCTGCTTCTCCCGCAGCTGCACGCCGTAGCCGGAAAGGCGGGTGTTCTTCTGGCCGTGCTGCCCCGGCGGATAGTTGCGGCGCTCGATCGCGCACTTGTCGGTAAAGCACTTCTCGCCCTTGAGAAAGAGCTTCTCTCCCTCCCGGCGGCACTGCCGGCACTTCGCGTCGAGATTTCTGGCCATGTGCTTCTCTATCTCTCTATCATCTGTAGGGGTGCACGAGGGGAGTATCCCCTCGTACCTTCATGTTCTCCTAGACTCTGCGCTTCTTCGGCGGACGGCAGCCGTTGTGCGGCACCGGCGTCACGTCGGATATTTGCGTGATCTTGAAGCCGACGGCGTTGAGCGCGCGCACCGCGGACTCGCGCCCCGGGCCCGGGCCCTTGATGTGCACTTCCAGGTTCTTCACGCCGCATTCCTGGGCGAGACTTCCCGCGCGGCCGGCGGCCACCTGCGCGGCGAAGGGCGTGCTCTTGCGCGAGCCCTTGAAGCCGTTCGAGCCGCAGGTCGCCCACGCCAGCGTGTTGCCCTGGCGGTCGGTGATGGTGACGATGGTGTTGTTGAAGGACGCGTGGATGTGGGCGATGCCCTCGGCCACGTTCTTCTTGACCTTCTTGCGCACCCGGGTTGCGGCTTTTGCCATATCGAGTCTTCCTTCTTCCTTACGCTGTGGCGACCGGCTTGATGGTCTTGACCGCCATTTTGCGCGGGCCCTTGCGCGTGCGGGCGTTGGTGCGGGTGCGCTGCCCGCGCACCGGCAGCCCCGCGCGATGGCGCTTGCCGCGCCAGGTGCCGAGGTCGATCAATCGCTTGATGTTCATCGAAACCTCGCGCCGCAAGTCGCCTTCCACCGCGAACTTGCCGACCTGCTCGCGCAGCTTGTCCATCTCGGTGTCCGAAAGGTCTTTCATCTTCACCGAGTGCTTGACGCCCGCCGCGGCGCAGATCATGCGCGCGCGGGAGCGGCCGATGCCGAAGATCGCCGTCAACGCGATTTCGGCGTGCTGCTGGTTCGGGATATTGACTCCACCGATACGGGCCATGCTCAGCCTCAAACTGAAAAGTTTTCGATTTTAGCGCGTAAGCCGCTCATTTTCAACAAAATTTAGCCCTGCCGCTGCTTGTGCCGCGGGTTCTTGCAGATCACCCGCACCACCCGCTTGCGGCGGACGATCTTGCAGTTGCGGCAGATCTTCTTCACCGATGCCAGTACTTTCATACCTATCTCCCTGGCTATCAGCGCTCAGCTTTCAGCCAAACCCTGCGCGGCAGCACCGCGTCTGGTTCTAGCTGACCGCTGATCGCTGACAGCTTCATCATTTCGCTCTAAATACGATGCGCCCGCGCGACAGGTCGTAGGGCGTCAGTTCCACCGTCACCTTGTCCCCCGGCAGGATGCGGATATAGTGCATGCGCATCTTGCCCGAAATGTGCCCGAGCACGATGTGGCCGTTCTCGAGCTTCACCCGGAATGTCGCGTTGGGCAGCGTCTCCACGATCTCACCCTGCATCTGGATGGTTTCTTCCTTGGCCATCACCGCGTCGGAAACATTCCGCCCTTGAAATTCGCCTTCTTCAGCAGGCTCTCGTACTGGTGCGACATGATGTAGGCCTGAACCTGCGACATGAAGTCCATGGTCACCACCACGATGATGAGGAGCGAAGTGCCGCCGAAGTAGAACGGGACGTTCTTCCACACGATCAGGAACTCCGGCAGCAGGACCACCGCCGTCACGTAGATCGAGCCGGTTAACGTCAGCCGCATCATGATGCGCTCGATATAGCGCGCGGTCTGCTCGCCCGGGCGGATGCCCGGCACGAATGCCCCGCTCTTCTTCAGGTTGTCGGCGGTCTCCTTCGGGTTGAACACCAGCGCCGTGTAGAAGAAGCAGAAGAAGATGACCGCCGACCCGTACAGGAGCATGTAGACCGGCTGGCCGGGAGAGAGCGTCCCCGCGATGTT
>JACOVL010000018.1 GCA_016177355.1 Betaproteobacteria bacterium | reverse complement strand
ACCGTACTGATGACGTCCGGATCAGGGAGATCAAGGAGCTCGCGCCACCGTCGCACGTGCTGCGCGAATTCCCGGTTTCCGAGAAAGCGTCCAAGCTCACGTATGAAAGCCGGGACGCGATCCACCGCATCCTGCACGGCGCGGACGACCGGCTGCTGGTGATCATGGGACCGTGCTCGATCCACGACGTGAAAGCGGCCAAGGAGTACGCGGGCAGGCTCAAGGAAGCGAAGGACCGGCTGGCGGGCGAGCTGCTGGTGGTGATGCGCGTGTATTTCGAGAAGCCGCGCACCACCGTGGGCTGGAAAGGGCTCATCAACGATCCCAATCTCGACGGCAGCTTTCGCATCAACGAGGGGCTGCGCATCGCGCGCCAGCTGCTGCTCGATCTCGACAATATGGGCATGCCGGTCGGCTGCGAGTTCCTCGACATGATCACGCCGCAGTACATCGCGGACCTGGTGGCGTGGGGCGCGATCGGCGCGCGCACGACCGAATCGCAGATCCACCGCGAGCTCGCGTCCGGGCTGTCCTGCCCGGTCGGCTTCAAGAACGGCACCGACGGCAACATCCGGATCGCCGTGGATGCGATCCGCGCGGCGCAGGCGCCGCATCATTTCCTGTCGGTAACCAAGGGCGGGCACAGCGCGATCGTTTCCACTGCCGGCAACGAGGACTGCCACATCATTCTGCGCGGCGGCAACCAGCCGAATTACGACGCGGCAAGCGTGGATGCGGCCGCCAGGGGCCTGGCGGAGGCCGGCGTGCCGGCGCGGCTGATGGTCGATTTCAGCCACGGCAACTCGAGCAAGAAGCCGGAAAAGCAGGTGGACGTGGCTCACGACGTGGCGGGCCAGATTGCGGGCGGCGAGGAGCGCATTTTCGGCGTGATGCTGGAGAGCCATCTCAAGGCCGGGCGCCAGGACCTGGTTCCGGGCAAGGAGCTCGTCTACGGCATGAGCATCACCGACGGCTGCATCGGCTGGGAGGACAGCAGGACGGTGCTTGAAGTGCTGGCGGGTGCCGTGCGCGAGCGGCGGCTCAGAGCCGAGGCCGAGTAGCGCGGCGCGCTGTAATATAGCGTCATGACCCGGAACCGCATCTGAGGGGGAGCAGGGCGGCAAGATGGCACAAGACGATGTAGAAACGACGATACCCGGCCGCAGCCTGCTGCAGCACCTGGAGCGGGTCGGCAAGGGCGCGGCGGTTGCCGACGAGATCTTCGGCCTGGTCGGCAAGTCGCTGTTCTTCGCCGAATTCTCGCGCGAGGACATCTCGGTCCTCGCCGGCTACATGGACGTCTACCGCGCCCAGCCGGGCGATATCATCATCCGCGAGGGCGACGGCGGCGATTTCATGCTGCTCATCGTCGAGGGCACCGTGGACATTCTCAAGAAGGGCCTGCGCGGCGAGCAGCAGCACATGACCTCGGCCGACCCCGGCATGACGCTGGGCGAGATGTCCATGATAGACGGCGAGCCGCGCTTCGCCACCTGCATCGCGACCGATACCACGGTGTTCGCGGTGCTGCACCGCGACGACATGGCGAAGATCATCCTCGATCATCCCAGCCTTGGCTCCAAGATCCTGGTGAAGCTGGTCTCGATGCTGTCCGCCCGCCTGCGCCATACCAGCGCCAGGCTGCTGCAGCACATGGGACGCGATCCGCTCTCGTGAGGCCGGGGCCGGCGCACAGCCGGCGCGGCGTCGTTGCCGCGTTGCTGGTATGCGCGGCAGCCGCCGCGCAGCCGATCACCGTCACCGATGACCGCGGCAAGGCGGTCGCGCTCGCTGCGCCCGCGCAGCGCATCGTCACGCTCGCGCCCAGCCTCGCCGAGCTTGCCTTTGCCGCGGGTGCGGGTGAAAAGCTCGTTGGCGTCGCGCGCTACACAGATTTCCCGCCGGCGGCGCGCGGCATTCCGCAGATCGGCGATGCCGCGCGCGTGGATTTCGAGCGCATCGTCGCGCTGAAGCCGGACCTCATCCTCGCCTGGAAGAGCGGCAACCCGGCCGCGGATGTCGCCCGGCTGGAGAGCCTGGGTTACCGGGCGTTCGTGAGCGAGCCGGCGCGGCTCGCCGACATCCCGCGCCTGCTGCGCGCCATCGGAGCGCTCGCTGCAACGACGCCGGTGGCGGAGCGGGCAGCATCAGAATATATCAATAATATCAATAGATTAAGTAATGAATACGCAGGGCGGCGACGGTTGCGGGTGTTCTACCAGATCTGGCACCAGCCGCTGCTGACCGTGAACGGCGCGCACCTCATCAGCGACGTGATCGCGTTGTGCGGGGGCGAAAACGTGTTCGCCGATGTCGCGCAGCTCACACCGAATGTCTCGCTGGAAGCGGTGATCGCGGCGCGGCCCGAGGTGATCCTGGGCGGCGGCTCGGCGGGCGGCGAGCAGGCGCTCGTCTCGCAGTGGCGCGAATCGCCGATTGACGCTCTGCGCAAGCTGCCGGTGTTCTACATAGACCCGGACCTGATCCAGCGCCAGACCCCGCGCATCGTGGACGGCGCGAAAGCGGTCTGCGCCGCACTGGACCGAGTCAGAAACAACCGCCGATAGGCACAGGAGTATTGAAAGACTAACGTCCGCCGAGAACCGCACGCCGATTCTTGCGCGTCGGTTTCGACGGCGCGGTTGGGTGGCAAGGTGCGCGGACGTTCATAGATCCTCGGGCTTCAGACCCGTGCGCTTGGCGATTCAGGCGAGCATCCGAGGGCCGATCTCCTCGCCATCGTGAAACGCGAAGACGAAATCGGGCCAGCCAGGGCGGGCGAGCGTCTTGTGTGAGCCGGACTGGCGCTTGAGCATCCAGCCAATCCGGAAGAGTGCGGCGAGAACACGGCGGGCCTTCGTCGAAGGCCATGAGGTCATGCGGCCGGGACGGCGATCGAGATGGACTGAGGTCCGGCTTCGTT
>JACOVL010000016.1 GCA_016177355.1 Betaproteobacteria bacterium | reverse complement strand
CTCAGGTTGACGATGTTGGAGGACAGGTCCTGCGAGTCGAGCAGGTTGCGCCCGCCGGAGATCACCACTTCATCCGCCGACTCGCTCGCCGCCTGGCTGCCGGCGTCGAGCGCCGCGGTCATGAGCCGCGTCATGTCCTCGGTGTGCTGCTTCAGCTCGGCGCGGATGCGGCTCCGGATCTCGTCGAAATTGAGCCCCGCGTAGTGCTGGTTGAGGAAATTGGCCGCCTCGACGAGATCCGAGGGCGAGTACGCCTTCCCGGTGAGCAGGATGCGGTTCTGCACGTCGCCCTCGGGGGTGACCAGGATCAGCAGGATGCGGGTGTCCGAGAGCCTGAGGAACTCGAGGTGCCGGAAGCCGCCGCTGCGGCGCGGGGTCATCACCACGCCCGCGAAGTGGGTAAGCTCGGACAGCAGCTGCGAGGCGGAAATGACCAGCTTCTGCGTGTTCTGCGGGTGCAGCTGCTCCTCGAGCTGGGTGATCTCGACGCGGTCGAGCGGCTTGATGATGAGCAGCGTGTCCACGAAGAAGCGGTAGCCGCGGGCGGTCGGAACGCGGCCCGCCGAGGTATGCGGGCTCGCGATGAAGCCCATCTCCTCGAGGTCGGCCATCACGTTGCGGATGCTCGCGGGCGAGAGATCGAGGCCCGAGTATTTGGACAGCGCGCGCGAGCCCACGGGCTGGCCTTCGGCGATGTAGTGCTCGACCAGCGTCTTGAGCAGGATCAGGGCCCGTTCGTTCAGCACCGGGGTGTCGGCTGGCATGGCTTATTCTACTAAAACGTCACACTCTTTGCGGTTAAAATGCCGCCATGAAGGCGTCATTCAGGACCATCGCGCTGATCGGCAAGTACAAGAGCCCGGAAGTCGCGGAGCCGCTGTTGAAGCTCGCCCGCTTCCTGGAGCGGCGCAAGGTGAAGGTGCTGATCGATCCCCTGACCGGCGCCCAGGTCGGGAAAACCCGCTACCCGGTGCGCAGCCTCGAGGCGCTCGGCCGGGAAGCCGGCCTCGCCGTCGTCATCGGCGGGGACGGCACCATGCTCAACATCGCGCGCACGCTGGCGCCGCACGACGTCGCGCTGGTGGGGGTGAACCAGGGCCGGCTCGGCTTCCTGACCGACATCTCGGTGGACAACATGATCGCCACCATCAGCGCGATACTCGGCGGGAAGTTCGTGGCCGAAGCCCGCATGATGCTGCACGGCCAGGTGCGCCGCGGGTCGAGGAAGATGTACGAGTCGCTGGCGTTCAACGACGTGGTGGTGAGCAAGGGCTCGAAAGGCAACATGCTGGAGCTGGAAGCACGCGTCGACGGCGAGTTCATCTACAACCAGCGGGCGGACGGCCTGATCGTCGCCACGCCGACCGGCTCCACCGCCTACGCGCTGTCTTCCGGGGGCCCCATCGTCCATCCGTCGCTGTCGGTGATGGCGCTGGTGCCGGTGTCGCCGCACACGCTCTCCAACCGGCCGATCGTGATCAGCGGCGACTGCACGGTGGACATCATCGTGCGCAACGCCGCCGACCCGCGCGTGCACTTCGACAGCCACTCGCATTTCATCCTCAGGGAAGGCGACCGCATCCGGGTCAAGCGCTACTCGCACGCCCTGCGCCTGCTGCACCCCGCGGGGCACAGCTACTACAGCATGCTGCGCGGCAAATTGAACTGGAACCGGGAATAGTGCTGCGCAGCCTCGCCATCCGCGACTTCGTGATCGTAGACCGGATGGAGCTTGAGTTCTCCGGCGGGTTCACGGTGCTCACGGGAGAGACCGGCGCCGGCAAATCCATCCTGATCGGCGCGCTCACCATGGTGCTCGGCGAGCGGGCCGACCCCATCGTCGTGCGTGGCGGTGCGGAGCGAGCCGACATCAGCGCCGAATTCGACGTGGACGGGCAGCCCGGCATTGCGCACTGGCTTGCGGAGAACGAGCTCGCGGGCGACGAGGGCCCGTGCCTGATGCGGCGCGTGATCGAGGCCTCGGGCCGTTCGCGCGGCTTTATCAACGGCCGGCCGGCAACGCTCGCCCAGTTGCGCGAGGCGGGCGAATTCCTGGCGGACATCCACGGCCAGCACCAGCACCAGTCGCTCGCGCGCGCGGCCGCGCAGCGCGAGCTCCTCGACGCTTACGGCGGGCATGCGGATTCCGCGGCAAAGTTGGCGTCGCTTTACCGTGCCTGGCAGCAGCGGCGCGACAGCCGCGTTGCCTTCGAGACCAACGCCGCGGCGTTCGCCGCCGAGCGCGATGAGCTCGAGTGGCAGGCACGCGAGCTCGGCGCGCTCAAATTGAGCGCCGACGAGTGGCAATCGCTCACCGCGGAGCACACGCGGCTCGCGCACGCGGCGAGCCTGATCGAGGCGGCCCAACTCGGCGTCGAAGCGCTGTCGGAGGGAGATGCGTCCAGTCTTGCGCAGCTGAACTCAATTATCAACAGAATCAATCACTTATCAGAATACGACTCACGGCTGAAGGAAATACTGGCGGCGCTTGAGCCGGCGCGCATCCAGTTGCAGGACGCGGTGCACGAGCTCGCCCGCTACGGCGAGCGCCTCGATCTCGACCCGCGGCGGCTGCGCGAGGTCGAGCAGCGGCTGGATGCCATCCACACCGCCGCGCGCAAATACCGCGTCCAGCCCGAGGCGCTGCCGGAAAAGCTCGCCGCAGCGCAGGCGCGGCTGCAGGAATTGGGCGAGGGCGCCAGCGCCGAGGCGCTGCGCAAGCTGGAGGAGGAAGCACACGCGGCGTGCATCGCCGAAGCGAAAAAACTCTCCGCCGCGCGCAAGAAGGCCGCGAGGAAATTCTCGGACCAGGTGACGGAGGCGATGCAGACGCTGGCGATGGCCGGCGGGCGATTCGAGGTCGCGCTCACCGCGCTGCCGGAAATCACGGCGCACGGGCTGGAGAGCGTCGAGTTCCTGGTGTCCGCCCACAAGGGCATGGCGCCGCAGCCGGTCGCCAGGGTCGCATCCGGCGGCGAGCTCTCGCGCCTCTCGCTCGCGGTGCAGACCGTCGCGAGCCGCGTGGCGCAGGTGCCGACGCTGATCTTCGACGAGGTGGACGCCGGCATCGGCGGGCGCGTCGCGGAGATCGTCGGCAAGGTGACCAAGGGCACCGCCAACGGCAAGGTACTTTCCAAAGTAACCGTGCTCGACAAGGAACAACGGATGGAAGAAATCGCGCGCATGCTGGGCGGCGTGAAGATCACCGAGACTACGCGCAGGCACGCCGCGGAGATGCTCAAGGGCAGTGACTAGAAGCAGTCTCAAAAATACCTAATACCCATGAAACCGCCGATAAACGCGGACAAGTTCAAAAATAACCTATTGAATTATTTCAGCTTTATCTCGGCGTTCAGCGGCGTTTATCTGCGGTTAAATTCTGTTTTTGTTTTTTGAGACAGGTTCCAGTGACTGGTAACAGCAACGAGCGGCACGGACCGCTCTCCGGTGTTCGTATCGTAGACCTCACGACGGTGGTGATGGGGCCGTTCGCGACCCAAATCCTGGCCGATCTCGGGGCCGACGTCGTGAAGGTCGAGCCGCCGGACGGCGACGTGCTGCGCCACATCGCGCCGATGAAGCACCCGGGCATGGGCCACATCTTCCTGCATCACAACCGCAACAAGCGCTCCGTCGTGCTCGATCTCAAGCAGGCCAGGGGACGCGAGGCGCTGCTGCGGCTCGCCCGCGGCGCCGACGTGCTGGTCTACAACGTGCGCCCGCAGGCGATGCGGCGGCTCAAGCTCTCCTACGAAGAGGTGTCCGCCGCCAACCCGCGCATCATCTACGTCGGCGCCTACGGCTACGGCGAGGGCGGCCGTTACGCCGGGCGTCCCGCCTACGACGACCTGATCCAGGGCATGGCGGGCCTGCCGTGGATGACTTATGTCGCGGGCGCGGACCGGCCGCGCTACGTGCCGACCGCGATCTCCGACCGCATCACCGGGCTCGCGACCGTCAACGCGGTCACGGCGGCGCTCTACTGCCGCAGCCGCACCGGCAGGGGCCAGGCGGTGGAGGTGCCGATGTTCGAGACGCTCGCTCACATGGTGCTGGGCGACCACATGTGCGGGCGCACCTTCGAGCCGCCGGTCGAGCCCGTCCGCTACGAGCGCATGCTCGCGCAGCATCGGGTGCCGTACGCGACGAAGGACGGCCACGTGTGCGTGCTGGTCTACAACGACAAGCACTGGCGCAGCTTCTTCAGGCTGGTCGGCCGCGAGGAGATGTTCGAAGCCGACCCGCGCTTCTCGAGCCAGGAGGCGCGCTCGCGCAACATCGCCGGGGTCTATGCGTTCGTCGCCGAACACATGGCGACGCGCACCAGCGCGGAATGGCTGAAATTGCTCGGGGAGGCCGACATCCCGGCAACCCCGCTCAATACGGTGGACGATATCATCGACGATCCGCATCTCGCGGAAAGCGGTTTCTACGTGATGACCGAGCACCCGACGGAAGGCCGGCTGCGGTTGATGGAGACGCCGGTCACGTGGTCGCAAACGCCACCGGGCGAGTTGCGCCCCGCGCCGCGCCTGGGCGAGCACAGCCGCGAGATCCTGCGCGAAGCCGGTTACGCCGACGCCGAGATCGAGGCGATGATCGCGAGCGGGGTGACGCGGGCGCCTCGAGGGCGGGGACGAAGCGATGAAGCGACGCAGTGACGGGTGAACACACGGGATCCTAAGCTCTGCCAGGGCATTGTCGTGCTCCTCCTGCTCGCCGCTTGCGCCGCGGCGCGCGCCGAGGCGCTGGTTGCGATCCCGGGCGGCACGCTTGTGGCTGGCGATGCTTCGGGCGAGGCCGACGAGGTACCGCGCCGCATCGAGGTGAAGCCGTTCCGGCTGATGCGCTACGAGGTCACAAACCGCGAGTTCGCGGCGTTCGTCGCCGCGACCGGCCATGTGACGGACACGGAGCGCCGCGGCGCCGGCTACGTCTGGAGCGATCGCTGGCGCGAAGTGCGCGGCGCGAGCTGGCGCCGGCCGCAGGGGCCGGGCAGCTCGATTGCCGGGCTGGAGGAGCACCCGGTCGTGCAGGTAAGCGCACGCGACGCCGCGGCCTACTGCCGCTGGCGCGGGCTGCGACTGCCGAGCGAGGCGGAGTGGGAGTACGCCGCGCGCGGCGGCGACGGCCGGCGCTATCCCTGGGGCGACGAGCCGCCTGTGCAGCGCGGCGCGCGGCGCGCGAATTCCGGCACCGAGCGCTGCTGCGCGCCGGACGGCTCGGACGGCTTCGTGCGCACTGCGCCGGTCGGGCGCTTCCCGGCCGGCGCATCGCCCTTCGGCATCCATGACATGGCGGGCAACGTCTGGGAGTGGACCTCGGACCGTTACCGCGAGGGGACCGAAGAGATTGCGTTGCGCGGGGGCGGCTGGGGCAACAATGCCTACTGCCTGCGCGCGAGCTACCGCCACGGTAACCCGCCCGACATCGGGCTCGACATGGTCGGCATCCGCTGTGCGGGGAATTGACCGGAGCGCGGCGTCGGCGGTAGACTATCGGCACGCGGGGATATCGCAGGCTCCCCGTTTCACCAGACGCCCGGCGTCCAAGCTCTGCTTCTGAACGATTCTGCAAGGAGTCAGAAGCCATGGACGCGTCCATTACCACAGCAGAACTGAAATCCGCGTTGGCCGGCGGCAGGCCGCCGCTCGTCATCGACGTGCGCAAGCCGCCGGCGTTTCGCGCGGCGCCTGACATGATCGCCGGCGCGCTGCGGCGCGATCCCGCAGCCGTTTCATCGTGGGCGAAGGAGCTGCCGCGAGCGAGCAGCGTCGTCGTGTACTGTGTGCATGGCCACGACGTGAGCCAGGGCGTGGCCAGGGCATTGAAAGAAATAGGGATTTCTGCATCGTACCTCGAAGGCGGCATCGAGGAAGGGTGGAAAGCCTCGGGCGGCGGGCTCGCGGGCAAGCCGAAAGAGGCTTCCACGCGCTGGGTCACGCGCGAGCGGCCGAAGATAGACCGCATCGCCTGCCCGTGGTTGATCGCGCGCTTCGTGGACCCGGAGGCGGAATTCATCTACGTGCCGAACAAGGAAGTGCTGCGCGCGGCCAAGGAGAAAGAAGCGATACCCTACGACATCCCGGACGTGCACTTCTCCCACGATGGCGAGCTGTGCAGCTTCGACGCGTTCCTGACGACCTACCATTTGAATGGAGAGCCGGCGCTCGACCGGCTCGCGGTCATCATCCGCGGCGCCGATACCGCGCGGCTTGAATTCGCGCCCCAGGCCGCCGGACTGGCCGCGATCTCACTGGGCTTGTCGCGCGTGTTCAAGGACGACCACGAGATGCTGAAGCACGGCATGGTGGTGTACGACGCGCTCTACGCCTGGTGCAAGGAAGGGCAGGACGAGACACACACCTGGAATCCT
>JACOVL010000015.1 GCA_016177355.1 Betaproteobacteria bacterium | reverse complement strand
TTAATTCTGCTTCTCCTTCACGCTGAAGCTCTCGCCGCAGCCGCAGGTCGCGTCCACGTTGGGGTTCGTGAACTTGAACACCCGCTTCAGGCCTTCCTTGACGAAATCCAGGGTCGAGCCGTCGAGAAATTCCAGGCTCTTCTCGTCCACCACCACCCTGGCGTCGTGCGCCTCGAACAGCCGGTCCCCCGCGCGCACCTCGTCCGCATAGTCGTAGGTATAGCCGAAGCCCGAGCAGCCCACGTCCTTCACGCCGACGCGCAGGCCGATACCCTTGCCGCGGCTGGCAAGCTGCTTCTGGATCTGTTTCGCCGCGCTTTCCGTCACCTCTATCTTCATATCAACACCTCAAGATCAAATCGACGCATCTATCCACCACCCCTACGCTTTCGCTCCTCCCCTCCTTCTCAAGGAGGGGAAGAGGGCTGGACACTGCCCGGCCCGAGGGGTGGTTGTAAATCCGCGTTTATCTGCGTTCATCTGCGGTTCCATGCACTTACACCACGACAGCGGTCATGCTTCTCAGGCGTGCAACCGCCGCCTTGAGGGCTTTCAGGAAATCGTCCACTTGTTCTTGCGTGTTCGCCGCGCCGAGCGAGAACCGCACCGCGCCGCGCGCGATCTCCGGCGCGACGCTCATCGCGATGAGCGTCGCGGAAGGCTCGGGATTCGCGCTCGAGCACGCCGCGCCCGGCGCGACGGCAAACCCCGCCCTGTCGAGCTCGATCACCAGCGTCTCGCCCTCGATGCCCTTGAAGGCGAAATACGACGTATTGGGTATCCGCGGCGCCCGCTCCCCGAAAATCGCCGCGCCGAGCCCGTGCAGCCCTTCCTCGAGCCGCGCGCGCAGTTTTTCCAGCCGCGGCGCAAGCCCGCCCATGCGGGCCGCCGCCAGCTCGCACGCCGCGCCGAAGCCCGCGATCGCGGGCACGTTCTCGGTGCCGGAGCGCAGACCCTGCTCGTGGCCGCCGCCGTGGATGATGGGCCTCAACTCCAGCCGCTTGTCCACGATCAGCGCGCCCGCGCCCTTGGGACCGTAGATCTTGTGCGCCGAAACCGTCATCGCGTGCACGCCGAGCGCGGCGAAATCCACCGGAACCTTGCCGAGCGCCTGCACCGCGTCGGTGTGCATCCAGGCCTTCGCTCGACGCGCGCGCTCGGCAACGGCCGCAACGTCCTGGATGACGCCGGTCTCGTTGTTGGCGAGCATCACCGACACGATGCCGGTCGGCGCCTTCAGCGCCTCGTCCACGTCGGCGAACTCCACCTGTCCGTCCCGGCCTGCCGCAAGCTTGCGCAGCTTCCAGCCGTGGCGCGCGAGTTCCTGGGCCGGCCTGGCGACGCAGGGATGTTCGATCGCGCTTACCGCGACCTGCGCGGGCTTGAGACAGGACGCCGCGCCCCCGATGAACAGGTTGTTCGCCTCGGTGCCGCCGGAGACGAAGATCACCTGCGAGGGCTGCACGTTGACGAGCGCCGCCACCTGCTCGCGCGCGGCGTTAACCGCCTTGCGCGCCACCGTGCCGGGCTCGTGGCGGCTGGACGCGTTGCCGTAGCGGCCGCGCAGGTACGGAACCATCGCCTCGAACACCCTCTCGTCGAGAGGCGTGGTCGCGTTGTGGTCGAAGTAGACGTGCTCCATTACACCGGTGATGCGTGATGGGTTACGCCGATACCGGTGCGCGCTTGCGCGCCGTCTCGCGCATATCGCGTACCTGGGCGACGCCGGATTCCTTCACCGCTTCCTTGGTCTTCTGGTCCTCCACCAGCTGGCGCAGGCTCACCGCGCCGAGATAGTCCAGGATGCGTTCGTTCAGCCTCGCCCACAAGTCGTGGGTCAGGCATTTCTGCTCGTCGCGGCAGTTCTCCTTGCCGCCGCACTGCGTGGCGTCTATCGGTTCGTCCACTGCGAGGATGATGTCCGCCACCGACACTGCGCCCGTGTCCCTGGCAAGGCAGTAGCCGCCGCCGGGGCCGCGCACGCTCTCGACCAGGCGACAGCGGCGCAGCTTGCTGAACAGCTGCTCCAGGTAGGACAGCGAAATCTTCTGGCGCCCGCTGATCTCGGCGAGCGTCACGGGGCCTTCGCCGTGATGCAGCGCGAGGTCCATCATGGCGGTAACCGCGAACCGCCCTTTTGTCGTCAGCCTCATGGGTCACCTCATAAATACTTTAAAATCAACAACTTATATATTGTAACCTATACACTAGTAATTTTGTCAACTATAGCTTTCCTGACTAAATTAGTCAACCATTTTGTTGAGTTGGTTCGCATCGAGCTGCGCGGCCTCGCGCTCCTCGATCTTCACGCCCAGTCGCTTCAGCTCGGCGAGGATGCTCTCCATGCGCCGGTCGCTCTCCACGCAATGGGCTATCAGCTCGTGCACCGCCTTCGCCAGCGGGTCGTTCAGGTCCTTCACCACGGCGTAGGCGGCGAAGCGCCCGCCCTGCGCGGTTGCCTCCGCCTCGATGACGCGCGCGGGTATGCCGATCGCGGTCGCGCCCGGCGGCACTTCCTTCACCACCACCGCGTTGGAGCCGATGCGCGCCCCGTCGCCGACCACGATCGGACCGAGTATCTTCGCGCCCGCGCCGACCACCACGCCCTTGCCGAGCGTGGGATGGCGCTTGCCCTTGTTCCACGAAGTGCCGCCGAGCGTGACGCCGTGATAGAGCGTGCAGTCGTCGCCGATCTCCGCGGTCTCGCCGATCACCACGCCCATGCCGTGGTCGATGAAGAAACGCCGCCCGATCGTCGCGCCGGGGTGGATCTCGATGCCGGTCAGCCAGCGCGAGACGTGCGACACGAGGCGCGCCAGCCATTTCAGCCGCGCGTGCCACAGGCAGTGCGCGAGGCGGTGGCCGAGCAGCGCGTGAAAACCGGGATAGCAGGTGATCACTTCCCAGCTCGTGCGAGCGGCCGGATCGCGCTCGAACACGACCGCTATTTCCTCTTTGAGACGTGCAAACATCGTTTAAAAATCAAGGATAAGGGTGCGCAGGATACGATGCCATAGTAATTCAGTCAATCATTCCGCTTACGGCTTGCGCAGCTTGGGGCGCGCAAGCGTCTTGACGATCCCGCGCAGGATGTTGACCTCCTCTTGTTCCAGTTGCGCGCGGCCGAACAGGCGGCGCAGGCGCGGCATGAGCTTCTTGGGGTGCCCGGGATTGAGATAGCCCGTCTCCAGCATCGCCCGCTCCAGATGCCCGTAGAGCCCCTCGATTTCCTCGAATACGGCGAGCGTTCGCTGCTTCTCCCGCGCAGGAGCGGTGCCGAGCGCCGCGATGCGCAGCTCGTAGGCAAATACCTGCACCGCGGCGGCGACGTTCAGCGAGGAATAACGGGGGTTGGCGGGTATCGTCGCGAGCAGCTGGCACTTGCCCACGTCTTCGCCGGTCAGGCCGAACGTCTCGTTGCCGAATACGAGCGCAGCGGGCTGCGTGCGCGCCACCCCGATCACGCGCGCGGCGGCTTCCCGCGCCGTGACCATGGTCACCGCGAGCTCGCGCGGCCGCGCGGTGCAGGCCACCGCAAACGCCGCTCCGGCAAGCGCCTGGTCCAGACTGGCGCAGATCCGCGCGCCCCGCAGCACGTCGGTCGCGCCGGATGCGAGCCGGACCGCCTGCGGGTCGGGAAAGCGCTCCGGCGCGACGAGCGTGAGCCGCGCGAGCCCCATCGTCTTCAGCGCGCGGGCGGCGGCGCCGATATTGCCCGGGTGCGCCGTCCCGCACAGCACGACGCGGATGTTTTTGAGCGGATTAACGGCCATCACTTACCTTACAATACCGCACCTTATGCATCCGATGCTCAACATCGCGGTCAAGGCCGCGCGCCGCGCCGGCAACATCATCAACCGCGCGTCCCGCAACCTGGACATCGTTGCCGTCAAGGAAAAGGCCGCAGCCGATTTCGTCACCGAGGTGGACCACGAGGCGGAGGAGGCGGTCATCCGCACGCTGCGCGAGGCCTATCCCGATCATTCGATCCTGGCGGAAGAGAGCGGCGCCTCCGGCCAATCGGACTACCAGTGGATCGTGGACCCGCTCGACGGCACCACCAATTTCCTGCACGGCTTTCCCCAGTACGCGGTGGCGATCGCGCTCCGGCACCGGGGCGTCGTCACGCAGGCGGTGATCTACGATCCTACCCGCAACGACCTCTACACCGCCACGCGCGGGCGCGGCGCCTACTTGAACGACCAGCGCATGCGTGTCTCCAAGCGCGCGCAGCTGAAATCGAGCCTGATCGGCACCGGCTTCCCGTTCCGGAACCTCGATCATCTCGACGTCTATGTCGCGGTGCTGCGCGAGATGATGCGGGGCGCGGCCGGCGTGCGCCGCGCGGGTTCCGCCGCGCTCGACCTTGCCTGGGTGGCGGCGGGCAGGCTCGACGGGTTCTGGGAGTTCGGCCTCTCGCCGTGGGACATGGCGGCGGGAGGGCTCCTCATCACCGAGGCCGGCGGGCTGGTGAGCGACCTCGCCGGCGAGAACCGCTACCTCGAGACCGGCAACATCGTCGCCGGCAATCCAAGGATTTTCGTCGAGCTTCTGAAGGCGCTCGCGCCCCACCTTACGCCCGTCCTGAAGCGCGGCTAGCGCGCCGCGGGGCGCTGTTTGGCGAGCTCGGCCGCTGCTTTCGGGTCGAGCTTTTCCAGCGTTCGCACCGTTTCGTTGAAGTCCGCGAGCCGGCCGAGACGCGCCTGCGCCTGGCCGAGGCCGACCCACGCCTGGGCAAATCCGGGTTGCAGCTTCACGGCCCCGCGGTAGGCCGCGGCCGCCTGGTCGTGGCGGCTGAGGTCGCTGTAGCTCTCCCCCAGCAGAAACCACGATTCGGGGGCCTCCTGCCGCAGCCGCAGCGCGTTGTTGAGCGTCTGCACCGCCCGCTGCGGCCGCCCCGCCGCGCGGTACGATTGCGCCAGCAGGTTCCACACCAGCATGTCGTCGGGCGCCAGCCGCAGCAGCTCGTCATAGCTTTCGACCGCCCGCGAATGGCGCCCGGCCTGCGTGTGCGCATAGCCGGCGACGAACCACCAGTCGGCGTTGTGGCGGTCTTTTGCGAGATGCTCTTCGGCGAATTTCGCGAGCCCGTCCCAGTCCCGGCGCCCCTCCAGCTCCACAACCTTGCGCCGGTTGCCATCTTCCTCCCTCTCGAGGTGGCTCAACAGGGTTGACACGGTGCCGTCCGGCAGCAAGGAGGACACCAGCGCCGCCTGCGGCGTGCAGCCGGCGAGCGCCGATAGCGCAAGCACGAGCCCTCCCGTCAAAATAGCGCGCCGCATGCGCCTATTGTATTCGCCGGCGGGCCCCGGCGCTCAGTAAGCGATGCAGTTCTCGCAGACGGTGCCGCGCACGTCCTTTTTCAGGTGCGCCTCCCGCAGCTTGACGAACGAAGGGGAGTTGGTTGCCGGCGGTGGGGCGATAGCCGAGCTCGTGCTCGCGCTGCGTCGCGAACGAGCCCATCGAATACAGCGGCAGCCAGTAGTGCTGGTCCACGTAAGGCCGCACGCGCTCGTTGAGAAGCCGCTCCATCTTCACCTGCTGCTCGCCGTCGTACTGGATGGACGACGCGTACAGCCCGGTCCCGTAGCCGCCGGTCCGGCGCACTTCCCACGCGGACCTGACGTTGTCCAGAGCGTTGTGGAACAGCCTGCCCGACACGCCCATGATCTTCTCGAATTGCCGCTCGTCGGCGGCATTCATCGACCACTTCAATGAATCGAGGCCCTCCTTCATGCACGCATCCACG
>JACOVL010000014.1 GCA_016177355.1 Betaproteobacteria bacterium | reverse complement strand
CCAGGCGGCGCGCAGGCCCAGGGAAAATACCCGGCGCGGCCGGTCCGGCTGATCGTGCCGTTCGTCCCCGGCGGAGGCACCGACATCGTCTCGCGAGCGCTCGCGCTGAAGATGTCGGACACGCTCGGTCAGTCGGTCATCGTGGACAACCGCCCGGGGGCCTCCGGAAGGATCGGCGCGGAGATCGCGGTGAAGTCCAGTCCGGACGGTTACACGCTGATCATGGTTTCCGCCTCGTACGCGGGGGCCTCGGCGCTCTACCGGCTGCCGTACGACCCGGTGAACGACATCACGCCGATCGTCCAGGTCGGGCAGTCGGCGTTCGTCGTCGTGGTGAACCCCTCGGTCCCGGTCAAGTCCATCAAGGAACTGCTGAGCTACGCCAGGGCCAACCCCGGAAAGCTCAACTACGGTTCGACCGGCACCGGCGGGATCACGCATCTTGCGACCGAGTTGTTTCAACTCACCGCGGGAACGAACATGACGCACGTGCCGTACAAGGGCACCGGCGCGGCGCTGACCGATCTCCTCGCCGGCCAGATTCAGCTGCTCTTCGGGAGCCTGCCGTCGATGGTCCCGCAAGTGGAAGCCGGCCGCCTGCGCGGCATCGCCGTGACGACACCGAAACGGGTCGCCGCGCTGCCCGACATGCCGACCGTTGCCGAGGCCGGCGTGCCGTACGAGGCGATCCTTTGGTACGGCCTCTGGGGACCGAAGGGTCTGCCCAGGAACATCGTCTCCCTCTGGAACAAGGAGGCGAACCGGATCATACGCCTGCCGGAGACGCAGGCGCGCTACAAAAAAGAAGGGCTGGAACCCGCCGGCGGCCCGCCCGAGCAGTTCCGCGAAGTGATTCGAAAAGACATCGCGAGACTGCGCGATGTCGTGAACAAAGCGAATATCAAGCCCGGCAACTGACGCCTGATACAGAGTGACTGATGAAGCGTGTGTGCAAGGCCCTTAGAATGCGCGCATGCGCAGCCGGATGCACGCAGCACCCGTCACGCCTCACCGGTCACGGGGTACCAGTCACGATCTTTCGGTCACGCTTTATCCAGCATGCAGCTCGACCACATCGCCGTCCACGACCGGGTGCTCGCGCCCGACGTGCTGCCCCGGCATCCCGGTCTTGCTCCATACGCGCGCATACTTGAGTGAGTGCGCGAGATCCTTGTGCACCAGCCGGGCGACGTCCTCGACGGTCTGGCCCCGGCGCAAGGTGAACGGCCGGTCCTTCTCGGCCGGCTTGCCGGGCGCCTTGGAGTAGACGCGGACGATGCCGAGATGGCCAAAGAGCCAGGCGCCGACTTCCCCGAGCCCCTGCCCCGTCTCCGCCGATACCGCGAGCGCGGGGTAATTCAACCCCGTCAGTTCGCGGAACACCTCCACTTCCGCAGCTTCGTCGGCGACGAGGTCAGCCTTGTTGGCGAGCATCAGCGCCGGCAGCTTGATGGCAAACGGGTCGTCGTCGGCATCCGCGGATGCGGGGGCCGTCGTTTCCCCGGCCCAACGGTCAGTCAGCGTGACCCGTTTTGCGCGCAGGTTCGAGTGCAGCGCCTGGACCTGCCCGACGCACGCCGGCTCGCCGAGGTCGACCACCAGCAGGCACGCGTCCGCGGTCTGCAACGCGCCCGCCAGCCACGGCACCGGATGCTCGGGCGAGACGGCGGGCAGGTCCACGAGCTCGAAGTGCACGTCCTCGTGCGGCATCATGCCCGGCTCCGGAAACTGCGTCGTGAACGGATACGGCGCGACCTGGGCGTGCGAGCCGGTCAGACGCGCATGCAGGGCGGATTTCCCGGAGTTGGGCGGACCGATCAGCGCGAGCTGCGCCGCGCCCTGGGGCCTGATGACGAGCGGCGGCCCGCTGCGCGCAGCGCCGCCCTTCTTCGGCGCTTCGAGCTCCTCGGACAGCTCCTTGATGCGCGTCTTGATGTCCGCCTGCAGGTGGTCGGTGCCCTTGTGCTTGGGCATGGCTCGCAGCATTTCCCGCAGGCAGTCCAGGCGCTCCTTCGGGTCGCGCGCCTTGCGGAACGACGCTTCCGCGGCCTTGTACTCGGGCGAAAGATTCGCAGGCATGGCCCAGCCAGGCTTGATGACCAGAACTGCGATTAACTATACACTGTCCACATTCCATCCGTTTCCGCCGCACGCTTTTCCCGTTGCAGCTTGATGAGATGCGCGTGCAGCGAGCGGCGCGCGACGGCGTGGACGCGCTGCGGGACGTCGTCGTAAGCGAGCGGCAGCAGGTCGTCCAGCGTCGCGGGATTCTTCTTGTCGAAAGCGGCCAGCACCTTCTGCTCGCGCTTCAGGCGGTGCGCGATCAACCGCCGCACCTCGTCGTGCGGCTTCTCGATCAGGTGGCCGTGCCCCGGCGCGAGCGCGGCGAGGTCGAGCGCGAGCAGGCGCTCGAGCGATTGCAGGTACTGGATCATGTCGCCGTCGGGCGGCGAGATCACCACGGTCGAGCCCTGCATGATGTGGTCGCCTGTGAATAAAATCCCTTTATCTTCAAATAGATAGCACAAGTGATTCGAGGCATGGCCCGGCGTATGCACGGCGCGCAGGCGGAATTCACGCATGCCGATCGCATCGCCTTCACGCAACGTGAGATCGGGGGTGAACGCCGTGTCCTGCCTGCCGTCGTCCGGCACCGGCGCGTAACCGAGCACCTTCGCCCCGGTCGCCTCCTTGAGCGCCCGCGCGCCCGGCGAGTGGTCGAGGTGAGTATGGGTGCAGAAGATCCACTTGAGCCGTTTGCCGACCGCTTCGAGCAGCGCCGCGAGGTGCGAGTCGCTCTCCGGCCCGGGGTCTATCACCGCCAGCTCCTCGCCTCCGACGATATACGTATTGGTCCCCGCCCCGGTCATCATGCCGGGATTGGGCGCTGTGATGCGGCTGACGAGATCGTTCAGCGGCACGTGCACGCCGGGGACTATATTTTCCATGACCCTTCCCCGCCCGTTTCCTCGTAGCCCGGCTCTCCGGGCAGCAGGCTGCGCCCGTCCCGCGTGAGACGCGGCAGGAGCGGCGAAATGCTGCCCTGCCCGCGCAATCCGGCGGCCAGCGAGCCGACGGATGCGAACCCGGCGAACGATTCGAGCGTGCGTATCGTCGGAAACCGCAGCTTGATCTCCCCCTTCGCGCGCGCATCGAGCGCAGCCGCCGGCCGCAGCCAGGCATGGGCGATGGTCTCGCCGCCGTCGTGCGACGCCTCCTGGCGCTCCGGCGCGGCCGCCAGGAAGAAGCGCGTGTCGTAGCGCCGCGGCGCGCCGACCGGCGTGATCCAGTGGCTGAAATAAGTGAGCCGGCCGGCGGCGAGCCGCAGACCTTCGCCCTGCATCATCGCGGCGAATTCCTGCCTGCCCGCGTTCAGCGCGTTGCGATGGGAGCGAAAACGCCCGCCCGACTCCGCGCCGGCAGTATCAACCAGTCCGCCGCGTCCATCGCCCGCAAGCAATATCCCGGCTTCTTCGAACGCTTCCCGGACCGAAGCGATCCAGTACGCGAGTCCCCCGCGCTCCACGCCCAGCGTGCGGCTCGCCGCCGCATCGTCGAGACCGTCGCATAATGAATACAGCTCTTCGGACCGGTCGGCCGCGTCGAGCGCCCCTCCCGGGAAAACATGCACCCCGGGCATGAAACCCGAGCTTAAGTTCCGCTGCAGCAGCAGCACCTCCAGCCCGCGCGCGGTGTCGCGGACGAGCGTGACGGTGGCCGCCGGCAGCGGGGTGATGATGGACCGCTCCTCACTCGTCACGCATCACCACCTATTACCCATTCGCACGCTTGAGCAGCTCGATCGTCTTCGCCTGCGGATCAACGCGCACGATGTCACCGGTCTTGAGGCATTCGCGCGGATCGCGCGACCAGCCCTCGGTGATCGTCAGGTTAGCGAACACCGCGCCCTGCACCATCACCGGGTTGGTGACGCCGAATATGAGAGCCTTCGGCGCGATGCCCTTCGCCTTGATGTCGTAGAACGCCCAGCCGGCCGCGATGCCGCCCTTCGCGGTCGGGAAAAACAGGATCTTGTCGCGGATGTTGATGCCCTCGAGCTTGTGGCCCGGCCTGGTAATGACACCGCTCCAGCGGTCGAGATCGTAGCGCGGGCTGAACCCCTCCTCCGACACGACGGCCTCGCCCTGCACGGCCATGCCGAAGGCGCGCTTCACGCGGATCGTGGGCCGCGGCACGCTCACCGGAACACCCCCGTGCAGGCGATGTCCACGCAGTCGCGCGTGCGGCGAAGGATAGTATTGAACTTGTGCGCGGTGATGGTGTTCACGATCTTCGCGGAATTCGAGATCATGTTGGCCCAGCCGTTCGCGGCGCGCATGCGCGTGAGGTTCTGCAGGATGTACACGCACACGCCCTCGAGGATGGTGACGCCGGCCGCCTCCAGCTTCTGCGCGTAGCCGAGCGCGCGCGCGGCCGAGAGCACGCCGTTCGCGGTGGTGACGAATACCGTCGTGCCCGCGTGCACGCGCCGGTCGTCAAAGAGCTCCGCCAGCCGCTTCATTTCGAGCAACGACAACTGGGGCCCCGAGAAGACGACGAAATTGCAGCTGCCGTCCGGGTTCTCGTAGCTCCGGAACACGCGCTCGATGTCGGCGCGGGTGATCCTCATTCTCTCTTTCGGCCGGTTCCCGCCGAGCGCGGCCGCCAGCGTCGGCGCCTCGGGAGTCACGCCGACCATGTGGTACATCGCCATCGAGCCGTAGCTCGCGAGCGAGGCGCCCAGGTGCTTCAGCTCGTCGGCGGTCGGCGCGCGCCGCACGCCGGTGAATACCGGCACGGCAAAATAGCTCTGGTGCGATTCGCCGACCAGCTTGCCCAGGGCCCCCCACTCGGCAAGATCCCCGGGATCCGCGTCCACCTCGACCACGCACGTGCCCCGGCGATGCGCGTCGAGGTGGAAGCCGTACTCCGGCACGCGCCGGGTCATCGCGGCCGCCAGCGCGAACGGGCCGGACTCGAAGTTGCTGCGCGCGCCGCACACCGAATTCGCCCAGATCACGGTGCCGGTGTCGCCCCACGCGAGGCGCTCGCCGAAGTGCGGCTGGTAGAGCGTCTGGTAGTTGATGCAGGTGTCGGTGGTCATCACGTTCATCTGCCGCAGGTAGCCGATCAGCCGCCGCTCCTTGGCCGCCTCGCCGGCGTCCTGGCCGAGCCGCTCGGCGTGCGCGAAATCGAAGCAGCGCGCGTTGGTGGTGACGGCGGCCTCGCAGCGCGCCCCGGACCGCGCCAGGCGGCGCAAATGCTCGAGCCCGCCGTCGCCCATCACCTCGATGTCGCCCATCATGTGCACGTTGGTGACCGGCACGCAGCGCTTCGCGCCGTAGAACCTGCCGACCTCGATCTGCAACTCGAGCGCGCGCCGCACCGGCTCGCCGCGCTTTCCGCGCAGCATCGCCCGCTCTTCCGCCGTCAGCTTCATCGTCTCGTCACTCGTGACTAGAACCTGTTCAAAAAACAGAAAACCCGATCTAGCCGCAGATAAACGCCGAAAAAATCAAACAATCGACAGGATTTACGGGATTAATCTGTGTTTATCTGCGTGCATCTGCGGCTCAATCCGTGCCCTTGGCGCCGGCGAGCTTGATGAGCTTCGAGAATTTCTCGCTTTCCGCGCGCACGAAACTCGCCAGTTCCCCGGGCGGAGTACCAAGCGTCTCCAGGCCGACGGTAGCGAGCTTCTGCTTGACATCGTCCATCTTCAAGGCGCGGTTGATCTCCCCGCTCAGCCGCTCGATGATTGCGGCGGGCGTCCCGGCAGGCGCGAAATAGGCGAACCAGTTCGTGAACACGAAATCCGGCACGCCGGCTTCCGCCATCGTTGGCACGTCCTTCGCGGCAGGCGAGCGCCGGGTGGATGTCACCGCGAGCGCGCGCAGCTTCCCCGCCCTGACGTGAGGCATCGCCGGCGGCATGCCGGAGAAGAACATCGGGACGTGCCCGCCGACGAGGTCGGGCATGACCGGCCCAGCGCCCTTGTACGGCACGTGCACCATGTCGAGCTTGAACGTAATCTTGAGCAGCTCGCCGGCGAGGTGCTGCACGCCGCCGGTACCCGCGGACGCGTAGGTGAGCTGGCCGGGGCGCGCCTTCGCGAACGCAATCAGCTCCTTCACCGATTTCACCGGCAGCGAGGGATGCACGACGAAGATTAACGGTGTCGTGGATGCGAGGGATACCGGCGCGAAGTCTTTCTCGACGTTGTACGGCATCTTCTGCAGGTGCGGCAGAATCGCGATCTCCGCGGGCGAGGCGAGCAGCAACGTGTAGCCGTCGGGCGCGGCCTTGGCGACGATGTCGGCGCCGATCACTCCGCCCGCCCCCGTCCGGTTGTCCACCACGACGGTCTGTTTCACCCGGTCGCTCATTTTCGCGCCCACGGTGCGCCCGGTGAGATCGGTCGCGCCCCCCGGCGCATACGGCACCACCACCCGGATCGGCTTGGCGGGATAGGCCTGAGCGAGAGCCGAGCCACTCATCGCGGCGAGGCACCCGCCCACGCACGCCGCCAGCAACTGGTCGAAACGAAGCATATGGGCCTCCTGTGTCGTGTGTGTTACGACTCTTATTCACTCGGGCTTCATGCCCGCCGCCTTGATGATCTTCGCGTATTTGGCGGCCTCCGCCCTGGCGAAGCGCGCCAGTTCCTCCGGTGAGCCCGGAACGACGTCGACCCCGGTGACGTTCTCCAGGTAGTTCACGACATCCGGCAGCGTGAGAATCCGCACGAGCTCGCCATGAAGCTTGCCGACGATCTTCTTCGGTGTTTTCGCCGGCACGTAGAAGGCGAACCAGATGCTGGTGTCGAACCCCGTCAGGCCGCCTTCCTGGGCAGTCGGCACGTTGGGCAGCAGTTTCGAGCGCTTCGACGTGGTTATGGCAATCGGCTTGACTCGGCCCGCCCTGACGTGGGGAATGGCGGGTCCCATGCCCACGATTCCGATCTTCACTTCCTGCCCGCCCATCAGGGCCGCCGCCAGCGGGCCGCCGCCCTTGTATGGCACATGGACGGCCCTGCTTCCGATCAATACGTTGAACAGCTCGAGCGAGAGATGCATCGGCGTACCGACGCCCGGTGTCCCGACCGACACCGAACCCGGCTTCGTTTTTGCCAGCTCGACGATGTCCCGCAGCGCGTTGCCCTGGAACGAGGGATGCGCCGCGAACAACATGGCCGAGACCGTGCCGAGCGTTATCGGCGCGAAATCCTTCTCGGGATCGTAGGGGAGCTTGCGGAAAAGGCCGAGGTTGATCGAAACCTCGCGGCTCGAGGCGACGAACACAGTGTGCCCGTCGGAAGCGGCTCTCTTCGCGATATCGGAAGCGATGAAGCCATTTCCACCCGGCCGGTTGTCGACCACGATCGGCGTGTTCCAGCTTTCGGTCATGCGCTGGGCGACGGCGCGAGCGAGGATGTCGGTGTTGCCGCCGGGCGCGAACGGCACCAGCATGCGGATCGGCCGCGCCGGATATTCCTGCGCCCACGCCGGCTGCGTAATGGCCGTCGCCGCAGCCAGCATAACCAGCAATGAAAATATTCCTCTCATGGTTGCCTCCTCCATCTGAGGATCGAATCACTCATCCCTGCGCCTTCTGCACCCTGCACTCTGAACTTTGCACTTTGCACTCTGCACTTCGTCCTCCGCCTTCATCCAAAGACCGCGGGATACCCCGGCGGCGGGGTGAAGCCCAGATCGCCGCGCTTGATCACCGCCTCGCGCCCGCCCGCCGCCTCCAGCAGTTCCGCCTGGCGCCGTTTCGCGCGCGCGTCCACTTCGGCCGGGTCGCACATCGCATGAAGCCGCGCGCGGCACTCCTCCAGCACCCCGGCGTAGTTCGGGTCGCCGGCGAGATCCCGCAGTTCCTCCGGGTCCTGCTCCAAGTCGAAAAGCTGCGGCCGGTATGCGACGTAATGAACGTACTTGTATTTTCCGTGGCGGATCATGAACGCGCCGGTGGTCGAGCCCATCCCGTGATATTCCGACAACACGTTGCGGTCGGGGTTCTCCCCGTGGGCGAGTCTGAAGAGCGAGTGCCCAGGATGGTGGTCGTAGAGCTCGGGCCGGTTCTCGCCCGCGCACTCCAGGATGAACGGGTAGGTGTCCACGTGGCTCGCGGGCGTCCTCACCCTGGCGCCGCGTGGAATATCCGGGCCCGCGACGACAAGCGGAACCCCCGCGACTTCCTCGTACATGGTTGATTTGCCCCACAGGCCGCGCGCGCCGAGGTTGTCGCCGTGGTCACTGGTGTACAACACGCGCGTGGAATCGGCAAGCCCGAGCGCCTCCAGCGTATGAACCACCCTGCCGACGTTATCGTCGACGAAGCTGCACAGCCCGTAGTACGCCGCGACCGCCTTCCTGAGCTTGTCCGGATCGAAGTAGCGGTCGTAGACGAAACTGCCGGCGTAGTCGCGCAGGTACGGATGGTCCGGCCGTTCCTCTTTCGCGTACTGCTTCGGCATCGGCATCTTGTCGAGCGGGTACTGATAGTAGAAGTCGGCGGGCGCCACCAGCGGAAAATGCGGGCAGACGAAAGAGACGAACAGCGCCCACGGTTTGTTCCGGTACTTTGGCGCTTCCTCGCGCAGCCAGATCTGGGCGCGCGTCGTGATCTCGCGGTCGTACGCGGTGTAGGGGGTTTCGCCGGGTCCGGCCAGCTTGGCGATCTTCCAGGAAAGTCCCCGCTCGGGCAGGTCCCTGCGCACCAGTCCCATCAGATCGCCCTTGCCCTCGACGATGTTCATGGGAATGATTTCCTCGCTGAAACCGTTGTCGTCGCCCTCGTGGCCGCGGAAGTGGAGCTTGCCGATCGAAACCACCCGATGCCCGCGTTTGCGCAGGGACAGGTCGTGTAGGCGGACTGGAACATCGTGCCGCGCACGGCAAGCGCGTCGATGTTGGGAGTCCTGACGATGGGATGCCCGGCGCAACCCATCACCTTCGGGTTGTGCTCGTCGGACATGATGATCAGGAGATTCCCAGGTTTCATCCCGCGCGTTCTGTCATCCGTTCCGCGTTCATGTTCCGTAGCGCACCGGGGATTTCGCAGCCTTCAGCGCCGCCAGCGCGCTGTAGCAGGCGAGCCAGGCGGTCTTGGGATTTCCCGGCGCCGGCACGTTTTCGAGCTGGCTGCGGATATTTCCTGTTTTTCCTTTTACATCAATTAGATGTGTATTGAATCTGAGGCCGGGATCGGCCACGACTTTCAACCGCGTGCGGTCGAAGCCGATGCCTGCCATGGACAGTACCGCGGCGATGTTGACGTTGGCGGGAAACAGCGGCACGCCCGCGCGCGCCGGGCCTTCGTAGAGCGTGCGCGGCCCGCGCAGACCGTCGAGGTCAACCTTGAGCTTCTCGACGTAGGGAATCCCTTTCCACGCCGCGGGCGGCTTGGTGACGGTAATGGTGACTTCCTCGACGCCCGCGATGCATGCGGCCTTGAGCGCATCGAGTCCGCCGATGCCGCCCGAGGGGACGTAGAGCAGCGCTCCGCTCTTCCGCGCCGCGCGCTCGAGTTTTGCGCGCAGCCTGTCGTCGCACAGCGCTCCCGCGGAAAGCACGATCAGCGCGATGCGCTTCTTGAGCAGCGGCTCGCCGTACTCGCGCACCGCCTCGTGCGAAGCCGCTTCCACCACGACGTCCGGCTTCCATGCCATCAGCTCCTTGAAGCCGGTCGCGAACTGCACGCGGAATTCCCGCGCGAGCGCCTTGCCGCGGGAGGACACGCCACGGCCAACGATGGCGACGACGCGGGTCCTGCCGAGATCGC
>JACOVL010000025.1 GCA_016177355.1 Betaproteobacteria bacterium | reverse complement strand
GTCGGCGGCGACGGCGACTGGCGGTTGCGCGCGGTCGCTGAAGCGAAAGTGCAGGGCCGCGCGGTGATCGCGAGACTGGAAGGCTGCGGCGACCGGGAGTCCGCGGCCGCATTGCGGGGAAGAGAAGTGGCGGTACCGCGCGCGGCGTTGCCCCGGACGCGGGAGAACGAGTACTACTGGGCCGACCTGGTCGGCTTGAACGTGGTGAATGCGGAAGCGCAGGATCTGGGCCGGGTGACCCGGATCCTGCAGACCGGCGCGAACGACGTGCTGGTGGTGCAAGGCGGGCGCGAGCGGCTGATCCCGTTCATCGCGGAGGTGATCCGGGACGTGGACCTGGCCGCCGGCGTGGTGCGTGTGGATTGGGGAGCTGATTACTGATGTACCAATTCGACGTCATCACGCTGTTTCCGGAGATGTTCGGGGCGGTCACCGAATCCGGGGTGACGGGCCGGGCGCGCGAGCGGCGGCTGTTCGACCTGGTGCTGTGGAACCCGCGGGATTTCGCGACCAACAGCTACCGCACCGTGGACGACCGCCCGTACGGCGGCGGCCCCGGCATGGTGATGATGGTGGAGCCGCTGGAGAAGGCGGTCGCGGCGGCGCGCCAGCGGCAGCAAAGCTCCGGCGCGGGGGCAACGCGGGTGTTGTGCCTGAGCCCGCAGGGCCGGCGTCTCGATCATCCGCTGGTGATGGAACTCGCGGCGCTGCCGGGGCTGGTGCTTCTCGCCGGGCGCTACGAAGGCGTGGACGAGCGGCTGATCGCGCGCGCGGTGGACGAGGAGATTTCGATCGGCGACTACGTGCTCTCCGGCGGGGAGCTCGCGGCGATGGTGGTGATGGACGCGATCGTGCGCCAGCTGCCGGGGGCGCTGGGCGACGCGGATTCGGCGAGCCAGGATTCGTTCGCGGACGGCCTGCTCGATTGCCCGCACTACACGCGGCCGGAGGCGTACGAAGGGGCGGCGGTGCCGCCGGTGCTGCTTTCGGGCAACCACGCCGAGATCAGCCGCTGGCGGCTGAAGCAGGCGCTGGGCAGGACCTGGCAGCGGCGGCCGGAATTGCTGGAACAGCGCGCGCTCACCGATGACGAGCGCAAGCTGCTGGAAGAATTCAAGAAAGAAGTGCAAGGAGCCTGAACATGGACATCATCAAGCAACTCGAGCAGGAAGAGGTCAAGCGCCTGGGCCGGGAAATTCCCGAGTTCTCGGCGGGCGACACGGTCGTCGTCAACGTCAACGTGGTGGAAGGCGACCGCAAGCGCGCGCAGGCGTACGAGGGCGTCGTCATCGCCAAGCGCAACCGCGGGCTCAATTCCTCGTTCATCGTGCGCAAGATCTCCTCGGGCGAGGGCGTGGAGCGCACGTTCCAGACCTATTCGCCGCTGATCGCGAGCATCGAGGTGAAGCGCCGCGGCGACGTCGGGCGCGCCAAGCTCTACTACCTGCGCCAGCGCACCGGCAAGGCGGCGCGCATCCGCGAGAAGCTTGCGAGCGAGGGAGAAGAAGGCCAGGCCGGGGAATAAGACGCGTGAGGCGCACCCTCATCGCGTTTCTCTTACTCTTTGCATTGTACCTGCCGCCCGCGGCGGCGCTCGAGACCGCGCGCCAGCTCGCGCAGGGCGGGGCGCCGCGGCTGGCGCTGAACCGCGTCGAGCAGCTGCAGCCGCGCGACGCCAGGGACCCGGGCTGGGCGGAATGGGAGGCGCTGCGGTTTGGTCTGCTCGGCACCCTCGGGCGCCACCAGGACGCGCTGGCGCGGGCGGCAGCCCTGCCGCGCGAGATGCCGGAGCGCGAGCTGCGAGTAGTGCTGCTCGCCGCCGCGCGCGCGGGGGCCGCGGCCGGCCAGGGTGGCGCGGCGCGCACGTATGCCGCGCACCTCCTGTGGCGGCTTGGCGCCTCGCCGGATGAGGCACGCGCGCTGCGGCTGCTGGTCATCGAGAGCTACCTGGCCGAGAAGAACGGCGAGGAAGCGTTCCGCGCGATGCTGCGCTACACCCAGGATTACCAGCCGGTCGAGCGCCCGGTGGCGGGGCGCTTCGTCGAGGCTCTGCTCGATCTCGGCATGGAACGGGAGGCGGCCAACTGGCTCGCCCGGCTGGAGGATACGAGCGCGGCGAAGCTGCTGCTGCGCCTGAAGGCCAACCTGTTGAGTCCGGAGGCGGCGGCGGCGCAAGCGCGCGCGCAGCTCGCCAAGGTATCAGTAACCGGCGGCGGAGCGCCCGGCTTCTGGCAGGTGATCGCCGAAGTCGCGGCGCGCCAGGGCAACCGCACGCTGCGGCTCGAAGCGCTGGAGCGGCAGCTCGCGGCTGCGAAGGACGGCGCGGCTCAGGCCCGGTCGCTGTGGCGGGAGTACTCCGCCGGCGCGCAGGACCTCGCCAACCAGAACCAGCTGCTGACGGGCGACGATAACGCCTGGTCGGACTTCGCGGCGCGGCGCGTCAGTGCCGAGCCCTTCCTGTCGCGCGCTTTTTACGCCTACCTCGCGCAGCGGGGCCGCACGCCGGCCGCGCGCCAGAACGCGCAATTGCAGCTTGCTCATTCGCTGCAGCAGGCCGGGCTCGAGCGCGCCGCGCTGCGGTTGTTCGAGCACGCGCCGTTCACGGCCGCCGCGCTCGATCTCCAGGCGCGCTACCTGCTCGGCGCGATGGCGGAAACTCACAACGAACCGGCCCTCGCTGCGCGGTTCTGGGACGGGCTCGCCGCGCCGCCTGGCGAGGCGCTGGAAACATGGCAGGCGCGGCTGGCGCTCGCCTACTGGGGCGCGGGCAATGCCGATGCCACGCTCGCCGCGCTCAAGCGGGCGACGGCGGGCGGGCGCGCGTTTCCGTCCGAGGCAATGCAGCGCGGCCTCCTGCTCGCGCGCGAGATGCTCGCCGCCG
The DNA here is from genome assembly GCA_016177355.1 of Betaproteobacteria bacterium. Classification (GTDB taxonomy): domain Bacteria; phylum Pseudomonadota; class Gammaproteobacteria; order Burkholderiales; family SG8-41; genus SG8-41. The sequence continues at coordinate 2,834 of JACOVL010000025.1, read as the reverse complement.
GCCGGCTTGAACTTGCCGACCAGGCGCTCGCCGCGCTGCTGCCGCTCGCCGTGCCGGTTCAGAGGCGCGACATCCTGTTCTCGCTCGGCCGCATCGCGGAAGCGACCGCGCAATTCGCGCCGGCGGCGGACTATTACCTGCGCGCGGCGCTGCTCGCCGGATCGCGCGCGCCGGACGCGCTGGCGCTGCAGGCGCGGCTCGCCGCGGCGCTCAACCTCGTCCGCGCCGGCTACCGGGAGGACGCGCGCGCGCAGTTCGAGTGGCTGCTCAGGAACTCCCGGGACGCCGCGCAGCTGGAAATCGTGCGGCGCGAGCTGGCGAAGCTATAATCGTTCTTTTGCGGCGGGGAAACGGGATGATCCACATACTGGTTCACGACAAGAAGGACACGGTGGGCGTCGCCGTGATCGAGGGCATCAAGGCCGGCCAGGAGCTCACCGGCTGGGTGATGGAGGACGATTCGACCATCAAGGTCAAGGCGTTGAACGACATCCCGATCGGGCACAAGCTCGCGCTGAAGGACATCGCCGGCGGCGAGACCGTGATCAAGTACGGCTTCGACATCGGGAAGGCCGTGGCGCCGATCAAGAGGGGCGAGCACACCCACGTGCACAACCTGAAAACCAAGCGCTGGTGAGAGAGGGGTTTCATGATGATTTCGAGCAAGACGACATTCCGGGGCTACCGCCGCGAGAACGGGCGGGTCGGCATCCGCAACCACGTCCTCATCCTGCCGGTGGACGACCTGTCCAACGCCGCCGCCGAAGCCGTCGCCAACAACGTCAAGGGCGCGCTGGCGATCCCGCATCCCTACGGCCGGCTGCAGTTCGGCGCCGACCTGGATCTCCATTTCCGCACGTTGATCGGCGCGGGATCGAACCCCAATGTCGCTGCCGTCGTCGTGATCTGCATCGAAGAGGGATGGGCCAAGCGCGTCGTCGACGGCATCGCCAGGACCGGCAAGCCGGTGACCGGCTTCGGCATCGAGCTCCACGGCGACCACGACACCATCCTGCGCGCCTCCAGGGTCGCGAAGGAATACGTGCAGTGGGCCTCCGAGCTCGGGCGCGAGGAATGTGCGATCCGCGACCTGTGGGTTTCCTGCAAGTGCGGCGAGTCGGATACCACTTCCGGCTGCGGCTCGAATCCCACGGTCGGCAACGCCTTCGACAAGCTCGAACCGCTCGGCGTGACGCTGTGCTTCGGCGAGACCACCGAGATCACCGGCGGCGAGAACATCGTCGCCGACCGCTGCGCGACGCCCGAGGTGCGCGAGGCGTGGATGCGGGTGTTCAACCGCTACCAGGAAGTGATCGAGCGGCACAAGACCAGCGATCTGATGGACTCGCAGCCGACCAAGGGCAACATCGTCGGCGGCCTTACCACCATCGAGGAGAAGGCGCTCGGCAACATCCAGAAGATCGGCAAGAAGTGCAAGGTGATCGGCGTGCTCGACAAGGCCGAGAGCCCGACCGGCCCGGGCCTGTGGTTCATGGATTCATCGTCGGCCGCGGCGGAAATGGTGACGCTGCTTGCCGCGGCGGGCTACGCCGTGCATTTCTTCCCGACCGGCCAGGGCAACGTGATCGGCAATCCCATCCTGCCGGTGATCAAGCTGACCGCCAACCCGCGCACCGCGCGCACCATGAGCGAGCACGTGGATCTCGACGTGTCGGGCCTGCTGCAGCGGCAGAAGAACATGGACCAGTGCGGCGACGAGCTGCTGGAAGTGATGCTGCGCACCTGCAACGGGCGGTTGACCTGCGCCGAGGCGCTCGGACACCGCGAATTCGTTCTCACGCGGCTATACGAAAGCGCGTGAGCACGCTCGCCGTTCGCGTCTGGCGTGGCACGGAGAATGGGCGCTTCCAGGAGTTCGAGGTGCCGCGGCTCGCGAGCCAGACCGTGCTCGACGTGGTGACCCACATCCAGCGGCATCTCGACCCGACGCTCGCCTACCGCTACGCCTGCCGCGTCGGCATGTGCGGCTCGTGCGCGATGACCGTGAACGGGCGCGCGCGCTGGACCTGCCGCACCCACGTGGACAAAGTCGCGGGCGGCGGCCGGGTGGAAATCGCCCCGCTCAACCATCTGCCGGTCGTGCGCGACCTCGTCACCGACATGAGCCCGTTCTTCGACAAGTGGGCGCGGGCGCACGGCCGCTTCCGGGGAGGGCGGACGCGGCGCGACGATTTCGCACGCGTGCCGCCGGCGTCGCCCGGGCGGCGGCTGGCGGACGCCGCGATCGAATGCATCGGCTGCGGCGTGTGCTACAGCGCGTGCGATGTCGTCGCCTGGAACCCGGATTACCTGGGACCTGCCGCGCTCAACCGCGCGTGGACGCTGCTGAACGACGCGCGCGACACCGGCAACCGGGCGCGGCTCGCGGCGGTGGCGGGCGACGCCGGCTGCCACGCCTGCCATACCCACATGAGCTGCACCGAGCGCTGTCCCAAGCAACTCGCCCCGACCGCTTCGATCGCCGGCTTGAAGCGGGCGGCGATGGCGGCGATGCTCCGCGGCGAGCTGAGTGACGCGGTGACGGAGTGACGCGGTGACGGACAACGGAAAGCTGGACGTCCGCGCGCAGGTGCTGCTGTGGACGGCGCAGCGGGCGAGCGCCGCAGTTCTTGCCGTATGCGTGATCGTGCATCTCGTCACCATCATCTATGCGGTGCGCAACGGCTTGACGGCCGCCGAGATCCTCGGCCGCACGCGCGGCAGCCTGGCCTGGGCGGGTTTCTACTCGCTGTTCGTCGCGGCGGTCGCGGTGCACGCGCCGATCGGGCTGCGCAACATCCTCGCCGAAACCCTGGCCTGGCGCGGCCGCGGGC
>JACOVL010000013.1 GCA_016177355.1 Betaproteobacteria bacterium | reverse complement strand
TTCGCGCCGAGCGCGTTGGTCGGCGTCGGCACCGGGTGGTCGTGCACCTCGATCCGCCTGAGCCAGCCCGCGCGCGGCATGACGTAGTCCATGAAGCTGCCGGTGAGGAGTTGCGCCGTGTCGGGATCGTACACCGCGTGCTCGCCGAACACCTGTCCCGCCCCCTGCGCGACGCCGCCGTGCACCTGGCCCTCGACCAGCACCGGGTTGACGACGTTGCCCAGATCGTCCACCGCCGTGTAGCGCGCGATCGCTGCGGTACCGGTCTCGGCATCTATCTCGACCTCCGCGATATGGCAGCCGTTGGGGTAACTCGCGCCGTAGGTGCCTTCGGCGACGGTATCGAGGGGGTGCGGCTTCGGCCCGGCAAGCTTGCGCGCGAGCTCGAGGAAGCCGATCGAGCGGCGGCCGGCGTGAAATTTTCCCCCGGCGTAGCGCAAGTCCCCGGCCGGGACGCCGAGCCGGGCGGCCGCATGGGGGCGCGCAAGCTCGATCAGCTTGTCGCCGAGCACGTGAAACGCGCTGCCGGTGCCGAATACGCCGCGCGAGCCGCCGGTGCCGTTGCCGACGAGGTCGGCGGCCGGCGGGCGCGGATGGTAGCGGATGTGCGCGGTGCCTATGCCCAGCGCCCCGGCCACGACCTGCGGAAAGACAGTCTCGTGACCCTGGCCGGAGGAGTGCGTGACCGCGTAGAGCGTCATCGCGCCCCTGGCGTCGAACTCGACGGCGACCTGGTCCTTCGGCGCGGCGCCGCCGCCGCCCGCTTCGAGGTAGGTCGCGATGCCGATGCCGCGCAGCCGGCCGGCCTGCTTCGCCTGCGCGCGCCGCTTCGGAAAGCCCGCCCAGTCGGCGCGCCCGAGGGCGTCGTCCATCACCGCCTCGAAGTCGCCGGAATCGTATTTCCCCGCGTTCGGCGTCTGGTACGGCATGGCATCGCGCGGGATGAAATTCTTCCGCCGCAGCCCGATCGGATCGAACCCGTGCTCGTGCGCCGCGTAGTCCACCAGCCGCTCGATGGCGTAGGCGATGTCAGGCCGTCCCGCGCCGCGGTAGGCGGACACCGGCGCCGTGTTGGTGTAGGCGAGCCGGGTGCGGGCGTAGAGGGCCGGAACGCGATACACGCCGCCCATCGTGATGGTGAGATTGCGCGTGGCGATGAAGGCCCCGAACGCCGCGCCGTAGGCCCCGAGGTCGGCGCGGTCGTCGAAGCGGATGGCGAGGAAGCGGCCATCGGCATCCAGCGCGATCTCGCCGGTGAGGGACAGCGCGCGACCGTGGAAGTCGCTCATGAAGGATTCGGCGCGGGTGCCGATCCACTTCACCGGACGCCCCAGCTTGCGCGCGGCGAGCATCGCCGCGAAGTACTCCGGGTAGGCCGGGCCGCGCACGCCGAAACTGCCGCCGACGTCCTGGGTGGCGATCACGATGCCGCCCTTGTCCAGGCCGGTGACGTAGGCCAGCTGGCCGCACATGCCGCCGACGCCCTGCAGCGGCACGTGCACGGTGTAGCGCCCGCTATCGGGTTCGTACGCGGCCAGGCAGGCGCGCGGTTCCATCATGTTGCCGACGAGGCGCTGGCTGTCCACCGTGAGCCTGCTCGTGTACTTGGCGCGCGCGAATGCGGTCGCGACTGCCCGCGCATCGCCGGATTCGTAAACGAACGCGAGGTTGCCCGGAACGTCGGCGTGGAGCTGCGGCGCGCCTTCCGCCACCGCGGCATCGAAATTCGCGACGGCGGGGAGGTCGCGGTACTCGATTTCGATCAGCTCCCGCGCGTCCTCCGCGGCGGCCGCCGTCTCAGCGACGACCATCGCCACCGGCTCGCCGACGTAGCGCACGCGCTCCAGCGCGAGCACCGGGTGGTGGGGCTTGCGGATCTGCTGTCCGTCCTTGCCCGGATAGCTGACGATGTTGGGCAGCGACTTGAAGCCCGCCGCGCGCGCGTCCTCACCGGTCAGCACCGCGCTCACGCCGGGGTGGGCGAGCGCCCGCGCCGCATCGAGCCGGACGATCTCCGCGTGCGCCCGGTCGGCGCGCAGGATCGCCGCGTGCAGCTGGCGCGGGAGATTGTTGTCGGCGGTGTAGCAGCCCAGGCCGGCAACGAGCCGGAAATCCTCACGGCGGGACATGGTATCTTTTCGCGATAGATTGAGCCGGCTGCACCGCGCTAGTTGCGCACCGCCAGGTCGAGAATCCCGGATTTGGGCGTGAAGCCCAGCCCCGGGGCCTGCGGCAGGGTGACCCAGCCCTTGACCGGGGGCGGCGTGCCGTCGAAGAGGGCTTCGCCGATCCGCCAGCCGCCGAGGTGAAACTCGACGCGCCCGCCGTTGGCGACGCCTGCGTGCAAGTGCATGTTTAAATGGGGGAAATTTCCACCCATGTCGAGTGGAATGTTGAACGCCTGCGCCAGCGCCGCCGCGCGGAGCCCCCCGGTAAAGCCGCCGATGTCGCGCACGTTGGGCTGCGCGATATCGATGGCTTCGTGCACCAGATACTCGCGCAGGAACGAGATGTCGGAGGTGCCGGTGCTGCCCGCCGCGAGCGGCACGCGGGTCGCCCGGCGCATCTGCGCCATCAGCCGCGGGTCGGCCTGCACCAGCGGATCCTCGAACCATGCCAGGTCGTAGGGCTCGACCATCCGGGCGAGGCGCATCGCCTGCGTGAACTTGCAGTTCTTGTTGGCGTCCATCATGAGCGTGACGTTGTCGCCGAGCGTCTCGCGCAGGTGGCGCACCCGCGCCGCGTCCTCGACGATGTCCGCGTCGCCCGGCTGGCCGAACATGCCCTCGGCCGGCTTCGCGCCGGCGGCGACGGCGAGCTTCAGCTGGGTGTGGCCTTCGGCGATCAGCTGCTTCGCCACCTCGGTGAGCTCCGCCTTGCTGTAGCGCGGCAGCCCGAACGTGACGTAGATCGGGCATTTCTCGCGCGCGCCGCCGAGCAGCTTCCAGACCGGCTGCTCGAGGCTCTTGCCGCGGATGTCCCACAGCGCAATGTCCACCAGGCTCGCCGCGCACGACCACGCGCCCATGAACACCTTGTTGGAGAGTTTCCAGTAGAGCGCGGTGCGCACCGCCTCGGGCCGCAGCGGGTCCATGCCGGCGATTTCTTCACGGACTTCGCGGTTGATGAAATCGGCGATCGCGAAGCGCATGGGATAGCTCGAAAACGCGTGTCCTTTCAGCCCGTCGTCGGTCTCGATCTCGACGAACGTGACCAGCGCGTGCTGCGTTTCCTTGATCAGCGGAAAGTTGTAGGGCACGCGCAGCACGTGCGCCGCGGTCCGGGCGATCTTCATCGGGCTCCTCCGGGAAAATCCGCACTATAGCGCAAGGGGCGGGCCCGATGACTATAATCCAACATGCGAACACCCGCTGATCGGAGACACGGCGCAGCGATTCGTTTCGTTGTGGCGAGCGTCGCGGCGTTGCTGTGCTGCGTTCCGGCCAGGGCGCTGCCCGCAGGCGCGGGCAGGATAGACGCGCTCGAGGGAGCGGTCACCGTGGTCAGCCGCGGTGCCGAGCGTCCCGCCAGTACTGACATGGAGGTCGAGGAAGGCGACACCCTCAGGACGGGAACGAGCGCCTGGGCGCTCGTCGAGATGATAGACGGCGGATCGCTGACTTTGCGGCCCGACACCGTGCTGACCATCGCGACCTATCGTTATTCCGGCCACGACGACGGGAGCGAAAAAAGCGTGCTATCGCTCGTCCGCGGGGCGCTACGCTCGATCACCGGCAGCATCGGCCGCTATCAACCGCGGAATTACACCATCACCACGCCCACCGCCACGCTGGGCGTGCGCGGCACCGATCACGAGCCGGCCTATTATCCGCCGGACGCGCGCGGCGGGCGGCTCGAGCATGGCGCCGGCACCTACGACAAGGTCAACGACGGCGAGACCTTCATCCGCACCCCGAAGGGCGAGGTGCGCCTGAAATCCGGGCAGTACGGGTTCGCGCAACATGACCTGCGCCGCCCGCCGCGTCTGCTCGCCAAGCCGCCGCGCTTCTACCAGCGCCATGCCGGGTTCGACCGCAAGGTGGCGGAACGGCGCCGCGAACTGCACCGCAGGATAGAGGAAAAGCAGAAGCGCCGCCTTGAGAAGCCGCGGCACGCGGACAAGCAGCTCAAGCGCGCGCCCAAATCCGACGACGAGCGCGCCGAACATAGGAAGTCGCGGCGCGAATCAAAGCAGGACGAGCAGCGTGAGCGCCAGCGCGAGCTGCGGCGGGAGAAACTCCACGAGCGCCAGCAGGAACGCGAGCGCCGCCGCCAGGAAAAAAAGAGAGAGAAACACGAAAAGCGCGAAAAGTGAATCCAGGCCCCGGCCCGGCTAGAAGCGCTCGTCGCCGCGCAGGTAGCGCCACTGGCCGTCGGGCAGATCGGCAAGCATCACTTTGCCGATGCGCACGCGCTTGAGACCGGTGACGGCGAGGCCGACCAGCTCGCACATGCGCCGGATCTGCCGCTTCTTGCCCTCGCGCAGCACGAATTTCAGCTGGTCCTTGTTCTGCCAGCCGACGTCTGCGCGCTTCAGGGCCTCGCCGTCGAGGCTCAAGCCGAAGTTGAGGCGCGCGAGATTCTCGGCCGACAGGTTGCCCTCGACGCGCACCAGGTATTCCTTCTCCATTCCCGAGCTCTCGCCGATCAATTGCTTGGCGATGCGCCCGTCCTGCGTCAGGACCAGGAGCCCGGTCGAGTCGATGTCGAGCCGCCCGGCCGGCGCAAGGCCCCGCAGGTGCACGGGGCTGAACTGCAAGGGTGAGCGGTCGCCCTTGAAGCGGGATTCGGGGGTGATTAGCGTGACGGCGGGGAGATAGCCCTTCTCGGGCTGCGCCGAGACGTAGCCCATCGGCTTGTTGAGCAGGATCGTGACGCTCGCCTCCTGGCGCGACTGCGCCGCTTTCGCGAGCGTGATCTTCTGGTTCGGGAAGATGCGCGTGCCGAGCTCGGTGACGGGAACGCCGTCCACCAGCACCCAGCCGCGCTCGATGTAGCTGTCCGCCTCGCGCCGCGAGCAGATCCCCTGCTCGGACATCAGCTTGGAGACGCGGATTTTTTCCATGCTCGATTCATCTTAACATTGACCGTGCCACCGCTTCCGCCACTTCGATGCCGTCGATCGCGGCGGAAAGTATGCCGCCCGCGTAGCCCGCGCCTTCCCCCGCGGGGTAGAGGCCGCGGGTGTTCACGCTCTCGTATTCCTGGTTGCGCTTGATGTTGACCGGCGAGGAAGTGCGCGTCTCGACGCCGGTCAGCACCGCATCGTCCATGGCGTAGCCCTTGATTCTCTTCTCGAAGGCGGGCAGCGCCTCGCGTATCGCCTCGACCGCGTAATCGGGCAGGCAGGCGCCGAGATCGGTCATGCGCACGCCCGGCGCGTAGGAGGGCGCGACCGTGCCGGGCGCGGTGGAAGGCCGCCCGGCGAGAAAATCCCCGACGCGCTGCGCCGGCGCATGGTAGTCGCCGCCGCCCAGCTCGTAGGCGCGCGCCTCCCACTTGCGCTGGAAGGCGATGCCGGCCAGCGGATGCCCCGGATAATCGGCCGGCGTGATGCCGACGACGATGCCGCTGTTGGCGTTGCGCTCGTTGCGCGAATACTGGCTCATGCCGTTGGTGACGACGCGCCCCGCCTCCGATGTCGCCGCCACCACCGTTCCGCCGGGGCACATGCAAAAGCTGTAGACCGAGCGGCCGTTGCCGCAGTGATGGACCAGCTTGTAGTCGGCGGCGCCGAGCAGCGGGTGGCCGGCATTCTTCCCGTAACGCGCGCGGTCGATGAGCGACTGGGGGTGCTCGATGCGCAGCCCGATGGAAAAGGATTTGGCTTCAATATGAACGCCCCGGTCGTGCAGCATCTGGAAGGTGTCGCGCGCGCTGTGACCGACGGCCAGCACGACGTGATCGGCGGCGATGCGCTCGCCGCCTGCGAGCACCACGCCCCGCACCTGTTCCTGCTCGATTTCCATGTCCGAGACTTTGGCCCCGAAACGGATTTCCCCGCCGAGCCCGTGGATCGTGTCGCGCAGGTTCTCGACCATGCCCACCAGCCGGAACGTGCCGATGTGCGGCTTGGCCACGTAGAGAATTTCCAGCGGCGCGCCGGCCTTGGCGAATTCCGTCAGCACCTTGCGTCCCAGATGGCGCGGGTCCTTCACCTGGCTGTAGAGCTTGCCGTCGGAGAACGTGCCGGCGCCGCCTTCGCCGAACTGCACGTTGGATTCCGGGTTCAGCACCGACTTGCGCCACAGGCCCCAGGTGTCGCGGGTGCGCTCGCGCACGGCCTTGCCGCGCTCGAGGATGATGGGGCGGAACCCCATCTGCGCGAGGAGCAGCCCGGAGAACAGGCCGCACGGGCCGGCGCCGATCACGACCGGGCGCGCGGCGAGCGAGGCGGGTGCTTGCGCGACGAACCGGTAGCTCGTATCCGGCGCGCGCGTGACGTGCCGGTCGCCTTCCAAGCGCTGGAGCAGCGCCGGCTCGTGCTTTACTTCGATATCCAGCGTGTAGATGAAGGCGATGGCCGGGCGCTTGCGGGCATCAACGGCACGGCGAAAGACCGAATACCCGACGAGATCGTCCGCGGTTATCCCGAGCCGCCGGAGTATCGCGGCTTGAAGCTCGCCCCCGGGGTGATCGATGGGCAGCTTGACTTCGGTCAATCGCAACATGGAGTGATACACTCGGTATCCGGCGGAATACCCGTTTCACTATAATCCATGTTTATACTATGAAATCCATGCAAGTACTGATTGCGGCCGTCCTGTTGCTGGGCGTGTCCTGCGCCGCCGCGCAGCCGGTGAAGGTGGGGGTCGTGAATACGGCCCGGATCGAAAGCGAGTCCGTGCCCGCGATCCGCGCCATCGAGGCGCTGAAGAAGGAGTTCGAGCCGCGCAACAGGCAGATACTCGAATTGCAGAAAAAGATCGAGGCCGAGCGGCAACGGTTCGAGAGGGAGCGGGACAAGCTCCCACCGGCCGAGCTCAAGTCCCGGGCGAGCGCGATCTCGGCCATGATGCGGCAGTCCGACCAGATGGCCACCGGTCTCGCGGCGGAATTGGAGGCCCGGAAGGCGGAACGGGCCGCCGGCCTGGTCGAGGAAGCCAACGCCGCGATCAAGACGGTGGCCGAGGCGGGCAAGTTCGACCTGATCCTGCAGCAGGCGACCTATGCCAGTCCCGGCATCGACATCACCGAGCGGGTGCTGAAGGAGCTGGCGCGCCGCGCCGGGGCCAAGCCCTCCGCGAAGTAGCCCTACTACAATGGGCGCGTGCCGCCCGCCCGCAATATCTCGCAACACGGATCGTTCGACGTCCTGGTCATCGGCGCCGGGGCCGCCGGTCTCGCCGCCGCGGCGGAGCTCGGGCGCGCCGGGAAGTCGGTGCTCGTGCTCGAGGCGCGCGACCGCATCGGCGGGCGCTGCTGGTCGCTCGACGAGCCCGGGCTGCCGGTCCCGGTCGAGCTCGGCGCGGAATTCATACACGGGCGCCCGGCGGCAACGTTCTCGCTGCTGCTGCGGGCCGGCATGGTGGCAGTCGGCCGCACCGGCGGCGGCTGGTACGCCGAGCGCGGCAAGCTCAATCCCACGGGCGAAATTTTCACGGAGATCCGGAAGGCCCTGCGGCGGGCCGGCATGCCGAAGAAGGACGTCTCGTTCGAGGCGTTCCTCGCGCGCGAGCTGCGGCACCTGTCGCCAAAGGCCCGCGCCTTCGCCCGCAGGCGCGTCGAAGGCTACGATGCCGCCGACCCGGCGCGCGCCAGCGCCCGGGCCATCGTCGGGGAATGGTCCGGGGAGGACGACGCGACCGCCGCCTCGCACTTCCGGCCGTCCGGCGGCTACGGCGCGCTGCTCGAGTGGCTCGCCGGCACGCTGGACCGCGACCGCGTGCGGCTCGAGCTGCAGACCGTCGTGCGCAAGGTGCGGTGGAAGCGCGGAAGCGTGGAGGTCGAGGGCGCTGCTTCAGGCCGGCCGTTCCGCGCGGCGGCGGCGCGCGCGCTCATCACGCTGCCGCTCGGCGTGTTGCAGGGCGGTGGCGTCCGCTTCACGCCCGCGCTCAAGGAGAAGCGGCGGGCGCTGAAGGGCCTCGCTCCGAGCCCGGTGCTCAAGGTCGCACTGCGGTTCCGCTCACCATTCTGGGAAAAGCTGGACGGCGGGCGCTACGAGGACGCGGCGTTTTTCCGCTCGCTCGAGGCGCCGTTTCCGTCCTTCTGGACGGCTATGCCCGTGCGGGCGCCGCTGTTGACCGCGTGGGCGGGCGGCCCGCGCGCGGCCCGCCTGTCGGGCGCCGGGGCGCCGGAGATCATCCGGCGGGCGATGGAGAGTCTCAAGTCCGTTTTCGGCGGGCGCGTGGGACGGCTCGAAGCGGCCTTCGTCCACGACTGGCAACAGGACCCGTACGCGCGCGGCGCCTACAGCTACGTCGCGGTGGGCGGCGAGGGCGCGCGCAAGACGCTCGCGGCCCCGCTACGCGATGCACTTTTTTTCGCCGGCGAGGCCACCGATTTCGAGGGCGAGCACGGCACCGTCGCCGGCGCGCTGCAGAGCGGCATACGCGCCGCGCGCGGGATGCTCGGTTAGAATGTGCGAATCATTGCGCAAGGCGCGGGTCCGCAGCCGGCACGGCAGATGAGCGAGAATTCGTCGAAGGAAAAGAACGTTCTCGGCGGGCCGCTGCACGCATGCAGCTTCGCGCCGCTGACCGGCTATTTCCGCGACGGCTGCTGCGCCACGCACGGCGAGGAGGGCGTGGCGCACCTGGTGTGCGTACGGGTCACGGCGGAGTTCCTCGAATTCTCGCGCCTGCGCGGCAACGACCTCACCACGCCGCGCCCCGAGATGCGCTTTCGCGGCTTGCAGCCCGGCGACCGCTGGTGCCTGCACGCGCTGCGCTGGGTCGAGGCGTGGGAGGCGGACATGGCGCCGCAGGTGGTGCTAGAAGCGACCCACGAGGAAGCGCTCAAATACGTGCCGCTGCACGCGCTCAAGCAGCACGCGCTCGACCTGAACTGAAGTTCACGATGATCGCGGCGATTCGAGGTGCTGCCGCAGGAAGCTGGCGAACTGGTCCTCGGCGATCGGCCTGCTGAAGTAGTAGCCCTGCATCGCGTCGCAGGCATGATCGAGCAGGAAGGTCTGCTGCTCCTGCGTCTCCACGCCTTCGGCGACGACGGAGAGGCTCAAGGTCTTGCCCATCGCGATGATCGCTTCCGTGATCGCCCGGTCCTCGGCGTTCTCCGCGAGGTCGCGGATGAAGGAGCGGTCCACCTTGAGGGTGTCGATCGGGAAGCGCTTGATCTGCGCGAGCGACGAGTAGCCGACGCCGAAATCGTCGATCGCGATGCGCACGCCCATCCGCTTGATGGCGGTGAGGGTCTCTATCGCCCGCTGGGGATTCTGCATCACCATGCTTTCGGTGAGCTCGAGCTCCAGCAATTCCGGCCTCATGCCGCTTTGTTCCAGCGCGGCGGTGATGTCAGCGAGAAGATTTTCGTCGGCGAACTGCCGCGCCGACAGATTGACCGCCATGCACAGCGGAGGCAGGCCTTCGCGCTGCCAGGCGACGTTCTGCGCGCAAGCCGTCTGCAGCACCCACTTGCCGATCGGCACGATCAGGCCCGTTTCCTCGGCGATGGGGATGAACTGCACGGGCGCCACCAGGCCGAGGTCGGGGTGCTGCCAGCGCAGCAGCGCTTCGACCCCGGTGACCTGCCTCGTCTTGAGATCCAGCTTGGCCTGGTAGTGCAGGAAAAACTCGTTGCGCTCCAGGGCGCGGCGCAGGCTCGTTTCCAGCGTCAGGCGCTCGAGCGACTGGACCTTGATGTTCTCGGAGTAGAACTGGAAATTGTTCTTGCCCTCCTCCTTGGCGAGGTACATGGCGATATCGGCGTTCTTCATCAGGGATTGCTCGTCCTGCGCGTCCGCCGGGTAGCGGCAGATGCCGATGCTCGCCGTCACCCGGCACTCCTGCCCCGCCAGGACGACCGGCTTGATGGCGGCGGAGAGGAGCTTGCGCGCGACCGTGGCGACCTGCTCCGCCTCGCCCGCCTCCTGGAGCAGCACCACGAACTCGTCGCCGCCCAGGCGCGCGACGACGTCGCTCTCCCGCAGGCACTCGGTAAAGCGCGCGGCTATTTCCTGCAGCAGCTTGTCCCCCGCATCGTGCCCGAGGGTGTCGTTGATGATTTTGAAGCGGTCCAGATCGATGAACAGCACCGCGAAGCTGCGCGTGTAGCGGCGCGCGCTCTGGATCGCGAGGTTCAGCAACTGGCTGAACATGACCCGGTTCGGCAGGGACGTCAGGCCGTCGTGGGTGGCCAGGTACTGAATCCGGTCCTCGGCCTGCTTGCGCTGCAGGTACTGCCCGATCTGGCTGCCGACCACGCCCACCGCCTGCAGCAGCCGCTCGTCCGGCTCGCGGACGGTTTTGCTGTGGAAAGAGAGCACGCCGATCGGCTTTCCCTCGGACACGGCCGGAAACAGGAAGGTGCCGTGCATGCCGGCATCGCGCGCGATGCCCTTTTGCAGGCGGCTTTCCTTGCTGATATCGGTGACCCACAGCGGCTGCCCCGACTGGAACACCCGGCCCACCAATCCGGCCCCGACGGCGTAGGTGAGCTCGCGCGATTTCTCGATGAATCGCGCCAGGTCGGGGTTCGGCACGTGCCAGAACTCGGTGAAGGCCATGACCCCGGCCTTGTCGTTCCAGCCGAAATAGCGTCCGCACTCCCAGCCCTGGGTTTCGCAGATCGAGCGGATCACCGCCTTCAGCGCCGCGGAGGCGCTGTCGACGCCGGCGACGCAGCGGGCCGCCATGTGCTCGAGCCGCAGCAGCTGTTCGGCGCGCATGCTCGCCGTGACGTCCTTGGCGATGCCGCGGTAGCCCGTGAAGCGTTTCCCGTCGAACACCGGCTGCCCGCTGCTGCTGATGTAGCGCATTTCGCCCCGCGGATCGACGCGCCGGAAGACGAAGTCGGTGAACGGCTGTCTCGCTTCGAGCATTGCCTTGTGCCTGTCCCAGCTCCCGCCGTCGCCGACCGGGACCGCGCCATGGTCCCAGCGCGCCGCCCCCACGTACTGCTGCGGATCGGTTCCCGTTTGCCCGAAGCCCGCGCCGACGATGCGGGTGACACGGTAGTTCTCGTCCTGCTCCCAGTACCACTCGGTCGAGAGCTCGAGGATGCATTGCAGGCGCTCTTCGCTCAACCGCAGCGCGTCACTGGAGCTCCGCTGTGCCCCATTCGTGTCGTTTTTTCTCCTCATGAGGTATTGACCGGCCACGCTTCACCGGCATCAGAACATCTGCTGACCGCCGTCCACGTAGATCAGCTGGCCGCTGACCATGACGGCGCCGGGGCCGCACAGGAAGCGCACCGTGTCGGCGATCTCGTCGGGCTCGACGCGGCGCCCGAGCGGCACGTTGGAGACGTCCGGGCGCGCCGAGCGACCGGCCGCGCGCGCGGTGTTCATCTGGCCGGGCGCCACGCAATTGACGCGGATGTGGTGCTCGCCCAGCTCCTTCGCGAGCGCCCGGGTCATGCCCCACAGCCCGTGCTTGCCGACCGAGCCGTGCACGCGCCGCTTGGCGCCGGAGAGCGCGGTCATGCCGCCGAGGGTGACGATCGCGCCGCCGCCCGCCTTGATCATGTGCGGCAGGCAGGCTTTGACGCAGTGAAACGCGCCGTCGAGCGTGATCGAGATCAGGCTCTTCCACTCCTCGAAGCCCATGTCGATGAAAGGGGTCTCCTTGCGCACCGAGGCGTTCAGCACCAGGATGTCGACGCGCCCGTAGCGCTTTATCACGCCCTCGACCATCGCTTTCACCGCGGCCGCGTCGGCGATGTCGGCCATGAATGCTTCCGCCTGGCCGCCGGCGGCGCGAATCTCCTGCGCCACCTTGTCCGCGTCTTCCCGCGAATTGCGGGCATTTACCGCGACCGCGGCGCCGCCCGCCGCGAGCGAGAGCGCGATGGAACGCCCGATGTTGCGCGAGGCGCCGGTGACGATCGCCACTTTCCCCTCGAGTTCCTTTGCCGCCGCCATGCCGGGAAACTCCTGTTGAAAAGCCGATATGTTAATCGGAATCCCTCCGCATCGGTTACCATAACCGCTATAACGGTCACGGAGGGGGAATATGGGTATATTGCGCGGAGTCCTGGCGGCAGGCGCGGCGGCGCTTCCGCTCTTTGCGGCGGCGCAGGCCTGGCCCGACAAGCCGATCCGGGTAATCGTCTCGGTGCCCGCCGGCGGGACGCCGGATGTGACGGCGCGCCTGGTGACTCCCGGCCTGTCGCGGCTGCTCGGCCAGCAGCTCGTCGTGGACAACCGCCCGGGAGCGGGCGGGCTGATCGGCGCGGAGCTGGCGTCGAAAGCGACCCCCGACGGCTACACGCTGTTCATCAGCAGCCCGGGCGCGCTGACGATCCTGCCGCACCTGCGGAAGGTGCCCTACGACACGCTCAGGGATTTCGCGCCGGTCGGCCTGATCTCGATCGGGCCGTTCGTGCTGATCGTTCATCCCTCGGTCCCGGTACAGTCGGTGCAAGCCCTGATCGCGCTCGCCAGGGCGCAGCCCGGCAAGCTCAATTACGCCTCGGCCGGCAACGGCGTCGCCAACCACCTGGCGATGGAACTGTTCAAGCAGATGACGGGCGTGGACATCACGCACGTGCCGTACAAAGGCGCGCCGCAGGCGGTGACCGACGTGCTGGCGGGGCACATGAACATGATGTTCAACTCGGTCGCGCCGATCATCGCCCACATCAAGGCGGGGCGGGTGCGGGTGCTCGGCATCGCGAGCAGCAGGCGCTCACCCCGGCTGCCCGACGTCCCGACGATAGCCGAGGCGGGCGTCCCGGGGTTCGAGGCGGTGAACTGGTTCGGGCTGTTCGCGCCCGCGAAGACGCCGAAGCGGATCATCGCCCGCCTGAACGAGGCGCTGGTGAAGATCGTGCGCGCGCCCGAGACGCGCAAGCAGTTCGAGGCGCTGGGGGCCGATCCGGTGGGCGGCAGTCCGGAGGAGTTCGCCGCTTTCATCCGCCGGGACACGGAGAAATACGCGAAGGTCGTGAAGTTCTCCGGCGCGAAAGTGGACTAGCGATGCGACTAAAAGGCGAATAGCGGGAACTCGCTTCCATTCAGGATCTCGACTGACCACGCATGGCCATCGAAGCCCAGCATATCCGCTTCTGTACCAGCCGTGATGGCGTACGACTCGCCTACGCGGTGACCGGCGAGGGCCCGCCTCTCGTCCGTACAGCCACCTGGCTGAGTCACCTCGAATATGAATGGCAAAACCCGATCCGGCGGCCCACGCGGGACGTACTGTCCCGCCACTTTTCGCTCGTCCGCTACGACCAGCGCGGCTGCGGCCTCTCCGACTGGAACGTGCAGGACATCTCGTTCGAGGCCTGGGTGGAAGACCTCGACACGGTCGTTCAAGCAGCGGGCCTTCGCCACTTCTCGCTGTTGGGCGGATCGCAAGGGTGCGCCATCGCAATAGCCTATGCCGCGCGTTATCCCGAGAAGGTCAGTCATCTCATGCTTTACGGCGGCTATGCGCTGGGCAAGCTGAAGCGCGATTTGTCGGAGCGGCAGTGCGAGGAGGCGCGCACGCTCATCAAGATCGTCGAGTTGGGCTGGAGCAGGCAGACCCCCGAGTTCAGGCAGGTGTTTACGACGCAATTCATGCCGGATGCCTCTCCGGAACAGCAACGCGCGTTCGACGAGTTTCAGCGCCTGGCGACATCTCCGGAAAATGCCGCGCGCATCGTCGGCCAGTTCGACGTCATCGACGTGCGCGAACTGGCTGCAAAGGTCCGCTGTCCGACGCTGGTTCTCCACACACGCGGCGATGCGCGGGTCCCGTTCGAAGAAGGCCGGAGGGTGGCGGCGCTGATTCCCGGCGCGCGCTTCGTGCCGCTCGAAAGCCGCAACCACGTCCTGCTCAGTTCCGATCCCGCCTGGCGGCAATTCATCGACGAAGTCGTGGCGTTTCAGCAGACAGCGGCGCCGCAAAGCCCGGACACCGGGGTTGCGCAGCGCCTTTCCGGGCTCACGGAGCGCGAGCGCGGAGTGCTGGAGCTGATCGCGCAGGGCCACGACAACTCCCACATCGCCCAAGCCCTGTCGCTCAGCGAAAAAACGGTGCGCAACTACGTCACCAGCATCTTCGACAAGCTGCAAGTTTCAAGCCGGCCGCAGGCCATCGTTCTGGCCCGGGAGGCGGGGTACGGACACGCACCGCTCAAGCCCGCGCACTAGGACGGCAGTCCCGGATCTGCCCGGAAACACCTGGATAAAAAGCCCGCAAACCGGGACACCGGCCTCTTGGAGCGACTGCACTGCGCGCGTAAAACTACGTCAGGCTCCTGGGTCACGCCGCAACGGTACGCCCGGGCCGAAGTAAACTGAAAAGGAGGAACAGCGATGTTTCAGAAGGAGCGCTTCGTTGAAGAATGCCGCGCCGCGCTCAAGGAAGGTGACGCGCATGCCGCAATCCGCGAGCGGGTGGCGCAAGCGGTAAGCGATCCCGCACAAATCATTAACGCGCTCGGGGAACCGAAGCGCGCGGGCGTCGAGACGATTTACCGGTCGGACGATTTGACGATCCTCAACCTGTGCTGGGGGCCGCGGATGGTGTTCAAGCCGCACGATCATCGCATGTGGGCCGTCATCGGCATCTACGGCGGCCGCGAGCAGAACATCTTCTACCGCCGCGCCGACAAGGGCCTGACTCGGCACGGGATGAAGGAGCTCGACACGAAGGACGTGGTCCCGCTGGGCAAGGCCATCATCCACGCGGTCACCAATCCGCTGGACCGGATTACCGGGGCGATCCACGTCTACGGCGGGGATTTCTTCGCGACGCCCCGCAGCGAATGGGACCCCAGGACGTTCGAGGAGCGCCCCTACGACGTGGAGCACACCCTGCACGCCTTCGAGGAAGCGAACGAGCGCCTGCGCGGCATGGCGCCTCAGTCGTAGGCCGCGCGCCGCCGGGTGTCGCGCTTCAGGTTCGATCCCGGGATGTGCCGTCCGGCCGGCGTGTCGGACCGCCAGTTGCGGCGCCGAGATTCCAGGAAGCGAAGCCGCAGCCGACGTAGACCTCGGGGATCGCGCTGTAGCTGATCAGCTCGAAGCCGCGCCCGCGCGCGGCGCCGTGGGCGGCGACCCAGTTGCGGACTTCCGCGGCGCCGTTGCCGGTAACCGGCAGGCGCCGGTCGAGGTAGTCGAGCAGCGCCTTGCGGTCTCCGGACTCGAAATGGCGGATGCAGTCGCGGTCGAACGCTTCGTCAATCTCGCCCATCGTCGGCTCGCCGATCGAGTGGCTGAGCCCGCCTGTAGCAAGTATCGCCACCCGCAAGTCTCCAGGATAGCTTGCGACGGCCTCCGCGAGCACGGTTCCCCAGGCGTAGCAGCGCTTGACGGAGGGTTGCGGCGGCTCGAGATCGTTCAGGACGACCGGGACGATCGCGGGCAGGGGGTCGAGCCCGGCTTTCCACAGCGGTATGCAGAACCCGTGGTCGAGCGCGAGCCGGTACGAGACCGACGGCTCGAAATCGCGCCCGTAGGCGGTCTCGACGATGTGGCTCGCGAGCTTCGCATGTCCGGCGATCACGCGGTGCGGGAATTCCTTCAGCCACGGCTCGGGCGGCCCTGCGTGCGTCTCACCCACGCCGACGCAGATGCCCGGCAGGTTGTCGATGAAGAAGTTCACCCAGTGGTCGGGCGAGATCACGATCAGCGCGTCCGGCCGCGCGGCCCTGATGCGCCGGCCGAGCTCGGTGAATGCCGAAGTGAGGCTGTCCTTCCACCTCGACGGAAGGACGGTCCAGTTGCGCACGATCATCGGCCCGTGGCTGGCCGCGTAGACGCCGACGAGTTCAGCCACGGGAGGAACCCGCCGCGGCCCCGGCCGACCGGATCCGGCGCAGGAAATCCTCCTCCGGCATGCCGGCCATGTGGAAGTAGAACCTCAGGAGATAGGGATTCACCAGGCGCGACAGGGCTGCGACATCGTCGGACTCGACGGCGGCGCGCACCCCGGGCTTGAGCGGATAGCGGTCGAGAACCTTCCCCCGGTCCGCGCGGTACTCTTCCGCCGCGGGCGGGCTTTGCAGGTCGAAGAACAGTTTGCTCAACCAGTAATCACGCACCGATTGCCTTTCCGCTGCGATCGCGGCTGGTTTATCGGCTATCATTTTACATGGAAGGGCTCATGGACCATGCCGGGGTGTTGAAACCATTAAGGGGGAACGGATGCGCAGCGTGAAAGACCCGGCGGGCGCGATCGTCCACGACACGCCGGTGCCCGCGCAGCCCGGCGGCGAATTCTGGGGCAGCGACCCGATCGCCGCCGTCCTGAGCGGGCTCGACATCCCGTATATCGCGCTGGTGCCGGGCTCGAGCTACCGGGGGCTCCACGACAGCATCGTCAACTATCTCGGCAACCGCGCGCCGCAGATGGTGCTCGTGCTGCACGAGGAGAATACGGTGGCGATCGCGCACGGCTATGCGAAGGCGAGCGGCCGGATGATGGCGGCGGCGATGCACGCGAACATCGGCCTCATGCGCGCCGTGATGGCGGTCTACAACGCCTGGTGCGACCGCGCGCCGATCCTGATGTTCGGCGCGACCGGCCCGTGGGACGCCGCGCGGCGCCGGCCGTGGATCGACTGGATCCACACCAGCGCCGACCAGGGCGCGATCGTCCGCAACATCACCAAGTGGGACAACCAGCCGGGCTCCGTCGGCGCGGCGGTGGAGGCGATCATGCGCGCGGCCCAGATCGCGCGGACGGCGCCGCAAGGGCCGGTGTACGTGAACCTGGAAGTGGCGATGCAGGAAGAGAAAATCGGGGCGCTGCCGCCGCTGCCGGACATCGCGCGCTACGCCGCGCCGCCGCCGGTGCGCCCGGCGCCCGAGCTCGTGGCCGCGGCCGCGCGGCTCCTCTCCGGCGCGAGGAACCCGCTGATGCTCGCCGGCCGCTGCTCGCGCAGCCTCGAGGGCTGGAACGCGCGCGTCGCGCTGGCCGAGAGGCTCAACCTGCCGGTGCTGACCCACATCAAGCTGGCCGCGGCTTTCCCCACCGATCACCGGCTGCACGCAGCGCCGCCGGGCGCGAGCCTGACACCCGAAGCGGCGAAGCTCGTCGCCTCCGCCGACGTCATCCTGGCGCTCGACTGGCTGGACCTCGCCGGCACGCTCAAGCAGGCGCATGGAACGGGCCCGGTCGCCGCGAAGGTGATCAACGTCTCGTGCGACGCGCACAGCCACCGCGGCTGGAGCATGGACCACCAGGGATTGCCGCCCGCGGACGTCTACCTGATGTGCGAAACCGACGCGGCGGTGCCGCTGCTGCTCGAAGCCGCCGGCCCGCGCACGGGCGGCGCGAAGTCGTACCCGCCCGCACCGCTGCCGCCCGCGCCCGCGGAGGCGGTCTCGATGCGGGGCATCGGCATCGCGCTCGAGGCCGCGACCCGCGGCAGCGACGTCTGCTACACGCGCTTCCCGCTCGGCTGGAACGGCGCCTACACGCACCTGCGGCACCCGCTCGATTACATCGGCCACGACGGCGGCGCCGGCGTGGGATCGGGCCCGGGCATGACGGTCGGCGCCGGGCTCGCGTTGAAGGGCTCGGGGCGGGTGCCGGTCGCGATCATGGGCGACGGGGATTTCCTGATGGGGAATACCGCGGTCTGGACCGCCGCGCATTACGAAATTCCCTGCCTGATGATCGTCAGCAACAACCGCTCGTTCTACAACGACGAGCGCCACCAGGGGCGCATGGCGCGCGAGCGCGGCCGGCCGGAGGAGAACCGCTGGATCGGCCAGCGCATCGGCGATCCCGACATCGACATCGCCGGCTTGGCGCGCATGCAGGGCGCGGCCGGCATCGGGCCGGTTACCGACCCCGCCAAAGTGCAATCCGCCATCGAGGAAGGCCTCGCGGCGGCGCGGGCCGGCAAGGTGTGCGTCATTGACGCGCGCGTGCTTCCCGGCTACGACAACCGCGGCTGAGAAATGAAAGGCGAGCTCGCACATCTGCTGCGCCTCGGGCGGTTTCTCGCGCCGTACCGGCTCCGGATTGCCGCCGCGCTCGCCGCGCTGGTCGTCGCCGCGGGCTGCGTGCTCGCGCTCGGGCAGGGGCTGCGCTACGTGATCGACGCCGGCTTCGGCAGCGCCGACCCGCAACTGCTGAACGCCGCGCTCGCGGCGGTGGTGACGGTGGCGGTGGTGCTCGCGAGCGCAACCTGGGTGCGCTTCTACTTCATGATGAGCGTCGGCGAGCGGGTCATCGCGGATCTCCGCCAGGCGGTGTTCGGCCACGTGCTCACGCTCTCGCCCGCGTTTTTCGATGCGGCGCGCACCGGCGAGCTCGCCTCGCGCCTGACCAACGACAGCGAGCAGATCCGGCAGGTGATCGGGTTCGGCTTCTCGATGTTCCTGAGGAACGGCCTGATGATGCTGGGCGCGCTCGTGCTGCTGTTCGTGACCAGCCCCAAGCTCGCGGCGCTGATCGTGCTTGGCGTGCCGGCGACGCTGGTGCCGATACTCACGATGGGCCGGCGGGTGCGGCGCCTGTCGCGCGCCAACCAGGACCGCGTGGCGGACGTGTCGGCCCACGTCGACGAGTCGTTGCACGAGATCCGCACGGTGCAGGCCTACGGGCACGAGGGCCGCACGCGCGACCTTTTCTCGCAAGCCGTGGACGCCGCTTGCGCCGCCGGCGTGCACCGGGTGCGGGTCAAGGCGTGGCTGATCTCGCTGGTGATGCTGATCGGCTTCTGCGCCGTCGGCGTCATCCTCTGGATCGGCGGCCACGATGTCTTCGCCGGGCGTATCACTGCAGGCGAGCTGTCGGCTTTCGTGTTCTACGCCGTGGTGGTCGCCAGCGGCGCGGGCACGGTGTCGGAGATCTGGGGCGAGATCCAGCGCGCCGCCGGCGCGACCGAGCGACTGATGGAATTGCTGGATACGCAGCCCGCGCTGGCAACCCTGGAGCCGGTGATCAAGCTGCCGCCGCGCGTGGCGGGCGCGATCCGCTTCGACGAGGCCGTGTTCGCGTACCCGTCGCGGCCGGAGACGATTGCGCTCGGACCGGTCTCGTTCGCCGTCGGTCCCGGCGAACGCGTGGCGCTGGTCGGCCCGTCGGGCGCCGGCAAGTCCACCGTCTTTTCCCTGCTCCTGCGTTTCTACGATCCGCGCTCGGGCCGCGTCCTGGTGGACGGCGCCGACATCCGGCACTGCGACCCGCTGATGCTCCGCCGCGCCGTCGCGCTGGTGCCGCAGGACCCGGTGATCTTTGCCGCGAGCGTCGCCGAGAACGTGCGCTTCGGCCGGCCCGACGCCACGCCGGAGCAGATCAGGGCGGCTTGTGTTTCAGCACATGCTATTGATTTTATTGAACAATTCAAGAACGGCTTCGATACTCAACTGGGCGAGCGCGGGGTGCAGCTCTCCGGCGGCCAGCGCCAGCGGCTGTCGATCGCGCGCGCGATCCTCGCCGACCGGCCGATCCTGCTGCTCGACGAGGCGACGAGCTCGCTCGACGCCGAGAGCGAGCGCCAGGT